>NZ_JBIBHM010000005.1:0-195771 GCF_042957025.1 Streptomyces sp. NPDC008139
GGTCCTGACGGGATTTGCTGTGTCTGATGTGCGGCTGGCGCCGCGGGCGCGGCCTGCGGGGGCAGCGAAAAGGCCCGCACCTAAGGTGCGGGCCTAGTGGCAGACGTACGGCGGTCCTGACGGGATTTGCTGTGTCTGATGTGCGGCTGGCGCCGCGGGCGCGGCCTGCGGGGGCAGCGAAAAGGCCCGCACCTAAGGTGCGGGCCTGGTGGCAGACGTACGGCGGTCCTGACGGGATTTGAACCCGCGGCCTCCACCTTGACAGGGTGGCGAGCACTCCAAACTGCTCCACAGGACCTGGTGTCACAGCCTGTTGGGCTCGGCTGCGAGACAGACTGTACAGCAGGTCAGGGGGTGGGGTCGAACTCGTTGCCGGGGGGCGGCCGGGCGGTGCGGGGCGGTCAGGCCCAGGCGTCGTCGAGGGCCTTGAAGACGCGTTTGTCGGAGACCGGGAACGCCGTGCCCAGCGCGTGCGCGAAGTAGCTGACGCGCAGCTCCTCGATCATCCAGCGGATGTCCCGCACCGCGGCCGGCACCGGCCGCCCGGCCGGCTGGGCGGCCAGCAGCTCGCCGTACTCGGCCTGGATCTCCCGGACCTTCTCCATCCGCGTGGTGTCCCGCTGGACCCCCGTCGGCATCTGCTGGAGGCGGCGGTCGACGCCGACCAGATACCGCATCAGGTCGGGCAGCCGCTTGAGCCCCGCCTCGGTCACGAAACCGGCGTGCACCAGGCCCGCGAGCTGCTCCCGTACGTCCTGGAGGTTGGCGACCAGCGCGAGGCTCGTGGTGTCCTTCAGGCGCCGCTCGCAGGACTGCCAGGCGGCCAGCACCTGCTGGACCCGCTGGACGCTGCGTGAGGTCAGCTCGACCAGATCGGCGCGGACCGCGTCGTACAGCTTGCGGAAGGACTCCTCGTCCCACGCGGGCCCGCCGTGGTCGGCGATCAGCCGGTCGGCGGCGGCGGTCGCGCAGTCCTCGAAGAGCGCCTGCACGCTGCCGTGCGGATTGCGCGAGAGCGCCAGCTTCTGCTGGTTGGACAGCTTGTCCGCGGCGAACTTCGCCGGATTCACCGGCACGTTGAGCAGGATCAGCCGCCGCGTGCCCCGCCACATCGCCGCGGCCTGCTCCGGCTCGGTGTCGAAGAGCCGTACGGCCACGGTGGCGCCCTCGTCGACGAGCGCGGGGAACGCCTTGACGGGCTGGCCCGCGCGCCGCGCCTCGAAGGTGCGCGGCAGCGCGCCGATCGTCCAGTCGGTGAGCCCGGTGCGCTGCTGGACCGAGGCCAGCGCGGGGTCCGAGGCCGACTCGAAGGCCCTGGTGATCGCCTCCCGCGTCTTCGGCTTCAGCCGCAGCCGCAGCGCGTCCAGGTCCTTGTCCTCGGCGAGCTTGCGGCGCCGCTCGTCCACCACCCGGAAGGTGATCTTCAGATGCTCGGGCACCTTGCCGAGGTCGAAGTCCTCCCCGGTGACCGGCACCCCGACCATCTTCTGCAACTCCCGCGCCAGCACGGACGGCAGGGGGTCGGGCCCGGCGACCGCGCGCTCCAGGAACTTCTTGGCGTAGTTCGGCGCGGGGACGTAATGGCGGCGGATCGCCTTGGGCAGCGAGCGGATCAGCTCGGTGACGACCTCCTCGCGCAGGCCCGGGATCTGCCAGTCGAAGCCGTCGGCCGAGACCTGGTTGAGGACCTGGAGCGGGATGTGGACGGTGACGCCGTCGGCGTCGGCGCCCGGTTCGAACTGGTACGTGACGCGGAATTTGAGTGCGCCCTGCCGCCAGGAGTCCGGGTAGTCGTCCTTGGTGACGGCCTCCGCGTTCTCGTTGATCAGCATGGAGTGCTCGAAGTTCAGCAACTCCGGCTCTTCGCGCCGCTTCTGCTTCCACCAGGAGTCGAAGTGGGCGCCGGAGACGACGTCCTCGGGCAGCCGCGCGTCGTAGAAGTCGAAGAGCGTCTCGTCGTCCACGAGGATGTCGCGGCGCCGGGCGCGGTGCTCCAACTCCTCGACCTCGCCGAGGAGTTTGCGGTTGTCGTGGAAGAACTGGTGGTGGGTGCGCCAGTCGCCCTCGACCAGCGCGTTGCGGATGAACAGCTCGCGGGAGACCTCGGGGTCGATCCGGCCGTAGGTGACCTTGCGCTGGGCGACCAGCGGGACGCCGTAGAGGGTGACGCGCTCGTACGCCATCACGGCCGCCTGGTCCTTCTCCCAGTGCGGCTCGCTGTAGGTGCGCTTGATCAGGTGCTGGGCCAGCGGCTCCACCCACTCCGGCTCGATCCGCGCGTTGACCCGTGCCCACAGCCGGGAGGTCTCCACCAACTCGGCCGACATGATCCAGCGCGGCGGCTTCTTGAACAGCGCCGAGCCGGGGAAGACGGCGAATTTCGCGCTGCGGGCGCCCAAGTACTCGTTCTTGTCGGTGTCTTTGAGCCCCAGGTGCGACAACAGGCCCGCCAGCAGCGACTGGTGGACCCGTACCGGATCGGCCGCGTCGTCCTCGGACTTGGGCTCGGTGACCGTGATGCCCAGGGACTTGGCGACCGTACGGAGCTGGCTGTAGATGTCCTGCCACTCGCGGATGCGCAGGTAGTTCAGGAACTCCGAGCGGCACATGCGGCGGAAGGCCGACGAGGACAGGTCCTTCTGCCGGTCGCGGACGTAGCCCCACAAGTTGAGGAAGGACAGGAAGTCGCTGGTCTCGTCGCGGAAGCGGGCGTGCTGCTGGTCGGCCTGCGTCTGCTTGTCCGCGGGGCGTTCGCGCGGGTCCTGGATGGACAGCGCCGCCGCGATCACCATGACCTCGCGCGCGCACCCGTTGCGGTCGGCCTCCAGCACCATACGGGCGAGCCGCGGGTCCACCGGGAGCTGCGAGAGCTTGCGGCCCAGCGGAGTCAGCCGCTTGCGCGGGTCCTTCTCCTTGGGGTCCAACGCGCCCAGCTCTTCGAGGAGTTGGACACCGTCCTTGATGTTCCGGCTGTCCGGCGGGTCGATGAAGGGGAAGCGCGCGATGTCGCCGAGCCCGGCCGCCGTCATCTGGAGGATGACCGAGGCCAGGTTGGTGCGCAGGATCTCGGCGTCGGTGAACTCCGGCCGGGACAGGAAGTCGTCCTCGTCGTACAGCCGGATGCAGACGCCGTCCGACGTACGGCCGCAGCGGCCCTTGCGCTGGTTGGCGCTGGCCTGGCTGATCCGCTCGATCGGCAGCCGCTGCACCTTGGTGCGGTGGCTGTAGCGGGAGATCCGGGCGGTGCCGGGGTCGATCACGTACCGGATGCCGGGGACGGTCAGCGACGTCTCGGCGACGTTCGTGGCCAGCACGACGCGGCGCCCGCTGTGCTGCTGGAACACGCGGTGCTGCTCGGCCGACGACAGCCGCGCGTACAGCGGCAGCACCTCGGTCGAGCGGAGGTTCTTCTTGGTCAGCGCGTCCGCGGTGTCGCGGATCTCGCGCTCGCCGGAGAGGAAGACCAGGATGTCGCCCGGACCCTCGGCCTGGAGTTCGTCGACCGCGTCGCAGATCGCGGTGATCTGGTCGCGGTCGTCGGCCCCCTCGTCACCGTCCGCGCCCTCGTCGGCCAGCGGCCGGTAGCGGACCTCCACCGGATACGTACGGCCGCTGACCTCGACCACCGGCGCGTCCCCGAAGTGCCGGGAGAAGCGCTGCGGGTCGATCGTCGCCGAGGTGATGATCACCTTCAGATCGGGGCGGCGCGGCAGGAGTTGGGCCAGGTAGCCGAGGATGAAGTCGATGTTGAGGCTGCGCTCGTGCGCCTCGTCGATGATGATCGTGTCGTACGCGCGCAGCTCGCGGTCGGTCTGGATCTCGGCGAGCATGATGCCGTCGGTCATCAGCTTGACCAGCGTGGAGTCGCCGACCTGGTCGGTGAAGCGGACCTTCCAGCCGACCGCCTCCCCGAGCGGTGTCGCCAGCTCCTCCGCCACGCGCTCGGCGACGGTACGGGCCGCGATCCGGCGCGGCTGGGTGTGGCCGATCAGACCGCGCACCCCGCGGCCCAGCTCCAGGCAGATCTTCGGGATCTGCGTCGTCTTGCCCGAGCCGGTCTCGCCCGCGACGATCACCACCTGGTGGTCGCGGATCGCCGCCAGGATGTCGTCCTTCTTCTGGCTGACCGGCAGCGCCTCGGGATAGCTGATCCTCGGCACGGCGGCGCGGCGGGCCGCCAGCCGCGCCTCGCCCTTGTCCATCTCGGCGGCGATCTCGGCCAGCACGGCGGCCCGCGCCTCCGGCTTGCGGATACGGCGGGCGCCGTCGAGTCGGCGGCCGAGCCGCTGCTCGTCGCGCAAAGTCAGCGACGGCAGCCGTTCGGCGAGATCAGCGGAGGTGGGTTGGGTAGACATACGCGGTCCAGGATCGCATCTGCGGCGGGCGCGCGGCGAACGCATTTCCCCGCGGCGGTACGCACGGTGACGGTGGGGCACATGGCGCACGGGAACGACGTAGGCCCCGTCCGGAGACGGGGCCTACGTCGTGCGGTGGCTGGGGCCGGGGTCGAACCGGCGACCTACCGCTTTTCAGGCGGTCGCTCGTACCAACTGAGCTACCCAGCCGCAGCGGTCCTGACGGGATTTGAACCCGCGGCCTCCACCTTGACAGGGTGGCGAGCACTCCAAACTGCTCCACAGGACCAAGCTTGTGCGGGATAATTCTCGCACAGGATCTCGGGTGCTCCGTACCGCTTGTCCGCCGCTGATTCAGGACCAGAAAGTGACCGCAGGATCACGCTGGGACAGGGGCACGTCGCTGGATCAGCGTAGCAGACCTCCGCGGTGGTCCCTTTCGGCCTGCGGGCGGAGCCGGGGCGCCGGGTGAAGGGGCGAGGGCGAGGCCGTCAGACCGTCTCGTCCCGGAACACCGCGCGCACGATCCGGCCGATGCCGTCACGGCCCGGCGCCACTTCCCACTCGTCGCACACCGCGTCCACCAGCAGCAGCCCGCGGCCGTTGACCTCATGGGTGCCGCTGTCGCGCATGACCGGTCCCTCGCCGACGTTTCCGTGGTCCTCGACCTCGATACGGACCCGTACGCCGTCCCGCCGGACGGAACAGATGACGGTCGGGCTCGTCGTATGGCGCACGGCATTGGTGACGAGTTCACTCACCAACAGAGCGGCCGTATCGCAGGCGTCCAGCCCGCATCCGCGCGCGGTCAGATATGCGCGCGCACGGCGCCGGGCCTCGGAAACCGACGCGCCGCATGCCAGCAGTTCGAAAGTGCAGCCGTCGGCACGGGGGCGGGGCGTACGGGAAGCGGAGCCAATGCCGGGAGTAGTCAGCCGGGAACTCACGGTATCGGTGGTAGGTGAACCCACAGCGGAGATTCCTCTCCATCGCGTGTGCGTGAACGTGGTCACCTGGCCACTATGCGCCCCGACGCGCTCAGCGGGCAAGGTTAATCTTGATAATTTCACCGAGAAGGCAATCGAGGTGTGGATATCACTGAGGGGGTGGCACACTTCTCCCATGGACTCGGTGAGAGGAGCCGGGGCGTGACCGCTGCGCAGTCGTCGGGCGGCTCGACCGTTCGGCTGATGGTGCTCGGCAGACGATTGCGCGACCTGCGGGTCGCCGCCGGGAAGTCGTTCGAGGACGCCGCCGTGGTCCTCGACGTGGCTCCTCTGACGATCCGACGCATGGAGCTGGCCAAGGGCAAGTGGAAGCTCCCCTACGTCAAGACGCTGTTGGAGGAGTACGGCGTCCCGGGCGACGAGGCCAGGACCTTCCTCGCCCTCGTCCGCGAGGCCAACCAGCCCGGCTGGTGGCACCGTTACCGGGACGCCCTGCCCACCTGGTTCAGCGGCTACGTCAGCCTGGAGGAAGAGGCCAGCCTCATCCGGGCCTACGAACCCCACTACGTCCCCGGCCTGCTCCAGACCGAGGAATACGCGCTGACCGTGCTGCGGGCCGGCCTCCACGACGCGGAGGAGAAGGCCGCCCAGGAGGTCGAGCGCCGGGTCGCCGTCCGCAAACAGCGGCAGCAACTGCTCACCTCCGCGAATCCGCCCGAATTGTGGGTGGTCATGGACGAGACCGTGTTCCGCCGTCCCATGGTGCCCGCCGAGATCATGCGGGCCCAGATCGACCGCCTCATCGAAGCGGCCGAACAGCCGAACATCAAGCTTCAGGTGATGCCTTTCGGCATCTGCGCGCACGAGGGCATGTACGGGTCGTTCCACATCTTCCGATTCCCGCACGAGGAGATCTCCGACATCGTCTATGTCGAGAATCTCGTCGGTGCCGTGTATCTCGACGAGTACGACGATGTCACGACGTTCCAGGAAGCCCTGGACCGTATGTGCGCCCACGCCCTGCCAGTACAACGCACCGGAGAATTCCTCGGTGCCATTCGCAAGGAGCTCTAGGCCAGTGAATCGCATACACAACGCTGTTCTCACGCTGGGAGCGGAAGGCTGGCACAAGCCGTGGAGCGGGAGCAACGGCGGCAGTTGCGTGGAGGTCCGCAGGCTTCCCGACGGCCGTTACGCGGTCCGCCAGTCCACTGATCCGGAAGGTCCCGCGCTGATCTTCACGCAGATCGAACTCGACGTCTTCTCCCAGGGCTGGGAGGCTGGACAGGCCAGCCTCCCGGTTTCCTGACGCTCATCACTTACTTAACGCAGGCGTACTCAGGAGGAACAGCGGATGCCCGACGACATGGCCTGGACGCGGCGGCCTGCGAACTACGAGCCGCCCGAGATCGACACGAGCGTCGCGCACTCGGCACGCGTGTACGACTACATTCTCGGCGGCAAGGACAACTACCCGCTGGACCGCGAGGCCGCCGAGCAGATGCTGAGCGGCTGGCCCAGTCTGCGGATATCGATGCGTGAGAACCGTAAATTCATGCACCGGGCCGTCCGCTTCATGGCGGAGCAGGGCATCGACCAGTTCCTGGACATCGGCACCGGCATTCCGACCTCGCCGAATCTCCACGAGGTCGCGCAGGGCGTCACCCCGAGCGCCCGCGTGGTCTACATGGACAACGACCCGATCGTGCTGGCCCACGCGGGCGCCCGGCTGACCAGCACGCCCGAGGGCCGTACCGCCTACATCCACGCGGACATGAAGGACCCGGCGGCGATCCTGGGCTCGGCCGAGCTGGCCGAGACCCTGGACCTGTCCCGGCCGGTCGCCCTGTCGATCATCGCCGTGCTCCAGTTCGTCACGGACGACCAGAAGGCGTACGACCTGGTCAAGCAGTACGTGGACATCCTGCCGTCCGGCAGCTACCTGGCGATCTCCACGGTCACCACCGACTCCAGCCCGAAGCCCATCGGGGGTGTCGTCGCCGAGTACACCAAGCGCGGCATGCCCGCCCGCAACCGGACCCACGCCGAGGTGCTGCCCTTCTTCGCGGGCCTCGATCTGGTCGAGCCCGGTGTCACCCTCGTCCACAACTGGCGCCCCGACCCGGCCGCCGAGGGCACGGTCGACGACTCGCAGGTCGCGATGTACGGGGGAGTGGCGTACAAGCCGTAACGGCTCGTACGTCCTTGGCTCGTACGTCCTCGGCCGGTGCAGGTTCCCGCGCCGATTCGTTCCCGCGCCGATACGTTCCGCGCAGATGTGTCCCGCCCGGCCGCTCAGGGAGCGGCCGGGGGGACGGTGACGCCGACGGCCACCGATGAGGTGCCGCGGCCCCGGCGGGGCAAGGTTTCCCGCCACCAAAGACGGCGCTCCCGACGATAACCACAGGTCGGCGAGGCGCGCGGGCGTGGCCGGAAAATGCGGTCCACCCTCTTGACGTGACGCGTGGCAAGGTCCACAGTGCTCGTTAATGCGCATTACTAATGCGCATTAACGAAGGAGGAGCACAGGTGGACGAACCCAGGAAGCGATCCCGGCCGGGCCGGGCGCCCTCGCCGACCGGGCGCACGTCACGGCCGCGCCAGGCGGAGGTCGCGCGGCTCGCGGGCGTCTCGCAGGCCACGGTCTCGCTGGTGCTCGGCGGCAAGCGGGAGGGTGTCGCGATCTCGGAGGAGACCCGGCGCAAGGTGCTCGACGCCGCGCGCAGCCTCGGATACGTCCCCGACCCGGCCGCCCGCAGGCTGGCCGCCGCCCGCAACGACCTGCTGGGCGTCTTCAGCTTCACCGCGACCTTCCCCACCGACGTGCAGCACTCGTACTACCCGTTCCTGGTGGGCGTCGAGCAGGAGGCCGCCGCGCGCGGCTACGACCTGGTGCTCTTCACCGGCTCCAGTTCCGGCGGCGCGGGGGCCGCCGGACCCGAGGCGCTGAGCCGGGTCCGGCTGGCGGACGGCTGTCTCTTCCTCGGCCGTCACGCGCCCGCGCAGGAGCTGAGCCGCCTGGTCGGCGACGGCTTCCCCGTGGTCCACATCGGCCGCAGGGACGAGTTGGAGGGCCTGCCCTGGGTCGGCGCCGACTACGTCAACGCCACCCGTGAGGTCGTGGCCCGGCTCGCGGCCCTCGGCCACCGCCGGATCGTGCTCGTACGCGAGGACGACGAGGCGCCCGCGTCGACCGACCGTGAACACGGCTTCCTCAAGGGCCTGGAGGCGGCCGGGCTGCCCGGCGGCCCCGCGGCCGTCTTCCGCTCGGCGGCGCCCGAGCGCGAGCTGACGCCCGAGCGGCTGCGCGGCTGGCTCGCCGAGGGCGTCACCGCGTTCGTCGCCGAGGAGACCGACACCGGCAGCGCGTGGCGGGCCCTGCGCGGCGCCGCCCGCGCCGCCGGGATCGAGGCCCCGCGCGACGCCTCGCTCGCCCTGCTCGGCAGCCCGCCGCCCGACCTCGCGGGCGAGCCGGTGCCCACCGGATTCGACATCCCCCGGCCGGAGTTGGGCGCCGCGGCCGTCCGCATGCTGGCCGCCCTCGTGGCGGGCGAGGACATCGCGGCGGCCACCGAGCCGCTGGTGGCCTGCCCCTTCCGGCCGGGCGCCAGCGCGGGACCGCCTCCGGCGCGGCCCCAGGACCCACGGCCATGACCCCCACCCGGCCGGCCCGCCCGCCGCGACCCCACGTGCCAGTGGCCCGGAGCCTTTGCGGCCCACGCGCCCAGCGGCCGGGCGTCCGTGGCCCGGTCGCCGTCAGCCCATGTGCCGGTGGCCCGGCGTCCAGGGGCCCGGTGCCCGGCGTCCGTGGCCCGGTCGCCGTCAGCCCATGTGCCGGTGGCCCGGCGTCCAGGGGCCCGGCGTCCAGGGGCCCGGCGCCCGGCGTCCGCGGCCCGGTTGTCATGGGCCCTGGTGTCGATGGCTCAGCCGCGGGCGTCACGCCCAAGGTTCGGAGCTTCGCGGCCCGTGGTCCGGTGCTCGGCGGCCCGCTCGCCGCGAGCCCACGCGCCGGGGGCCCGGGGCCTTTGCGGCCGGAGCCCTTAACGCTCAAGGGCCCCGCGGCCGGTCGGCGTCAGGCCACGTGGCCGTAGGGCGTCCTCGGCTAACCGGGCGCCGGAGGGTCCGGGCCATCGCCCGGCGGCGTCACCCGGGGCACCGGGCAGAACCGTCATCCGACGCACCGCGCAATCTTTCGACAGCACCGCCGCAGGCGGTACGCACCACCTCAAGGAGACTCGTGAAACCCGGACCGGACATTCTCATCGTCGGCGGCGGCCTCGGCGGCGTGGCGGCGGCACTCGCCGCGTGCCGCGCCGGGCGCGGCGTCGTACTGACCGAGGAGACCGACTGGATCGGCGGCCAGCTCACCTCGCAGGCCGTCCCGCCGGACGAGCACCCGTGGGTGGAACAGTTCGGCACCACCGCCTCGTACCGCCACCTGCGGGAATCCATCAGGTCGTACTACCGCCAGTGGTACCCGATGCGCTCGGAGGCGCTGGCCCTCACCGAGCTGAACCCCGGTGCCGGGCGGGTCAGCAAGCTCTGCCACGAGCCGCGCGTCGGCCTCGCCGTGCTGGAGTCGATGCTCGCGCCGCACCTCGCGTCCGGCCGCCTCACGCTGCTGACCGAGCACCGCCCGGTCGCGGCGGCGGCCGAGGACGACACCGTACGGTCCGTCACGGTGGAGAGCCTGCGCGACGGCAGCCGCCGCACCATCGCGGCGCGGTACGTGATCGACGCGACCGAGACCGGCGAACTGCTGGAGCTGGCCGGTGTCGAACACGCCGTCGGCGCCGAGTCGCGCGACGAATTCGGCGAGCCGCACGCCCCGGAGACCGCCGACCCGCTCAACCAGCAGGGCATCACGGTGTGCTTCGCGCTCTCGCACCACGAGGGCGAGGACCACACCATCGACAAGCCCGCCGACTACGAGTTCTGGCGGGACTACCGCCCCGACTTCTGGCCGGGCCCGCTGCTCGGCTTCCTCGCCCCCGACCCGCGCACGCTCGAAGCGGTGCCGCGCACCTTCGTCCCCAACCCCGACCTCGACCCGCTCGACGTCAACGCCGACCAGTCGGAGGACGCGGGCGACAAGGAGCTGTGGGGCTTCCGCCGCATTCTGGCCCGCCAGTTGCACCGGCCCGGCGCCTTCGACTCCGACATCACGCTCGTCAACTGGCCGCTCAACGACTACTGGCTCAAGCCGCTGATCGGCGCGGGCCCCGAGACCTCGGCCCAAGCCGTGGCCGAGGCGCGGCAGTTGTCGCTGTCCGTCCTGTACTGGCTCCAGACCGAGGCGCCGCGCGCCGACGGCGGCAAGGGCTTCCCCGGCCTCAGGCTCCGCCCCGACATCACCGGCACCGCGGACGGCCTGGCCAAGGCGCCGTACGTCCGCGAGTCCCGCCGGATCAAGGCCGTCACCACCATCACCGAGCAGGACCTCGCGATCGACCTCGTCGGCCCGCACGGCGGCACCAAATACCGCGACTCGGTCGGCGTCGGCGGCTACCGCATCGACCTGCACCCGTCCACCGGAGGTGACAACTACATAGACATCGGCTCCGTGCCGTTCGAGATCCCGCTCGGCGCGCTCATCCCGCGCAGGGTCCGCAATCTGCTGCCCGCGGGCAAGAACATCGGCACCACCCACATCACCAACGGCTGCTACCGGCTGCACCCGGTGGAGTGGAACATCGGCGAGGTCGCCGGTGCCCTCGCCGCCCACTGCCTCGCCGAAGGCGTGGAACCGCACCGGGTCCAGGCCGAGGAGAAACGGTTCGACGCGTTCGCCGCCGTGCTCGACCGCGCCGGTGTCCAGCGCCACTGGCCCGACGTGCGCGGCTACTGAGCAGGACCTGCCGCCCCAAGGGAGAACGGCCGGACGGAAGCAGCTCCACCTGCCCCGCCCGGCCCACCGCCCGCGTATTCGCCAACACTGCACAAGGAGGTGCCCAGACCATGACCACCCACCGTATCCGCGTCGGCATCGACGTGGGCGGGACCTTCACCGACGCCGTGGCCGTAGACGCCGCGACCCTCGAACTCCGGGGGCAGGTGAAAGTGCCCACCAGCCACCACCACGAGGACGGCGTAGCCCACGGCATCGTCGAAGCACTCGACCGCCTGCTGGAGCAGACCGGGAACGCCCCTGAGGACGTCGCCTTCCTGGCCCACGGTACGACCCAGGCTACCAACGCCCTCCTGGAGGGTGACGTCGCCACCGTCGGCCTGATCGGCATCGGTACGGGTCCGGGGGCCGCGCTCACCCGCCGGCTCGCGTCCTTCCGCAACCTCGAACTCACCCCGGGCAAGCGGCTCCCGCTGCACTACGCCCATGTCGCCGACCCCGAGGACACGGCCGAGGTGCGCAGGGCCGTCGACGAGGTCGTACGGGAAGGCGCCGAAGTCCTCGTCGCCAGCCAGCCGTTCAGCGTCGACCGCCCCGAGGGCGAGGAGGCCGTGCTCGAAGCGGCCCGCGGCAAGGGCCTGCCGATGACGGCGGCCCACGCGATCACCTCGCTGTACGGGCTCCAGAAGCGGACCCGTACCGCCGTGGTCAACGCCGCGATCCTGCCGCGCATGCTCGCCACCGCCGACCTGGTCGACGCGGCCATCACCAAGGCGGGCGTCACGTCCCCGCTCATGGTGATGCGCTGCGACGGCGGCGTGATGTCCCTGGACGAGATGCGGCGCAGGCCGCTGCTGACCGTCCTGTCGGGACCCGCGGCCGGCGTGGCGGGCGCGCTGATGCAGGAGCGGATCAGCGAGGGCCTGTTCCTGGAGACCGGCGGCACCTCGACCGACATCAGCGTCGTACGGCGCGGCAAGGTCGCCGTCCGGCACGCCACGATCCTCGGCAAGACGTCCTATCTGTCCGCGCTCGACGTGCGGACGGTCGGCGTCGGCGGCGGGTCCATGGTCAGGATCAGCGGCGGGACGGCCGGGACCGGCGGCACCGGGGGGAAGGTCACCGCGGTCGGACCGCGCAGCGCCCACATCGCGGGCCTGCCGTACGCCTGCTTCGCCGACCCCGACGACCTGCGCGACGCCACGCTCGCCACCGTCAGCCCGCTCGCCGACGACCCCGCCGACTACGCGGTCCTCGACGCCGCGGGCGGCCGGTTCGCGATCACCATGACCTGCGCGGCCAACGCGCTCGGCCGGGTCCCCGAGGGCGACTTCGCCCGCTCGGACCAGGAGACGGCCAAGGCCGCGCTGGCGCCGCTGGCCGCCGCGCTCGGCGTGGACGTCGCCACCGCCGCGACCCAGGTGCTCGACGCCGGTACGGTCCAGGTGAAGGCCGTGGTCGACACTCTGATCTCCGAGTACCGCCTGGACAAGGACAACGCCGTCCTGGTCGGCGGGGGCGGCGGCGCCGCGTCCGTGACACCGCACCTGGCCGTCCTCTGCGAGCGCGAGGGAAGGATCGCCGCCCACAGCGAGGTCATCAGCCCGATCGGGGTCGCCCTCGCGCTGGTCCGCGAGCAGATCGAGCGGATCATCCCGGGCGCCGGACAGGAACAGATCCTGGCCGTACGCGCCGAGGCGGAACGCGCGGTCGTCGCCCAGGGCGCGGCGGCCGACGGCGTCGAGGTCGAGGTCACCGTCGACCCGCAGACCAGCACCGTACGCGCGGTCGCCACCGGCGCCACCGAACTGCGTACCCAGGACCGGGCCCACCGCGCCGACGACGGGGAACGGCTGCGCGCCGCCGCCGCCAGCCTCAAGGCCGACCCCGCCGAGGTGCGGGTCCTCGCGGGCACGCCCTCGCACACCGTGTACGGCACGGAGTTGCGCCGCCGGTACCGCGCCACCCGCCACCCCGTGCGGGTCGTGGACGCCGACGGAGTCGTCCGGCTGCACTCGCCCGACGCCCGCGTCGAGACCACCACGGCGGGCGCCGCGCCCCAAGTCCTCGCCACGCTCGTGGACGAGGTCACCTCGTACGGCGACGGCGGGGTCCGCGCGCCCGCGCTGCGGCTGCTCATCGGGTCCCGGATCTCCGACCTGTCCGGCGTCGTGGAACCGCAGTCGCTGCTCGCGCTGGCCCGCAGCGAACTGAGCGGCCGCGCCGCCGACGAGCCGGTGGTGGCCGTTGTGGAGGCACGGACATGACGGCATCCGTCCTGACCCGTACGCCCGACCTGGCCGCGCTGCGCCGCCTCGCCGACCTGGACGACGTCGAGTTCGGCGTGCGGCTGCTCGCGGGCACCCCGACCCACGAGGGCCGCGACCCCGCGCTGCTGCGTCAATGGGCCCGCGCGGCGGCCGAGTTCGGTGCCGCGCTCGCACCCGTCGCCTGCGCGGCGGACGTCGTGGAGAGCGACGGCGGCCTGGAGATGGGGCTGTTGGCGCGCTACACCTCGCGGCCCGACGCCATCGAGCTGTTCACCGACACGATCGCGGCGGCCGACAGCCTCGCGGAGCGGCTCGGGTGGCGCGACTGGTACCCGGCCGGTTCCGTCCGCGCCGCGGCCGTCGCCCACGAGGCCGCGCACGCGCGGCTCCACCACGGCCCGGCCAAGGCCGAGTTGAGGCGCGCGCTCGGCCATGTCGTGCTGCGGCTCGGCAGCCGCCGCTGGTACGGGCACGTCGCCGGCGCCGACGAGATCGCGGCGCACGCGTACGCCCGTACGGTCTGCGGTCTCGGCCGCAGTCCGCTGCTGCTGACGGCGGCGCTCGCCGAGTGGGTGACCGCGTCGCCGGGCCCTTCATCGGGGTCGCGGACCCCGAGGACAGGCGCTCCAGTGGCGACGACCGCGCAGGCACATCCCCAGGAAGCACGTACCCCGCAAGCACATCCCCAGGAAGCACGTACCCCGCAAGCACGTACCCCGCGGAGACGCACACCGCACGGAAGAGAGAAGTGACGCCATGGGTGTCGTCATTCTGCTGATCATGGCGGCGGGTGTCGCCGCGATGCTCACCCGCAAGCTCCCCACGGCCTTCGCACTCGTCCTGCTGGCCGTCGCCATCGCCCTGGTCTCCGGGGCGCCGCTGACCGGCAAGAACAGCGTGCTGGACACGGTGCTCCAGGAGGGCGCCCCGGCGCTGGCCGCCACCATGATCGCGATCCTGCTCGGGTCGTGGCTCGGCAAGTTGCTGGACGAGACGGGCATCGCGGGCACCCTCGTCCGCAAGATCGTCGAATTCGGCGGCGACCGGCCCGTGGTGGTCGCGCTCGGCGTACTGGCCGTCTCCACGCTGGTCGGCACGGTCACCGGCTCGGCGCCCGCCGCGATGCTCGCGGGCATCATCGGCATCCCCGCGATGATCGCCGTCGGCATCCCCAAAGCCACCGCCGCGGGCACGATCCTGATGGGCATCGCCGCCGGCATGCCGTTCGAACTGCCCGTCTGGCAGTTCTTCTCCACGGCGCTCGAACTGCCCGTGCACACCGTGCGCGGCTTCATGATCAAGCTGTTCCCGTTCGCGCTGGTCGCCGCGGTCCTCTTCGTCCTGATCGAGAACCGCCGCAAGGGCGTCGAGCACTCCTGGTCCCTCAAGTCGGTGGCCGAGCGGCCCGGGCCGAACTCCGGCACGCGCCGCAAGCAGCTCGGCGACGCGCCCTGGTACGCGCTGTTCACCCCCGCCGTGCCGCTGATCCTCGCGCTCGGCTTCGACATCGCGATCATCCCGTCGCTGCTGGCGGGCGTGCTCTACGCCCTGGTCACCACCACCCGGCCGCGCGAGATGAACAAGCGGCTGCTGCGTACGCTCTACGCCGGATTCGAGGTCGCGGCACCGCCGATCACACTCTTCATATCCATCGGCATCCTGCTGGCCGCGGTGAAACTGCCCGGCGCGGTCGACGCGCTCGAACCGCTGGTGAAGGCCGTCAGCCCGCAGAACGCCGTGCTGTTCGTCCTGGTCTTCACCGTGCTCGTGCCGCTGTGCCTCTACCGCGGGCCGCTGAACGTGTTCGGTCTCGGCGCGGGCATCGCCGGGGTCCTGATCGCCGCGGGCGTGTACCCGGCGATCGCCGTCCTCGGCCTGACCACCTCGTACAACCAGGTCTTCGGCGTCGCCGACCCGACCAGTACGCAGACGGTCTGGGCCGCTCAGTACGCGGGCGTCACCCCGCAGACGGTGATGGTCCGCACGCTGCCGTACGTCTGGTGCGTCGCGCTCGGCGGCTTCTGCGTCACGGCCGTGCAGTACCTCTGAGCGGCTCGTCCGCGTCCCTTCGCACTTCCCGCACTTCTGCCCTTTCCGACATCCCTCCGGAACGGAGTTCCCCATGTCAGAGCAGCAGAACCCGCAGAGTCCGCAGAGCCCGAGCCGTCGCGTCATCCTGCGCGGGGCCGTCGCCACCTCCGCCGCCCTCGCCGTGGGCACGGCGGGCACGGCGACGGCCTCGGCCGCCACCCCCGGCGGATTCCCCGACTACCGTTACGTCAAGACCCTTCTGACGCCGTCTCAGCTCAAGTACAACCCGACCGGCGAGATCATCTTCCCGTGCATACGCGGCACGGTCGGTCGCCTCACCGCGCCGCTCGGCCGCTACTACCTCTACTACGCGCCGCACGACGCCCCCGGCGGCATCTGCCTCGCCTACGGCGACCACATCGAGGGGCCGTTCACGGAGTACGCGGGCAACCCGGTCGTCTCCCACACGTGGTCGCCCCACTACTCGGTCAGCCATGTCTCGTCGCCGCACGTCATATGGGTCGAGGGCGCCAAGGAGATGTGGCTCTACTTCCACGGCGAGAACACCACGACCCGGCTCGCCCGGTCCAAGGACGGCATCCACTTCACGTACGACAAGGTGGTCCTGTCGACCTCGATGCTGCCGTCCGGCACCACCGAGACCTCCTACGCCCGGGTCTTCGCCCACGAACTCCCCGCGAAGAACGCCCACTTCGTCATGTTGTTCATGCTGAACAACACCACCAACCACCGCGACATCGGCTGGGGCTGGTCGGCGGACGCCCGCAACTGGACCTTCTCCCAGACGCCCCTCATCCGCCACACCGACGTCGGCGCGGGCGACGTCGGCGGCCCCCACCTGCTCACCCGCGACGGCAGCGCGTACGTCACCTACAACAAGGACAAGGCGCACGGCGGCGACCTGATGATCACCGAGGTCGGCAACGACTTCAGCCTCCGCAAGCACCTCGGCGTCTTCTTCAACTCCTCCGACGGAGCCCCCGACAACGGCCGCAGCGCCGCCCCCAGCTTCGGCACCGAGAACGGCGTCCCCTACATGGTCTACGAGTCCGGCGAACGCCTGGCCGGCAAAATCGCCGTAGCCCGCGGCTGACCCCCGCCCCTCACCCGCCCCCTCCCCGAACGAAGTCCGGCCCCGACGCATTTCGCGCCGGGGCCGGACTCGCCCAGTCACCGCCCAGCATCGTGGCCGCGGCAGATGGCTGATTCGCGTGAGCATCGTGGACGCTCTGATATCGCGTCCGTACGCTGGGTGGTCAACTCGGGGAACGTGCAGGGGGCGAGGTATGGACAGTACGTGGGATGCGGATCCGCAGGCGCGGCTGGCCCGGCGGATCGGGAGGGCGCCGTCCGAGCTGGGCACCACGGGGGGCCGAGACGGATGTCCCGACATCTGGGAGCTCGACAACGGGGATTTCGCGGTGATCGGCCGCGATCTCACGTCGGTCTACGCCGAGGGGCTGCCCGAGGACGCGGTCATCGGTGGCGGTGAACGACTTGTCGTCATTCCCCGCGCCACGCTGCTGGCCGCCAAGACACACATCCCGGATGAGTGACCTGCTGGGTGCCTCGCACGGCGTGCGGCTGGGGCTGGAGGCCTACCGGGCGGACTTCCGGCGCAGGGATTTCGCTGTTGACGGCTGTGATTCCTGGAAGTTGGAGCGTCGCCAGGATTTCCGCGAGCCGGGTGATCCGAGCTGGAACGCCTTCACCGAGGGAGACTGGCAGGGGGCGCTGCGGCTGATCGAGGCCCAGCGTGAAGAACTGCTCGACCTGTCCCGCCTGGCCGCGCGCCATGGCTGCCGCCTGCTGCGTGTCCGTGCGGTGGAGTTCCCGCTCACCGCTTACCTGCGATGGGAGTTGAACCTCCTGCGTGTGCGGGCGGAGTGCGGTGAGCTGATCCGCGTCGTCATCGGACCCGAGCACCTCGCGGAGTATGAGCACGAGGGCCCGGTTCCCGAATTGGTCACGCTCAACGACGACACGGTGTACGAGATCCTTTACGACGCCGACGGCGTGCTGGAAGGGGCTGTGCGGTACCTCGATCGGGGAACGAGGGATCGTGTCGCGGCGCGGGTCGAAGGGCTGTACGCGTCGGGGGAGGACATCGGCACGTTCTTCGCCCGCGAGGTCGCCGATCGCACGCCACCGACGGGTGTCTGAGCCGCGAGAGGAGGTCAACTCCTCTCTGTCGGGCTCTGCCCGTGACGTGGTGCAGGGTCGTGACATCCACGGCGGGATACATTTCCACGCCCCGGCAACTGACCGCGTTTCGCTTCCGGTTCCGCAACAACTCCCGTTGGCCGGGGCGGGTTTCGTCGACCGGCACAGCGAGCGTCAAGCGCTCGACCGGCTGCTCGAGGACCGTCCTGCCGACGCGGGGGTGATCCTGGTGACCGGCACCGCGGGTGTCGGCAAGACATCGCTGGTGCTGCACTGGTCGCACGCGGTCCGCGACCGGTTTCCTGACGGTCAGTTGTACGCCGACCTGCATGGCTACGACCGGCGGGCCCCGGTCACGTACGAGCGGGTCCTTGAGGGTTTCCTGCGTACGCTCGGTGCCCCCGCGGATGTCCTTCACGCCGACGGCGAGCAGATGGCCGGGGCCTTCCGCTCGCGGCTGGCTGGCCGCAGGCTGCTGATCGTCCTCGACAACGCCGCCGGCGCGGCCCAGGTCAGGCCCTTGCTTCCGGCCACTCCCGGGTGTCTGGTCATCGTGACGAGCAGGCACCGTCTGCCCGGTCTGAGCATCCGGGAGGGAGCACGGCGCATCACCTTGGACGTGCTCGACCGGGACGGCTCCGTCGCCTTGCTGCGCAGCGTCACCTCGGGCTACCGGGACGGGGACGATCCCGCCCACATGGCGGAGCTCGCCTTCCTCTGCGCGCGCCTGCCGTTGGCGCTCAGGATCGCCGCCGAACGGGCGACGAGGCGGCCGTTGACACACCTGGGGGAGCTGATCCGTGAACTGCGTGACGAGTCCGGCCGGTGGGAAGTTCTGTCAGCAGACGATGACCAGGAGTCCGAGGCGGTGCGTTCGGTGTTCACGTGGTCCTATCGGGCGCTGCCATCGGATGCCGCCCGGCTGTTCAGGCTGCTCGGACTGGTTCCAGGACCGGACGTCAGCGATGCGGCCGCGGCGGCTCTGGCAGGGATCGATGTCCGCACCGCGAGGCGTCTCCTCGATGTCCTCGCCGCCGCGCACATGGCAGAGCAGACCGCGTCCGACCGCTTCCGCCTGCACGACCTGCTGCGTGCCTACGCCGCCGACCAGGCACGGCTGGAAGAGACCCCACAGGAGCGCGAGGACGCGCTGCGCAGAGTGCTGATCTGGTACTTGCACACCGCCGACGCGGTCCAGGCCCGTATCGCACCGCAGGAGCCTCGTGTGGAGTTGGTACCGGCCGACGGAGGCCCGCCCACGCCGGCGTTCACCGACGAAGCGCAGGCGATGCGCTGGTACGCGGCGGAGCGGGACAACCTGGTGGCCGCGGTGCGAGCCGCCGCGAGCGGCGGATCGGACCGGATCGCATGGCAGTTGGCGGTGGTTCTGCGCGCCGTATACATGACCACCAATCCGTTCCAGGATTGGCTGGCCACTTCCCGGACCGGTCTGGAGGCCGCGCGCCGGGACGGCGACCGCCGTGCCGAAGCCGAACTGGAGGAGAGCCTGGGCATGGCGTATGCCCAGTCCCAGAGCCTGGCCGCCGCGGCCGAGCACTACGGGGCGGCGCTGACCCTGCGCCGGGCCCTGAAGGACACCCTCGGTGAGGCACTGACACTCAACGGTCTCGGACTGCTCGAACTACGCCGCCGCAACCTGGCGCAGGCACGGGAGGCGTTCGAGAACAGCATGGGACTGTTCGCCGCGCGGAACGACGGATTCTGGGAGTCCCGCGTGGCGGTCAATCTCGCTCAGGTGGACATGGAACTCGGTCACCCCGACCGTGCTCTCGGGCCTCTACGTCGAGGAATCGAGGTGTTCCGGACGTACCGCGACCGCCGCGCCGAGGGAAACGGCCTCAGACTCCTCGCCGCTGCGGAATTGGAGAGCGGAGACGCGGATACGGCGTTGGCACACGCGCAGCAGGCAGTGGCCATCGCCGCCGAGATCCACAGCACGGCCGCGGAGGCGTACTGGCTTCTGGTTTTGGGCGACGCTCAACGTGCCACCGGTCGCCTCACCGGAGCGCTGGTCTCCTACCGTCGCGCCGCCGCGCTCCAGGAACCGTTGGGCGACCGCGCTCGTCAAGCCGCCGCATGGGACGGTCTCGGGCAGGCGCTGCTGCAACTCGGCCGTGCGCAGGAAGCCGTCGACTGCCACCGTCGGTCCGCGAGCGTCTATCGAGACCTTCGGCAGACATGGGAGACGGCGCAGACGCTGACACATCTGGCGGTAGCCCTGGACGATGCCGACTCCCGGCAGGAGGCCGCCGACGCCCGAGCCGAGGCACTCGATCTGCTCACGGCGTTCGCCGACCCGCGAGCGCTGCGGCTACGCGACGAAATCACCCAGCGGTGACTCGGCGGTGCAAGAGGCTAAAATGCGGCCTGACCTGCGGCAAAGATCAACTGTGGTGCCCCCAACGGGATTCGAACCCGTGCTACCGCCTTGAAAGGGCGGCGTCCTGGGCCACTAGACGATGAGGGCTGGATGGCCGACCGTGGGCGCCGAGGCGCACGTCGGGGACGGGTGCAGCATATGGGATGGGCCGGGGGTTCGCCAAAACGCTTTTCGCGGCGGGGTGGCGGACAATGGGCAGCGTGCTGGAGATGACGCGTGAGGAGTTCGAAGAGCTGGTCGGGGAGGCGCTCGACCGGATTCCCGGCGAGCTGACCCGGCTGATGGACAACGTGGCGGTCTTCGTGGAGGACGAGCCCGCGCCGGGGGAGCCGGACCTGCTCGGGCTGTACGAGGGGACGCCGCTGACCGAGCGCGGCGAGTGGTACGCCGGGGTGCTGCCGGACCGGATCACCGTCTACCGGGGCCCGACGCTGCGGATGTGCGCCACCCGCGAGGAGGTCGTCGCCGAGACGGAGGTGACCGTCGTGCACGAGATCGCCCACCACTTCGGCATCGACGACGAGCGGCTGCACGCCCTGGGGTACGGGTGACGGTTTCGGGGGCCCTTTCGCGCTGACGGCCGCGGGCGGCGGCCCGGCTGCACGCCACGGGTGACGCCAGGGACGCGGGGCGTGTCCTGGCGGGAGGCGCGGCGTTGGACACGGCGATCCGACCGCCGACCGGTGCGTACGGACGTGCGGCGGTACGACGACCGTACGAACGTACGCGTCCGCCTGTACCGAGCCCGAGGTGCGTACACGTGCTCCCTGCCCCAGACCGCCCCCGCGACCCCCGCCGCGACCGGGCCCGAGCCGTCCGTACGGGGCTGCGGTCCGCCGTCCTCGTCACGCTGGTGGCCGCCGGGGTCGCGGCGTGCGTGAGCGCGGGGAGCGAGTCCGACCCCAAGGCGCCGAAGCACGCGCCCGGCGTGAGCGCGGGGACCGTCGCGGACGGTTCGCGGGTCCCGCAGGGCGCGGGCGACCCGCACCGCGGCGGCGGCCCGATGTCCCCGTCCCCGTCCGTCACCGGTACGGCCTCGCCCGGCGACACACGGGCCCCCGCGGCGGCCCGGACGGGCGGCGCGGGCGGCGGCCCGGCAGGACCCGGCGGCGTACCGACCGCGTCCGGCGGCACCTCGGCGCCGCAGCCGACCGCCCAGCCCTCGCCGACGGCCTCCCAGCCGACCGGCCAGCCGACGACGGACGCGCCGACCGCGCAGCCGACCACCGACCCGCCGACCGCCAGCCCCAGCTCCGACCCCAGCGGGTCGCCCGACCCGAGCGCCGAACGGCGCGGGGATCGCCGCGACCGCTGACCGCATCGAGGCGGTATCGCCGCTGGTCAGCGCCCGGTCCGGAAGGCGATTGGCAAAGGCGCCGACAGATGCGTATGCTGGTAGATCGTTTGATCCCACTGCCTGGCGCCTGATCCGATGTGCGCCGCGTGGCGCGTTCCTTTTCTCCTGTGGCTGACCGCATCGAGGCGGTTGTAAGCAACCTACGGAGCTGGCACGTGCCGTAAGTCTCCGAGAGGTTTAGCTTCAGCATGTCCATTGACAGTGCCGACCGTTCCGTCATGCCCGAGAACGACGAGATCCTCGCCGTAGCGGACGTGGTGGACATCACCACCGCCGACACCGCAGAGAACACCGACATCACCGACATCACCGGCGCCGACGACGCGTCCGACGTCCTCGACGCCGACGTCACCGACATCACCGACGTCCTCGACGCGGACACCGAGGCCGACGCCGAGGACGACACCGACGCCGAGCCCACCGTGACCTTCGCCGACCTCGGCCTCGCCGACGGCATCGTCCGCAAGCTCGCGCAGAACGGCGTCACCACCCCCTTCCCGATCCAGGTCGCGACCATCCCGGACGCGCTGGCGGGCCGGGACATCCTGGGCCGCGGCCGTACCGGCTCCGGCAAGACGCTCTCCTTCGGCCTGCCGCTGCTGACCCTGCTGTCCGGTGGCCACACCGAGCGCAAGCGCCCCCGCGGCGTCATCCTCACCCCGACCCGCGAGCTGGCCATGCAGGTGGCCGACGCGCTCCAGCCGTACGGCGACGTCCTCGGCCTGAAGATGAAGGTCGTCTGCGGCGGCACGTCCATGCAGAACCAGATCTACGCGCTGGAGCGCGGCGTCGACGTCCTCGTCGCCACCCCCGGCCGGCTGCGCGACCTGATCAACCGCGGCTCCGCCGTGCTCGACCAGGTGCAGATCGCGGTCCTCGACGAGGCCGACCAGATGGCCGACATGGGCTTCCTGCCCGAGGTCACCGAGATCCTCGACCTCATCCCGGCGGGCGGCCAGCGCCTGCTGTTCTCCGCGACGCTGGAGAACGAGATCGACAGCCTCGTCCGGCGCTACCTGGTCGACCCGGTCACCCACGAGGTGGACGCCGCCCAGGGCGCCGTCACCACCATGAGCCACCACGTGCTCGTCGTGAAGCCGAAGGACAAGGCGCCGGTCACCGCCGCCATCGCCGCCCGCAAGGGCCGCACGATCATCTTCGTCCGCACCCAGATGGGCGCCGACCGCGTCGCCGAGCAGCTCATCGAGGCCGGTGTCCGGGCCGACGCGCTGCACGGCGGCATGACCCAGGGCGCCCGCACCCGCACCCTTGAGGACTTCAAGGCCGGTCAGGTCAACGTCCTGGTCGCCACCGACGTCGCCGCCCGCGGCATCCACGTCGACGGCATCGGCCTGGTGCTCAACGTCGACCCGGCCGCCGACCACAAGGACTACCTGCACCGCTCGGGCCGTACCGCCCGCGCGGGCGAGTCCGGCACGGTCGTCTCGCTCGCCCTGCCGCACCAGCGCAAGCAGATCTTCCGGCTGATGGAGGACGCGGGCGTCGACGCCTCGCGCCACATCATCGGCGGCGCGGGCGTCTTCGACGAGGACGTCGCCAAGATCACCGGTGCGCGCTCGCTGACCGACGTCCAGGCCGACGCCGTACAGAACGCCGCTCTCCAGGCGGAGCGCGAAGTCGCCGACGTCACGCGTCAGTTGGAGCGGCTCCAGCGGCGCGCGACCGAACTGCGCGAGGAGGCCGACCGCCTCACCGCCCGTTCGGCCCGCGAGCGCGGCGAGGACCCGGAGGAGGCGGTGGCCGCCAAGGCCGCCGAACTCGCCGCCGAGGCCGCCGCGTTGGCCGCCGCCGCCCCGGCCCCCGTGCCGGAGCAGCGCGAGGACCGCCGCGACGACCGCGGCAACTTCGACCGCCGCAACGACCGTTCGTCCTACGGCAACCGTGACGAGCGCCGTGACTCCCGTCCGTCGTACGGCAACCGTGACGACCGCCGTGACTCCCGTCCGTCGTACGGCAACCGTGACGACCGCCGTGACAGCCGCCCCTCGTACGGCAACCGTGACGACCGCCGTGACAGCCGCCCCTCGTACGGCAACCGTGACGACCGCCGTGACTCCCGTCCGTCCTACGGCAACCGTGACGACCGCCGCGGCGACGACCGTCGTGACTCGCGCCCCTCGTACGGCGAGCGCAGCGGCCGTCCGTCCACCCCGTACACCAGCCGCGACAGCCGCGACTCCCGTCCCGCGTACGGCAACCGCGACGACCGCCGTCCCGCGTACAACAGCCGCGACGACCGCGACCGCCCCTTCAACCGCGACCGCCGCGACAGCAGCCGTCCGTCCACGTCGTCCTCGTACGACCGCCGCGACAGCCGCCCCTCCTACGGCGACCGTGACTCCCGTCCCTCGTACGGCAACCGTGACGACCGCCGCGCCCCCGGTGCCGCCCCGGCCGCCGGCTCCTCCTACGACCGCAAGCCCCGCTGGAAGCGCAACGGCTGACCGCTGACCGCTCAGCCGCAGAACGGGCCCGCCCGGTGTGCCATGTGCACACCGGGCGGGCCCGTCCGCGTAGCCGCGGATCGGCTCGGGCTGGAACACGTACAACGTCCTCGTCGGCCCCGGTGACCTGAATCGGGACGGTCGCGCGGATCTGCTGGCGCGGGACGCGGCGGGCGTGCTGTGGCGGTACGCGGCGGCGGCGAACGGGCAGTTCGGCGCGCGGGTGCGGGTCGGGACGGGGTGGAACGGGTACGGGCGGCTCTTCTGAGGGCGTGTGCATGTCATGCCCTGGGCGCGGGAAGCCTGGGGCATGACACCTGAGGACGTCCCCCACACCGCCTCTTCCGTATCCCCCGATTCCGCTCCCGTTTCCTCCTCCGTGTCGGACGAGGAGCGGCTCGCGCAGCTCGGCTACACGCAGAATCTGGCGCGCCGGATGTCGGCGTTCTCGAACTACGCGGTCTCGTTCACGATCATCTCGGTGCTGTCCGGCTGTCTGACGCTGTACCTGTTCGGAATGAACACCGGCGGGCCGGCCCTGATCACCTGGGGCTGGGTCGGGGTCGGCCTGATGACGCTGGTCGTCGGGCTGGCGATGGCCGAGATCTGTTCGGCGTACCCGACGTCCGCGGGCCTGTACTTCTGGGCGCACCGGCTGGCCCCGGAGCGCAGCGCCGCCGCGTGGGCGTGGTTCACCGGCTGGTTCAACGTCCTCGGCCAGGTCGCCGTCACCGCGGGCATCGACTTCGGGGCGGCGTCGTTCCTGGGCGCGTATCTGAACCTCCAGTTCGACTTCCGCGTCAGCCCCGGCCGGACGATCCTGCTCTACGCCGCGATCCTGCTCCTGCACGGCCTGCTCAACACCTTCGGCGTACGGATCGTCGCCGTCCTGAACAACGTCAGTGTGTGGTGGCATGTGCTCGGCGTCGGCCTGATCGTCGGCGCGCTCGCCTTCGTGCCCGACCACCACCGGTCGGCGAGCTTCGTGTTCACGCACTACGTGAACAACACCGGCTTCGGCAGCGGCATTTACGTGGTGCTGATCGGCCTGCTGATGGCGCAGTACACCTTCACCGGGTACGACGCCTCCGCGCACATGACCGAGGAGACGCACGACGCCGCCACCGCCGGTCCGCGCGGCATCGTCCGTTCCATCTGGACGTCCTGGATCGCGGGCTTCGTGCTGCTGCTCGGCTTCACCTTCGCGATCCAGTCGTACGACGCCGAGTTGGGCTCGCCGACCGGTGCGCCGCCCGCGCAGATCCTGCTCGACGCGCTCGGCGCGACCAGCGGCAAACTCCTGCTGCTCGTCGTCATCGGCGCCCAGCTCTTCTGCGGCATGGCGTCCGTGACCGCCAACAGCCGTATGATCTACGCCTTTTCACGCGACGGCGCGCTGCCCTACTCGCGCGTCTGGCGCACCGTCAGCCCGCGCACCCGTACCCCTGTCGCCGCCGTCTGGCTCGCCGCGGCCGGCGCGCTCTGCCTCGGCCTGCCGTACCTCATCAACGCCACCGCCTACGCCGCCGTCACCTCGATCGCCGTGATCGGCCTCTACATCGCCTACGTCATCCCCACCCTGCTCCGCCTCCGCAAAGGCCCCGCCTTCGAGCCCGGCCCCTGGCACCTCGGCCGCTGGTCCCGCCCCATCGGCGTCGTCGCCGTCGCCTGGGTCGCCCTCATCACCGTCCTCTTCATGCTCCCCCAGCTCTCTCCCATCACCTGGAAGACCTTCAACTACGCCCCCATCGCCGTCCTCGTCGTCCTCGGCTTCGCCACCACCTGGTGGCTCGTCTCCGCCCGCCACTGGTTCCTCCGCCGCCCCACGGACACCCCTCAGCCCTAACCGGTTCGGCCTCCCCCGCAGGTCCCAGCTATGCTGCGGGGAGCGGGCCCTTAGCTCAATTGGCAGAGCAGTGGACTTTTAATCCATTGGTTGTGGGTTCAAGTCCCACAGGGCCTACGGGGTCCGGCTCCTTCGGGAGCCGCTGACCTGCGGGTTTGGTGCCCCGGTCGTCGGAAGACGGCCGGGGCGCAGCCGTGCCAGGGGGCGTGCGTGAGCGATGCGTGAGCGGGTGGGCGACACCCAGGGTTTGGACGAGCTGAAGGGCGCCGTGGGCCTTCCAACGACTCGACGCTGCTGCTGGGCAACGGTGCCGTCGACCTCCAGCCGGTCGGGGGACTGCATAGTTGCCGTATGGCTGTGGAGATAATGGTGTTGACCGAAGCCCACGAGGCGGGCCTGCGCGCGCTCGTCGTCGGTGAGAACTGGAGACAGTTCGAGGTGGACTTCTTCGAGGCCCGGCACCGCCCGTGGGAGAGGATCTACGTTGCCGTCCTCGATTCGGCGGTCGTGGGCTTCATCGAGGGCACTTTCAGCGACTCAGGCGAGTTTGACTCGGGCGAGCTCCCCCCTCCCCGCGCAAGGATCATGAATTTGCTGGTCGACTCGTTGAGCCGGCGTGAGGGGGTCGGTACGGCGTTGATGCACCAGATCACCAAAGACGCAGTCGCCTCTACCCTACAGGCGGTCGTTCTGTACGCCGACCCGCGGGATTCAGCCGGTCGGATGGCGTTCTTCGCTAGATGCGGATTTCGGAGGCTACGGGGCACAGAGATGCTTGGCGCCGAACTGGGAACCGTTGTTGAGCGCACGACTTAGAACGTGGCGCATGCGTTGAGTCGGTCATGGGTGGGGTGTTTAACTGGATAATCGGGCCAGGCTGTTGAAGAACGCAAGGGCATTGAATCTGAAGGAAACGGACCACAAGAAGCACTTAACAGACGCTGCTCGCGCCGAACATCTACGTGCCGCTAGGTGGGTGCGTACGCAGAGGATCTAGGCGTTCGAGCCGATCATTTCCTGGTCGACGGGATCATTCATGGAGGCTTGGCCCTAACCCACGAGCCACCGTTGCGTCCTCGGGCGCACCGTGGAGTTTGCGGTGGTACGCGAGTGCCTCCCGGTCAATCTGGTGTTCCGGTATCTCGCAGAGCGTTCCGAGTACTGTGCTGTCCTCCCTGCTGACGACCGTGAGGTCGTCGTTGATGACCAACATTCCTGCGTCCATAAGCACATGGCAGTTGGCGCACAAACACAGGAGATTCTCGATAGCGTCTGGGCCTCCGTGAGGTCCCCCTAGCGCGTTGATGTGCGCTGCCTCGGCGTAAGCGCGGCCACCCCGTAGTTGAAGACGGACTCCGCAGACCTGGCAGGTGAAGTCGTGGATTTGTTTGACGAAATCGGCAACGGCTGTGCTGCGGACGATACGCTGGATTGAAAGGGGTGATCGGGTACCGATGACCGACATAGCATCGTCGCGCGGTGGAAGGGCTGCACCCTGCTCGCCAGGCGTGCGCCGAACGAGGCGGAATTGCCACACACGTCGATCCGGCCCCTGTGCAGACCAATAGTCGTCAACTGTGTAGAGCCCGTCGTAGCGATAAGTTTGGGCACCGGAGGTGTCTGCGACGTGACGCACGACACGGACGGGAGCGCGAGTTGATGCACTCGTCGCCAAAGCGGCATTGCCGCGGGTTAGTTGCTGATCGCCCAGCGTCCCTTCGCCGGTGTAGATGATGACGTCACCGTGGTCCTCGTCATTGGCCGGCTCTCCACTGAGGAGGACCGACTCGGCGCCAAGCCTTGCACTACCGGCAATGGCGGCCATCAACTGCCGGTGGACGCCAGCCCGGACTAGGGCTCTGCGATCGTCGAACCGACGCCCCGGCAGGATCCCCGGCACTGCACCGAACCCAGCGAGCGAAGACTGTGCGTCTGCGGTTGGACTCGCCTGCCCCCCCGGCAAGGCTGTCGCCAACTCCCGAACTCTGGCGCGTTCCTGCTTGCGCGCCGTGCGCGCCCGGAAGAGGGCTTCGTGGAGTCTATCCGCGCGGGGAGCCTCGCGTACGGCCTGCCCCTTTGCCTCTTTACCGGCCACGGACATGGTGGCGAGTCCGATGAGGACCTGGTCGAGTCGTTCCGGAGTCGGGAAGGTCCGCCCGTCAAGGTAGGAGTCCAGGGTGCGGGCACTCACCTCACAGCAGCGGGCCACCGCTTCGGTGGCCATACCGCCGCACTCATCCCAGAACGCACGCAACTCCGCAGTGAAGTCGGCCTCTTCCGGTGTGTGGCGCGGGGTGGCAACGCCGGTCAGGCGCGTTTCCTCCGCGATGGCCTCTTCGGCCGCGCGTCGGCGCTCTCGCCACCAGCCACGTTCCGCAGCAGTGCCACCTGTCCATGTGTCGACGATAAGGTCCAGCGTCTGCACACTCGGCAGGCGGGTACCGTTTAGGGCCGCGTAGACCGCAGTCCTCGACGCACCACGCGTGACTGCCGCGTCGACTGTTCCGTCAGTCCTTTCCCGGAGCTCGCGAAGGGCTCGCGCAAAGGTAGGCAGGGCCCCGTCACCCCTTACAGGAAGAGTTCGGGCCACATTTTCACCGTGATGTACATCACACATCCCTCCTGTATGCGAGTGACCTGAATCACAATCACCCTGTCTGTAGTGCCTCTGAGCTGCTGTGGTTCGAATGTATCTCAGTCCCGCGATGTTTTCTGCGGATACGCGGGTCCTGGAAGGTCTGCAATCGTTGCGTCAACGGCTGAGCTGGCTGCTCCCAACGAGCGACGGCTCCCTGCGTCAACAGGAAGCCGTCTCTGCGCGTAGTCCCCATCTATAGGTACGGAGAACCACATGTCTGAGGGTACGGGGAATGCTCTGCATGGCGAAGCGGGCCAGGGCCGGGGCGGAGTCTCGGGTGCGGAGCATGTGCGGCGCTCGACCCGCTGGCTGGCTCCCGCCGGTTTGGCGATGACGAGCGCAGGCTCCCTTGCTGCCGGACTCCGGGGCAACATGACCATTGCCGTGATGTCGGTCGCCCCGAGCCTGATCTTGGGCTCGTTCTTCTTCTTCGGGGTGGTCTGCCCGGCGGTCTGGTCTCGGAAGCCTCAGCGCCAGAAGGCTGCCCACGACGTGATGATCTCCCTCCTTGATCTTGCTCCGCGACGGAGCGCGGGTCGACGCCGGGGTCGGGTCGGTTAATCCATAGGGTCTCGTCAGTGGGCATTGGGAGAGGTGAGATCAGAAGCATCTGTTCTTCTATATGCGACACGGGTATTTTGTGACGTTTGGTCCGAGTTGTATGTCGACCTTTACCGGGGCGGTGATGCGGTGTCAGTCGCTGCCTTGGCGCCTGACGTCACTGCACGCGGAACGAGATTCGCCGCCTTCTCGGCGACCTCTCGGTCCAGCTCGGGGAGGAGGCTGGTGTACGTGTCCGAGGTCAGGGCGATCGTGGAGTGGCGCAGCACCTCCTTCACCGTGTGGATGTCGCCGCCGCCCGCGTGGGTGAGGGTCGCGGCGACGTGGCGGAGGTCGCGGAAGGTGATTGGAGGGAGGCCGGTCGTTGCGTGGATGCGGCGGAAGGTCTCGGAGACCGTCTCGGGGTGGAGCCAGGAGCCGTCTTCGCGGGTGAAAACCTTGCCGGTGTCGTTCCAGGCCGTGCCCCACTTCTTGCGGTCCTTCTTCTGGCGCTTCCGGTGGGCGCGGAGGGCGGCGATCGTCAGACTGTCCAGGGCGATGGTGTTGGCGCTGCCGTCCGTCTTCGGCTCGGCCTCGTACGGATCCCACCCGTCGACCACGATCTCCTTGGCCGGGGTGATGAGGCCGGCCTTGAGGTCTACGTTGCTCCAGTCCTGGCCCACGGCCTCGCCGCGACGCAGACCGCGGAAGCCGACGAGGTGGAAGAGCGCGTACAGCCGGTCGTCCTGGGCGGCGTCGAGGAAGACGCCGAACTGCTGCGGTGTCCAGACCATGACCGGGCCGGGTACCTCGCCGGTCTGCCGCCACCGCCGGACGCGCTCGTCCGTCCAGAGCAGGGGTTTCGGCCTGCGGCCTGACGCGAGTTCGAGGTGGGAGGCCGGGTCGAAGGTGATGAGCTGCTGTGCGATGGCGGAGTTGAGCGCGGCGCGCAGGGTGCGGCGTATCGCCTGCTGCGTCGCGGGACCGGTCATCTTGCGGAAAGGCGGCATCTCGGCGAGCTTCGTCCGCTCCGCCGCCAGCCGTGCCCGTTCGGCGGCAACGGGCCGACCCGGCGCGCTCGGCTTGCAGCGCGCGATCTGTGCCCGGCGCGCCTCGTTCTCGGCCGCGATGACCTCGTTGGTGTCAGCGATGCCGTCGAACATCTCCACGAGGTGGCCGACGTTGAGCCGGTCGAGCCGTACGCGCCCGATGCGGGGCTTGAGGTGGACGTTGACGTGCGAGGCGTAGCCGTTGAGGGTCGTCCTCCGGCGCTTCTTGGACGCGAACCAGAGGTCCAGCCACTCCCCGACCGTCGTGCCGCCGCGGAGGTCGAGCCCGGAGCGGAGGCGTCGGCGGATCTCCTCGACGTTGGGCAGCGGCGCTTTCTCCTCGACCAGACGTTCCAGCAGGGCCGCGACGCGCTCGACGCTGTCCGGGTCGTCGGTGTCGGCGAGGCCGAGGAGAGTGCGGACGTGGTCCAGGTCAGCCTGGGCCGCCTTGAGGCTGTCGTACCCGGCGCGGCTGAAGGAGCGGCGGGTGCCGTCCTCGCGGGGTGGGAGTTCCTGGCGTACGGAGTAGGACCCGTGCTTGCGGCTCGCGAGCTTGGGGCAGTTGCTGCCGAGCGGCCGACCGGTGTCAGCGTCGCGGCAGTAGCAACGGCGGTGCGTCGAGCCCTTCATGGTGCTTCCCCCAGCAGGTTCAGAAACCGTCAGCCGGGGCGTCCTTCCAGACGATCTTGCCCTCGGCATCCATTGACCAGGTCCGTTGCGGTGCGGCTCTGCGCTCGCGCAGTTGGGGGCTGGGGCCGTCGTGGCCGTACGACTCGCCGGTGAACCACTGGAGCGCGTCGAAGGTGTCGGTCAGTTCCTCGTCGGGGAGCGCCTGTACGCGGTCCACGAGGCCGACGGGATAGATCAGGCAGATCGGCGCCACGTGCAGGGCCTTGGCGAGCACCATGACCTCGACCAGGGGGAGTTGGGCACGACGGCCGGATTCCATGTTGGCGATGACGTTGCGCGGGATGGCGTACCCGAGATCGGCGCAGGCGCGGGCCAGGTCTTCGCCGCTCATGCCCAGCTTTTTCCGAAGTCGGCGGACCTCGGCTGCCACCGTCGCCACGACCTGGTCGGCCCACTCGGGGGCGTTGTCTTCATTCTGCCCAGCATCAGCACTGCGTTGTGTCATGGCGACACAGTAGCTTGGTGCACCCTCCTGACCTGGGCTTGGAGCCGGATGCGAGACCGCGTTCGCCGAGAGCTGTATCTGGAGGAGGCGGCTATGCGTGAGAGCCATACGACCCGGCCGGTGGTCAGGGGCATGGCCAAGGACGAACTGCTGGCGCTGCCGGCGGCGGTGGACCTGGGGACGGCGAACCGGGCTCTCGGGCTGGGGCGGAGCAAGGGCTGTGAGTTGGCCAAGTGCGGCCAGTACCCGTGCCGCGTTCTGCGGTTGGGCAATTCGTACCGGGTGGTGACGGCCGAGCTGCAGGCCCTGCTCGGGCTCGCGGCGTGATGTGCATGGCCCCGGTACGTGCGCACGTTGGGCGCCGCCGAAGATCCCGTGGACTGCGGCAGACGTTCGTCGTACTGTCCGTGGTCGCTCGCGCGGCGCCAACCGCCGAGAACGAACGAGCCCCCGACGCGCCAACGCCGGAGGCTCACAACTCCCCTGTACGCCAGAAACGTTCAACCCAGGTGGGGCGGGCCGGCCAGCCTGCATCCACCGGTCGAGGAGCTACACATGCAGCCTATGACAGCTGCTGTCCGGGACGCACCCCCTGCGGCGGCCTGGCCGCCGGTCACCGTACCCGGTCAGCCGGACCGTACGACGCGGCAGCCGCTCGCTGGATTGACCGCCGAGCCGGAGCCGTCCGGCGACCGGTCGGCTGTGGTGACCGGGCCTCTTCCGGTCACCAACCGGCTGACTGGAACGCCCGGTCGCCTGACCGCGGTCACTGACCGGGAGCCGGTCACCCCGGTCGGTCAGCTGACGGGTCCGGTCGATCCACCGCCGAGGAGTGCGCTCTCGGAGGGCGCTGACCTGCTGACCGAGCTGCGGTCAGCCATTGCCCGGTACGTGGTCATGCCGAGCGGTGAGGCCCTGGACGCGGTCACCTTGTGGGTCGCGGCCACTCATCTGCAACCGGCGTGGCAGCACGCGCCGCGCCTGGCGGTGGTCGGCCCGGCGAAGCGGTGCGGGAAGTCGCGGCTGCTGGACGTGCTGCACGACACCGTCCATGACCCCTTCATCACGGTCAACTCGACCCCGGCGGCGATCTTCCGGTCGATCACCGAGCAGCCGCCGACACTGCTGGTGGACGAGGCGGACACCATCTTCGGCAGCGTCAAGGTCGCGGAGAAGAACGAGGAGATGCGCGGGCTCCTCAACTCCGGTCACCAGCGCAACCGTCCCACTACCCGGGTCGTCGGGCCGGAGCACAAGCCGACCAAATTCCGCACCTTCGCCATGGCGGCGCTGGCCGGGATCGGCGACCTGCCTGACACGATCATGGACCGCGCCGTGGTGATCCGGATGCGCAGGCGCGGGCCGGGGGAGAAGGTGCTGCCCTTCCGCTCCCGCCGTGACACCCCACAGCTGCACAATTTGCGGGACCGGTTGGCTGGGTGGCTCGTGCCGCTGACCGACGTGGCGGCGTCTATGGAGCCGGTGATGCCGGTCGAGGACCGGGCGGCGGACACCTGGGAGCCGCTGGTGGCGGTCGCCGACCTCGTCGGAGGCGGGTGGCCGCAGCGCGCCCGGCAGGCGTGCCGCGTGCTGACGGCGCAAGAGGAAGGCAACGATCAGGAGGCCGCGCTGGCGATCCGCATCCTGGCCGACATTCGCGCGGTGTTCGCCGCGTGCGGCGACCCGGCGCTGCTGTCGACCGAGCAGCTGCTTGCCGCCCTGCACGCCGACAGCGAGGCTCCCTGGCGCGAGCACGGCCCCCACGGCCTGACCGCACGTGGCCTGTAACTGCTGCTGAAGGACTTCGGCATCGGCGCAACCAACCGCCGCTTTCCCGACCGCAGCCAGCGCCGGGGCTTTGCCCGCCACCAGTTCGCCGACGCCTGGGCTCGCTACTGCCCTCGGCAGGAGGTGGCTCCAGGCGGCGAGCGCTGACCCGCATGCACCCGCCCCACCCGTCCCCGTGCAGGTCAGCACGGGGACGGGTCGTTTCCCCGCAACGGGTCGACCCGCATCAAGATTCCACCCGTACCTGCGCCGACCAGGAACGCAACGGGTGGGACGGGTCGCGCGGTCTCCGGTGCGGAAACGACCCGGGACGCGGCTATGTGAAGTGTGAACGGTCACGCATTCCCACGTCCGGTCGCGAAATTCCCCCGGTTCCCGAGACGGCGCTCCTTATCCTGCTCTCCTGATCCTGCCGCCCTGACCGCGCGTGCAGCCGAGGCTCGTCAGCATCAGAGAAGGGGAAGCGCTGTGTCGAGCCTCGGGGAAGTCCGTGCGGCACTCGGTGAGCTGGAGGGGCGTCCCTTCACTGCCATCGGCCGAGCTGCAACGCTCGTCTGGCTTACCTTCGGTGGCGAGGTGCCATGGGTCAATGGTCGGGGCGATGAGATGGTGCGCGAGCTAGCTGTTCACCTGCAATGCCGGTGGCGGCTCGTCCGCGGCGCCGCGGTGTTGGTCGAGGAGGGCGATCTCTATGTTCCGGGAGCGTGCGCCCCGGCTGAGTTCGCTGCCGGGAACGAGATTGGCACCGCGCGGTTCGACGACCGTGTCGAGGGCGTCACGCGGCTTCTCGCCGCAGAAGCGCCGGTGGTCGACGCCGTGAGTATCGGCGACGAGTTCGACCTTCGTCTGACGCTGTCGTCCGGCATGACCTTGGAGGTGTTCCCGGCAGGGCGTGAAGGACGGGAAGACTGGCGTTTCCTCGGCTCAGGGGGAGGCGGCCAGCACTACGTTGTGGAGAACGGCTCGGTGTTCACCGTCTGAGACTGCTCGGCTCAACCGGACACGCATCGCCTCCGCCGTCCGCATGGGGATAAGTGACCGTTGGGTGGGGAATCACGTGACGCTCAACTCGTCAAAGCTGGGGAGTTGCGTGGTCGTCGACAAGAAGAGCCGGGACGAGGCAGCGTCGGGGCAGGCCATCTGCGGCGCAGCAAGTTGTGGGGTAAGTACTCCTTGCGCCCCGGCGGAGCAAGTTGTCGCGCGCGACGGTCCTACGGCCCGACTTGCGCATGTGCCCCGCCGGGGGACGGGGACACGAGTACCGAGCGAGGGTGCCCGGGTCCTGGGGGAGACGATGCGGCCTCTGCCTGTCCGCGTGTTAGCCGCGGACCGCAGGCGCAAGGGATCCGTCCAGCGTGATGCCGATGCTCTCCCGGGACTTGACTCTCGTCAGCGTCGTCCGCGGTTACGGGCTCGTGTTGAGGGCGCGTGCCAGGGCCGTCGCCTGCTCTGCCATCGCCCGCTTCCACGGCGCTTCGTCCTGCTCGGCGATCTCCCTCCACAGGGATGCGGTCGCCGTACCGAAGGCCGCGAGTGCTTCGGGTGCTGCGTCGCGCCATGACGGGAAGTGGTTGGCGAATTCGATCGCGGCCTCGGCCAGGTGGCCGGCGTGCATGAGGCGCAGCGCGAGGGCGCCCGGGTCGATCCATGCCGCGCCGCGCGTCGGCCATGCCCAGTCGATGAGCCGCGCCCGCCCGCTGGCGATCAGGACGTTGTCCGGGGCGAAGTCCGTGTGCAGCAGCGCGTCACCGTCAAAGTGCTGCAACGTGCCAGGCGACGCGTACTGCGCCCACCGATCGACGGCCTGCTTGATGTCGATGTCAGCCGGTGCGGTGATCCGTTGCAGTTCGGCGAGTGCCGCTTCCACGAGGGGAAGGTCCGGGGAGCCGGGGGTGTAGTCGGCGTGGCGGCCGTTGACCACCTCGTAGCCGAGGAGGCTCCAGCCGCCTGCTTCCAGGTGCCAGTACAGGCGTGGGCAGGAGGCGGGCAGGTGCGCGGCCACCGCCGCCTCGCGGCGCTGAGCGCCCACCTGGGAGTGGTCGGTCGGGATGCCCTTCACGAAGACGGGGCCGCTGTCCGTGTCGAGGACGGAGGCGATTCCGGAGTTCATGCCGCCGAACGCGGTCACCACTTGGTGCACAGCGCCGGTCTTGTCGCCGACGGCCTGGCGGACGTCGGCGGGAAGCTGCTCGAAGGGGATACGGGACATGGACACGACGCGCGGTTCCTTGGCTGCTGGGGGATGGGGGTGCCGCCCCGGCCAGGGTACGGCCGGGGCGGCACTGGTCACGCCCGCTGAGGGTTAGTACGGCTGGTCGTCGCCTGCCGAGCAGGAGCACTCGGCTCCCTCGGCCGCCTCGTCCAGGTCGGCGATGACCTGGAACTCGTCGTCCCCGATCGGAACGACGGCCAGCGGTACCGGCAAGACGCCCCTCGGTTCGGCAGGCGGTCGCAGGCCGATGGCGACCATCACCGGTTCGCGCGGCGGGGCCGGTGCTGCGGTGGGTGGAGTCATGATCCGTAACCTCCGTGTTGGCAGTAGAGATCTCTGCGGTCCCCCGCCTCCTGGTAGAGCTTGGCCAGCGGGCGACACGTACGGCACGTGCCCGCGATCGTGCAGCCGGAGCAGCCACCGGTGCGGAGCTGGAGGGACTCGGCGATCGCGCCGAGCCGGGGGAGGGCTTCGACGCCCTCGGTGATGAGGTTCACGCTCGGGTCGCGGCCGACCTTGCAGATCGACGCGATGCCGTGCGGGTCGACGTGGAAGAACGTGTGGCCGGCGTTGCAGCCGGTGAAGACGCTCCGGGGCCGCAGGTGGTCGTACGCCTGGGTCGCCAGAGGATTCGCTTCCCCGTCGATCGTGGGCGACATGCTCGTGTAGACCTGGCGCGGGAAGCCGTATGCCTCGGCCAGCCCGACCATGGCGTCGACTTCGTGGGCGTTGTCGTCCGAGACGATCACGTTGAGCCGGATCGGTAGCTTGTCCTCGCGGGCGGCGTCCAGGCCCTCCACGAACCGGCCGAAGGCCCCGCGGTTCCGCGTGACCGCGTCGTACGTCTCGGCCGTCGCCCCGTACAGGCTCACGGTCAGGCGGTACGGGCGGAGGCGGGCGAACAGCTCCCGGATCGGCCGCTTACGCAGCGAGCTGCCGTTCGAGGAGACCTGGACCATCATGCCGAGTTGGTGGGCGTACTCGTACGCCGCGCCGAACTCGCGGTCGATCAGCGCCTCTCCGCCTGTGATCTGCAACCACAGGACCCCGGCGTCCCGCATCACACGGAGGAGTCGCTGCTTGCCGTCCCAGTCCAGGCCGGCGAAGCGCTTTTCCCCGAGGTAGCAGAACTCGCAGTCGTAGTCACAGCCGAGGTTGATCTCCCACGACGCTTTGGCGTAGCCGTATCGGGACCGCTCCCGGACAAGAAGAACGTCACGAAGTCCGGTCTGCGGAAGCTCCGTGCCCCACGCCCGCGCGGCCGCGTTGACCAGCCAGGCCGGGACCTTCTGATCGTTGGCGGTAGCGCCCCGCAGCTCTTCGTAACGGACTTCGGGGATGCGTACGCCTGCGGCTTGACCGGGCTGAACAAGCAGGTGCTGGCCTAGGAACGGACTGGCGACGAGGAGTGGCGCCGGACTGTACGACGTCTCTCTGTCTCTGGTGACGAGCGGGTGTGCGGTCACGACGACCTCCACGAGTAGGCGAGCGGTTAATCCGGCTGGTGGGTGGCCCAGTCCTCGAGGGCGGCGACGAGCGCGGGGCGGACCTTCGACTCGAGAAAGTCGGCGTGGGCGTGCAGCTTCGCGGCGACATCGGCGAGGCCGTGCGGGTCCAGGCCGAGGATCCAGCGCCCCACGCAGACCTGGAGGTTGACGACCGGCACACGGAGGCTGGGATCCGGGTCGTAGGGGTTGCAGTCGATGCTCCCCTCGAAGACCGCGTCCTCCTCCACCGCTCCCCAGACATCCGGGGCGGTGATGGGCATCATCGGGCCTTCGAAGAGGTTCCGGTGGTTGATGCCGGCCAGCCGTACCGGCAGCCGGTCCAGGGGCACATTGGCCTCGGTCGGGTCGTCCTCCGCCCAGGCGGGTAGGTATCCGGACGTCGCCGATCCGCTGTCGGTGGTGATCGTCCACCTCCCCGGGGTGCTCCAGGGAGGAGGCGTCCCGTCGGACGGCCCGAGTTCGAACCAGACGACCTTCCCCGCCGGATCGGGTGTGCTTCCCCAAGCGGTGGCCAGGGACTCGACCATGAGCAGGCCGCGTCCGCCCTCCGCCTCCGGCGAGCAGTGGCGTCGGTGCGGGCGGGTAGGGCTCACATCGGTGACCTCGACCCGGACCCGCAAGCCGGTCCAGCGCACGGCCACCGCGCAGGAGGAATCGGTGTACCGGACGGCATTCGTGATCAGCTCGGTGGACAGCAACTCCAGGTCGTCCAAGGTGTCGTCGGACACCGGAACATCCCAGTCCCGCACTAACGCGACGATCTTCCGCCGGGCTTCGGGCACCGCCTCGGACTCGGCTTCGACGCGGAATCCGAATGTAGGAGGGCAGGTATCCGAGATGGTGTCGGACATTGCTGGGGACCTTTCGAGACGCTGGATGCCGTGCCATGCCGCTGACTTGGGCGCAGTACGGGGCTTGTCGTTTCCTCCGGAGGCCAGCTCCTGGAGGGAATCTCAGACTGCTCCAGGGACCCGTTCTGGGATAAGGCCAGCGTGGACACCCATGGTGGGTAAACTCGCAGTAAGTGATCCCGTGTGACGATGAGCGATCACACTCCCGCACCAGGGGGCGCCGGGCATGATCGAACCCACAGCAGCGATCGGCCTGCCCGCTCGTCTGCTGGCAGATCCCGAGATGATCGCGGCCTGCGCCGCGCGGGACTTCACCAAGATCTTCGGCTTGGCGAAAGCAAGGGGCGGTATTCACGTCTCCCGCATCGCCCGCCAATGTGAGCTGACACCGAGCAGGGTCGGCGAGGTCATTTCCGGTCGCCGGACCATCACGAACATGAACGTGATCGAACGCATAGCGGACGGCCTACGCGTTCCCGGTCACATGCTCGGCCTCGCGCCGCGGGACTGGGAGGAACGAACTCCGGCCCCCGCTCCGCCCGTGCGCGGATTCGCCGAGGAGACCCCTGGAGTGAGCTTCCTCCCAGGACAGCCAGAGGATCTGGACGGCATTCTCGCCATCGCGGCGGCCACGAAAGTAACGCCGAGCACGCTTCGGTCCCTCCAGACCTCGATCGAGGACTATTGGCGGCGGGACGACGAGCACGGTGGCGAGGCCCTACGGCCGGCTGTGATTGCGCAACTCAGGTACGTCATGGGCTTACTGGCCGACAGTACGGATCCGAACTACCGGCGCAGTCTGCACGGCATCGCTGCGGAACTCGCCCGGCTGGCCGGTTGGACGCTTTTCGACGCACGGCAGTACAGCACAGCGAGGGCGTACTTCACCCAGTCCCTGCGCCTGGCCCGCGCGATCGACGACCGGGCCTTCGTCGCCAACGTCCTCGCCTGTCTGAGCCTCCAAGCCACTTATCAGGACCGGGCCGAGGAAGCTGTCACACTGGCACGGACTGCCCAGGACGTTGCTCGCCACGACGGCGGCACTCCGAGACTGATGGCGATGCTGTACGTCCGCGAAGCGTTCGGCCACGCCAGCGCACGTGACCGACCAGCGACCCATGCAGCCATCGTTGAGGCGCAGTTGCAGTTCGGGCGGGTCGGATTCGCAGACGACGACCCACCGTGGGTGAATTACTTCGACCGCACCAAACTCACCGTGGACATCGGCATCGCGCTCGGGCAGCTCGGGGATGCGGGTGCCGCCGAGCCGTTGATCGCGGAAGCGCTGCGCGATGAGCCGGAGACGAACCTGCGTGGCCGGGCCTTCCATTCCTTCTGGCTGGCGAGGACCCAGCTGCAACGCGGCCAGGTGGAGGAGGCATGCCGAGCGGCGAATGACGCCCTGAACCTGTCCACGACCGTCGACTCGCCCCGTGTGACCTCACACTTGCGGGACTTCCGTCACCTGCTCACACCATTCCGCACGTTCCAGCCAGTCGCGGAACTGGACGCCAGGCTGGCGGAGACAGCAGGCTGATCAGAGTCCGGCCTCGTCCAGCAGCAGGTAGAGAACTCCCACGAGCGTTCCGCTGCTGACGATTTCACGCCGGTCGATCATGCTGCGCAACTCGGACAGCGGGATCCATTCAAGCCGGTCGGACTCGTTGAGTTCGGTCGGCGGACCGGCGTACTCGACCGCGTCGGCGCGGAAGACGAAGTGTTCCGAGTCGGTGATCCCGTTGGCCGGCTGGGCGTAGATCAGCGGCGTCATCTCGCTGGTACGCCAACCGGTCTCCTCCATCACCTCGCGGGCGGCAGCCTCGGCCGGGGTCTCGCTGGCCTCGACCAGACCCATAGGCAGTTCCCACGCCCATGAGTCCGTGATGAAGCGGTGGCGCCACATCATCAGCACCTGCTTCTCACTGTTCACTACGGCTGCCACTGCCAGGTGTCGCAGCTTGAGCACGTGATGCTCCCACCGCCGCCCGTCCGGCTGTTCGACATCGACCAACCACACGTTCACCCAGGGGTTCTCGTAGATCGGACGTTCCCCGTGGATCTTCCACTGCATCGCCGCGGCCCCTCTCGATCTGCCTCAGCATCTCAGATCCGGGACTGCTGGGCCGCCGTTCAGGGCGACTTCACGTCATACTGACGACTAGCTGGCGAAGCCACGGGGCAGCGATGGAACGAGGCCAGCCGCACGGCCGAATGCGTGAGCGATGCGTGAGCGGATGTGCCAGCACCCGGCACCTCCTGCCGGACAAGTCGGCAACCTGCTGGCGTCTGACCTGCGGCTTTCGGACGGCCGCCCACCGCTCACCACCGTTCGGCACCCTCTGACCAGGACTTTTAATCCATTGGTTGTGGGTTCAAGTCCCACACGGCCTACGGGGTCAGGTCTCGTGACGAGGCGCTGACCTGCGAATTCACGGTGCTCCGGCTGCTTCGAGCGGCCGGGGCACTGTCGCGTGGGAGCCTGAGTGCCAGCGTCGTCGCATGCTCCGCCATCGTCCTATTCCACGGCGTGGCGTCCTGCTCGGCGATCTCCCGCCACAGGATCGCGGTCGCCGTCCCGCGCATTTGCGGGACTTCCGTGACCTGCTCATGCCGTTCCGCACGTTCCGGCCAGTCGCGGAACTGGACGCCCGGCTGGCGGAGACAGCAGGCTGATCAGAGTCCGGCCTCGTCCAGCAGCAGGTAGAGGACTCCCACGAGCGTTCCGCTGCTGACGATTTCGCGGCGGTCGATCATGCCGCGCAACTCGGACAGCGGGATCCATTCAAGCCGGTCGGACTCGTTGAGTTCGGTCGGCGGACCGGCGTACTCGACCGCGTCGGCGCGGAAGACGAAGTGCTCCGAGTCGGTGATTCCGTTGGCCGGCTGGGCATAGATGAGCGGTTTCATCTCGCTGGTGCGCCAACCGGTCTCCTCCATGACCTCGCGGGCGGCGGCCTCGGCGGGGGTCTCGTCGGCCTCGACCAGGCCCATAGGCAGTTCCCAGGCCCAGGAGTCCGTGATGAAGCGATGGCGCCACATCATCAGGACCCGCTTCTCGCTGTTCACCACGGCTGCCACTGCCAGGTGTCGCAGCTTGAGCACATGGTGCTCCCACCGCCGCCCGTCCGGCTGCTCGACATCGACCAACCACACGTTCACCCACGGGTTCTCGTAGATCGGACGTTCCCCGTGGATCTTCCACTGGCCAACCCCCGAGGCTCGTACGCTGGCCGCATGACGCGCTTGATCGTGGCAGCCGGCGGCGGGGGCGACGCGGTCGCCGCCGCGGTGGTGGACGCCGCCCTCTACGGAGGTGACGAGCCTGCCGTGATCCTCACGTACGCGTGGGACCGTCTGATCGTCGATCCCGTGCCGGGGCCCCGCAGGGCGGCGGATTTCAGGGGCCTTCGGCGGCTTACGCACAGCGTCCGGGCGGTTCCCGCCGACGCCAGGCCCGTCGCGCCCGCCGGTTCCACGCTGCCGCGGCTCGCGGCGGAGCTGACCTACACGTTCGCTCTCTTGGACCCCCATCACGGCGCCGAAGGCATGACACGTCAACTGGACGAGCTGATCGCGGAGTTCTCCCCTTCGACCGTCGATCTCCTGGATGTCGGGGGCGACATCCTCGCGCGCGGTGACGAGCCCGGGTTGAAGAGTCCGCTCGGGGACGCGCTCTCTCTCGCAGCCTGCGCTCGGGCCGACGTGCCGATCCGCCTGTTGGTGGCCGGACCCGGTCTCGACGGGGAGATCCCGGCCGATGTCCTGCGCGACCGCCTGGGCTCCCGCGTTCATACGCTTACGGCCGAGCAGGTCGAGCCCGTCAGCGCCGTGCTGGAGTGGCACCCCTCCGAGGCCACCGCGATGCTGGCCGCCACAGCCCGAGGCATTCGCGGCCTCTGCGAAATCCGGGACTCCGGACTCCCCGTCCCGCTCACCGACGAGGGACCGGCCGTCCACGAGGCCGACTTGGGGGAGGCGGCCGAGCGCAACGCACTGGCTCGCGCGGTCCGCACCACCACGAGCCTGGCTGAAGCCGAGCGGCACAGCCGCGAGGTCTGCGGCTTCTCGGAGATCGACTACGAGCGCGCCAAGGCCCAACGGCTCTCCGACCGGACGTCCGTGGCATTCGACGATGCCGCCGTCCTGGCCCGCGTCGCCCACATCGCGGCAGCGGCCCGGGCCCAGGGCATCACTCATACGACCTTCCGCCGCCTCACCGAAGCCCTCGGACTGCCCGGCACCCAACGCCGCGACCTGCGCGCGCTCCTGATCTCCACCCGCCCGGAGAACTACACGCCACCCCTGTGGCACTTCGGAGGGGAGGGGTAAGCAACAGTCGCCGACCTCACTCGCGCGCCCTGCGGAGGATCGCCCCCATGAAGCCGAGCCCCGCCGACCCCGAAGCCTGGAACGCCTATCTCGCCGAGGGCAACGCTACGCAGGCCCGTAAACGGGTCTCCGCCGACGTTCTCCTGCGCGATGAGGAAGGCCGGGTCCTGCTCGTGAAGCCCACCTACAAGCCGGGTTGGGACCTCCCGGGCGGGATGGCCGAGGCGAACGAAGCCCCGGATGATGCGGCACGCCGTGAGCTGAGGGAGGAACTGGGCCTCGACGTCACGCTCCACGGCCTTCTCGTCGTCGACTGGGTTCCCCCGCACGGCCCTTGGGACGATCACCTCGCCTTCATCTTCGACGGCGGCACGCTCGGTCGCGAGGAAGCGGCTTTCCTGCGGCCACATGACGACGAACTCGCCGAAGCTCGACTGGTCGCACCGGATCAGGCGGCAGGCATGCTCCGGCGCCGCCTGCGCAAGCGCTTCCTGGCGGCTCTCGCCCCCCGCGCCGACTCTGCGTCGTGCTTTCTGCGCGGAGACGCGGCCGCAGGTGAAGAAGACGAATGATCACGCTGACCTCAGCCTTCGCGGGCCGCTCCGGCGGGCCACACGACGCCGATCACTCGGCCGTCCTCGGTGAAGGGCGGGGCTCGGGGCCTCGGAGCCTTGAGGTCTCGCGCCTCGGGGGTTACGAGAAGAGGATGGGGCCGCGGTGGAGGATGTGGGGGACGTCGCCCCAGGGGCCGGGGGAGAGGGCGCCGCCGGTGACCTGGGAGACGGCGCGCAGGGTGGCGGTGGTCAGGGGGAGGTAGTCGTCCTCGTCGCCCGGGTCGGCGGTGGAGGCGCCCAGGGGTCGACCAGTTCACTCATGGGACGTCACGCGTGCGAGGTGAAAAATACGAGGTCACGCATGCGACTTCCCCCACGCGGCCCGCGCTCACCGCAGCGTGAAGACGGCCACGTCGTAGCGCTCGTCGACCGGGGCCGGCTTGTCGTACGGCTCGCGGTCCGCCGCCGCGGCCAGCCGGTCGAGGCCGGAGGAGAACTGAGTCGGCGTCAACAGGGCGAATTTCGACTGGGGTTGGGTCGTCATACGGGCGTGGTAGTCGCGCAGGCTGCGGGTCACGGGCTGGACGAAGGAGCGGATCTGGCGCAAGTCGAAGCCGGCGGCGGTGAATTCGGCCGTGACGTCGTCCTCGGCGGGAAAGCGGAGGGCGTCGGTGGCGCGCAGGGGAGGCCAGTAGTCGTAGACGACGGCGTCCAGGCGCTCCTTGAACGTGGTGCGGACGACGACCGAGCCGCCGGGGCGCAGGACGCGGGCGAGTTCGCGGGCGGCGGCGGTGCGGTCGGGGAAGTGGTGGATCACCCGGGAGAGCAGGGCGAGGTCGAAGGCGTCGTCGGCGGCGGGCAACGCTTCGGCGGTGCCGTGCGCGTACCGCACCGACGGGTGCGGGTGGTGCCGCCGGGCCTCGGCCAGCATGGCCTCGGAGGCGTCCACGCCCAGGACGCTCGCGCCGTCGATCCACCGGGCCATCGCCGCCGCGAACATCCCTGTCCCCGAACCGACTTCGAGCACGTCGGGCGCCGGGCGGTCGACGTAGGAGCCGATCAGGCCGACCCACGCGCGCAGGGCGTCATCGGGCATCTCGTTGCCCGACTCGTAGGAGCGGGCGAGCCGTTCGTCGTCGTAAGCACGCTTCATGCGGAACCGTCCTCAGGGTTGGCGGCCAGCGGCGTCGTACGTGGCCTGGCTCCGTTCGATCGCCGGATTGTTGTCGACCGCCCACTCGGCCAGGGCCACGGCGGGGGCGATGAGCGTGCGGCCCCGGGGGGTCAGCTCGTACTCGACGCGGGGCGGGACCTCGGCGTAGACGGTGCGGGAGACCAGCCCGTCGCGTTCGAGGTGGCGCAGGGTGCGGGTGAGCATGCGCTGGGAGATGCCGGGGACGCGCTGCTGGAGTTCGGTGAAGCGCAGGCGTTCGCCGTCGAGGGTGGCGACGACCAGCAGCGTCCACTTGTCGCCGACACGGTCGAGGATGCCCCGGATCGCACGGCCGCCGTCGCCGCGGATGAGGCAGGAGTGGCGGTACTTCGACATCGGCGCCCTCCGTCGAGTGATCACACAGCACACGCCCGGAGCACACAGCCCGTCGTACAACAGCCGGCACCGCGGCCGGTCCGTGTGCGTAAGGCACATCCATGTGCCTTTTGTAAGCGCCTCCATAGTCACCGATCGTGTGCTTACTTACAAGTCGTAACCATGACGGAGGACGCACCATGGAGACCGCCTACTGGATCCTGGCCGGACTGCTCGCGGTCTTCCACCTCTACGCGGGCGGCAAGAAGACCACGCAGAGCAAGGAGCGGCTCGCGCCCATGATGGGCTGGGTCGACACCGTCCCGATGCCCGCGGTCCGCGCTATCGGCGCCGTCGAGATCCTGGGCGCCGCAGGGCTCCTGCTCCCGCCGCTCACCGGCGTCGCCCCCGTCCTCGCGCTGGTCGCCGCGCTCGGCTTCCTCGTCCTCCAGGTGCTGGCCACCGCCCTCCACCTCTCCCGCGGCGAGGCCAAGGTCACCGGCCTCAACATCGCCCTCATCGCCCTCGCGGCCGTCACCGCCTGGCTCGCCACCACCTGGTGAGCGACGGCGCGCCGCCGTCCCGGCCGGTGATGTTGGCGAGTTGAAGCGGGTGGGAAATGTGGGCGTCACAGTCCGGGGTTAAGGTGCGCTCACACATGATCGGGGAAAGGCGCGCGGCCTTGGGGTTCCAGGGCCGTCGGCGGCTTGCGCCCGCATGGTCGGACGGCGGGCTCTGGGGGGTTCGCACGGAGGGCGAAGGAGTATCGCGATAGCACTTCGGATATGGCTCAGCAGCGCGGGGGTGGCCACGACCCAGGTGATGGGGATGCTGCGCGACAACCCGGACGCGGTGGACGTACGGATCTACGGGACCAATGTGCTGCGGGACGCGCCGGCGCTCGCGGCGTGCGATGTGGGGGAGTCGGAGCCGCGGTACGTCGGTGACGACGAATACGCCGCCTTCGCGGTCGAATTCTGCCGGCGGCACGCGATCGACGTGCTCATCCCGCCCAGACGGCTGGCGGCGCTCGCCGGGCGGGCGGAGGAATTCGCGGCGGTCGGCACGCGGCTGATGTGCTCACCGCCCGAGGCGGTCGACGTGCTGACGAGCAAGGGCCGTACGTACGAGGCCGCGCGGGCGGCCGGGGTGCCGGTGCCGCCGTGGCGCGTGGTGTCGGACGCCGAGGGGTTCAGGGCGGCGGTCGGGGAGTTGGGGGAGACCGGGGAGCGGATGTGCGTCAAACCCGCCGGTGAGTTCTCGGCGTTCGGCTTCCGCATCCTGGAGGACCGGCCGCTGCGGCTGAAGGACCTGCTGGCCGCGCCCGTACCCCTGGCGTCGGTGGCCTCGGTGGCGGGCGCGCTGAAGCGGGCGGCGGACGAGGGCGAGGCCGTACCCGAGTTCCTGGTGATGCCGTATCTGGACGGGCCCGAGGTCAGCGTGGACTGCCTGTCGGCTCCGGGCGGCGCCATGCTCACCGGCATCGCCCGCTCCAAGCAGGGGCGTTACCGGCTGCTGCTGGACGATCCCGCGCTCGTCGCCATCGCGCGGCGGCTGGTCGGGCACTTCCGGCTCGCGTATCTGTCCAACGTCCAACTCCGGTACCGCAGGGGCCGACCGGTGCTCCTTGAGGCCAACCCCCGTGCCTCCGCGGGCATTTTTCAGACCGCCTTCACCGGGGTGAACCTGCCGTGGTCGGCGGTACGGCTGCTGCTGCGCGGTGACGCGGGCGCGCTTCCGGCGCCACGGCTCGGCGGCCGGATCGCGATCACGGAGAGCGCGACGGAGATGGCGGCGGCCATCCAACTCCCGGAGCCCGCACCGCTTCTGGAGCCCGCGGCGCTTCTCGAACCCCCGGCGCCGCTCCCCGAGCCCGTACGCGTCCTCACCGGCATCGACGGCGCCCGCAGCGCCGCCCTGCGCACCGCCGCACGGGACGTCGTCCCGCCGGCACCGCTCCTCGGAGAGACGGCCACAGCGGCGAGCTGAGCCCCCTCCAGGGGCCGCGCGAGGCCCGGCGCCCAAGGCCCGGCGCCCAAGGCCCGGCGCCCAAGGCTCCGCGTAGAAGATCCCCCCAAGGCCCCGCGCAAAAGGTCCCGCCCAAGCTCCCGCCCAAGGCCCCCGGGCCCCGACCCCGCCTCAGTCGATCGCCCCGCCCGACCCGTCCGACCGCCACAGCACACCGGGTGCCGTCTCCTTCGGCTCCTCGTACCACCCTTCCGGCCGCTGCGGCCGGGGAATCTCGCCGCCCTGCCGCAGCATCCGCCCGTCGCGTACGTGCCGCCCGAGCAGGGCGCCGCCGAAGACGACGAAGCCGACGCCGACCAGCCAGGTGACGACGGTGAGCACGGTCCCGACGGGGCCGTACGTGACGGCGTTGGAGACGATCATCGGGGCGAAGAAGAGGTGCGAGAAGAGCCGGAGGCCCGCGAGGCCGAGCATGGTGAACACGGCGCCGGGCAGGGCGGTACGGACGTCCACGCCGCCGCCGAGCAGGAAGCGCTGGCCCCAGGCGAAGAAGACGACGCCGAGGACGAAGGTCAGGACGATGCGTACGCCGCCGCGCAGCAGCCCGCTGCCCATGAGCGCGGCGCTCTGCGACTCGCAGAACAGATAGGCGGTGAGCACCGCGAGCCACACCGCGCGCCGCACGTCGCGGTGCCAGGGCCCGGACGGCAGGTCCCAGATCTTGCGGTAGCCGGTCTCGACGCTCGCCACGAAGGTGAGGCCGAAGTAGGCGAGCGAGGCCAGGCTCCACGCGCTGGTGGCGCTCAGGATGTTGCGCGGCGCCGCGAACAGGCTGCGGACGCTGTGCGAACCGTCCGCGTTCAGGCCCATGCCGTCGACGACCCACTGGGCGAAGCCGGGCCGGTTCTCCCACGGCGTCGCGGCGGCGACCACGACCAGCAGCGGCATCAGCGTGACGAAGCCGAGCGCGGCGAAGCCCATCGAACGGTGCATCAACTCTATGTGGGTGGCCTGCTTCCACAGCCGTCCCGGCGCGGACCGCTTCCAGGCAGCCGTCAGTCCAGCCATGGCCATGGTGTCACCTTCCCCCGCAGCATCACCGCTTGTGGATACCTGGCGGAGGACCCCGCGCGCAACTCGGGCCCCACAAAGCGCCGTTACGGGACACCGAATCGGGACAAGTGGCAGGGCGGGCCGGGGGGGCGGGGCCGCCGGGTGCTACTCCGGGACCGCGTCCGCCGCCACCGCGTCGTCGATGGCCTGCTGCACCTTCGACACCAGGGTGTCCGTGTCCAGCGCCGGATTCGCGGTGGCCAGCGCCTGCGCGAGGGTGTTGACGGTGGCGGTGAGCGCGGTCAGGCGCGTGATCAGCGTCTTGACGTCGGCGTTGGTGCCGCGCAGATAGCTGTACGCGTCGTGCGGGTCGGCCTTGCCGTTGAGCTGGCCCTTGTAGGCCCACAGGTCCTTGGGATCGGGCATGTCGTCCTCCGGGGTGCCGCTCGCCCACGCGCGCAGGGCGGCGGGGGAGAGGTAGGCGAGATTGCGGTCGATGGGGGTGCTGGTGAACTGCCAGAACAGCGGGCGCAGTCCGGACGGCGACGGCTGCGCGCGCTTCTCCGCGTCGGCGTACGACATGGCGCCCGCCGGATACGCCGGGTACCAGAGGAAGGCCGAATTGGCGGGCAGGTGCTTGGCCGCGATGTCGTCGGCGGAGGTGTAGACGCCGACGCGCTGTCCGGGGAACGCCTTCTGCACGGCGGAGATCCACGCGGAGGCGTACGCGCGGATCTGGGCGGCGGTACGGCCCGAGTAGTTGGCGCCGTCCGAACGGCGCTCCAGGTCCAGGACGTGCAGGAAGCCTTTTCTTGCATGGGACTTCACGGCGGCGACGTAATTGGCCGCCTCCGTGGCCGCGTTCTGATTCGGCCAGCCGAAGTGGTAGGCGCCCGGCACGAGTCCGGCGCCGATGATGCCCGCGATGTGCGTGGCGAATGCGCTGTCCTTGGTGTGCTCGCCCTCGCTCGCTTTGGCGAAGGCGAAGGTGATGCCGCTCCTGGCCAGGGACTTCCAGTCCTGATTGCCCTGGTACGACGAGACGTCGAGACCGCGAGACGTCGGCATGAGCCCTCCGGGTGGTCGTGGCGGGGCAGGCGTACAGTCCACCGTCACTCGCGGTGTCCGCGCAAGCGGAACGGGAAATACCGCTCCACCAGAGGGCGTACGGCGCCAGGGCTCGCGCCGGGCGCACTCCGCCGGTGACATCGCTCACCGACCGTCACACCGGACGCCTCACGTCACGCCCTGCCTCATGCGTCACAGGTGCGCGCCCGTCAGCCGCCCGGCCGCTCCAACAGCCCGCGCGCCGTGGCCAGTCCGTACGCCGACAGCGTGTAACCGTCCGAGATCGCGCCGTCCACCAGCATGGCGTGGAACGCCTCGGGGGTCAGCGCCAGCCTCCGGGCGATGCCCTCCTCCAGTGCGCCCTCGTCCGGCTCCTCGCTGAAGTCCTCCGCGTCGACGCGCGCGAGGTACAACTGGTCGGCGATCGCGCTGAGTCCGGAGTCGGAGGCGAAGGCGCCGAGGTGCACGACCTCGCGCACCTCGCAGCCCAGCTCCTCGCGGGCCTCGCGCCGCGCGGTCGCCTCGCCGCCCTCGCCCGCGTCGCCGAAGCCGCGCGGGATCTCCCAGTGCCAGGCGCGGGTGGCGTGCCGGAAGTGGTGCAGCAGGACGATCCGCCCGTCGCTGAGCACCGGCAGCGCGGCGGCCCCGCCGATCGCGGTGTCGCCCACCGCGCGGATGTACGTACCGAGACGGCCGCTCCTGAACCGGACCGCGTCGCGCACCAGCCGCAGATACGGATCCCGGTAGACCACGCCGATGTCCCCGACGTCCTCCGACAGGCCGAAGGCGACCGCCAACTCGGCCGTCTGCCGGGTCACTTCGTCCTGGTCCGCGCTGTCGAGCAGGATCTCGACGGCCGCGCCGGGTGGATTCTCGAACAACTCGGGCCGCAGGGCGCGCAGTTCGTCGTACGCCGCCAGCCGGGCGCGGCGCCGCTCCCGGACCCGGTCGGCCTCCCGGGCGGCGTCGGCTTTGTCGTCGTCGGCGGCGGCGGACCCCTCCGCGCCGGTGGAACCGCTGCCCGGCGTCTCGTCCTCGGCGATGCCCATCCCCGTCTCCTGCCCCGTCGTCGGTGGTCGTCGGCCTGCCGGCCGTCGCCCGGCCCGATCATAGATTCACAAGTACAGCGCCAGCGGCAGGCGTTCGACGCGCGCGGCGAGCCCGTCGTACGTCTCGATGTCCTGCCGGTAGTGCCGGTGCAGGGCCTCGACCACGTCGAAGACGCCGGTGCCGGCCGGTCCGGGGCCCAGCACACGACGGCTCTCGCGGAGCAGGGCGCGCACGGTGGCGACCATCGTGGTGTCGAGCACCTTCCACAGCGGGACGCCGATCGCGCCCGCGCCGCTGACCATCAGCGACCGCATGAAGCCCAGCACGTCGCCGCCGTCCGAGCGCATGCCCTGGCCCGCGAGACACGCGCCGAGCACGGTCAGCTTGTTGCGCGGCAGGCTCAGGTGCAGGGCGAGGTCGAACTGCGTGAGGACGTCCTCCTGGCCGAGGTTGAGCAGCGGCCCCGCGCCCTCGGCGGTGTCCACGTACGTGCCGTGCCCGGCGTAGACGAAGAACTCGGGCTTGCACTCCACGAGCGCCGCCACCCCCGACCAGTCGGCCGGGTGCCGCTGCGCGGCGCCGGGGGCCGTCGTGGGGTCGGGGAAGCCGCCGAAGACGTCACCGGCCAGCACGATGTGGTCCGGCGGCCAGCCGGTGCCGACGACCTCGCGGCCCGTCGCGTGCGCGTCGGTCACCAGCAGCGCCGCCAGGTCGTCGTCCCGCTCCGCCAACTGCCGCTTGAGCAGGTGCCGTCCACGGGTCACGAAGGCCGCGACGCTCACCGAGTGCGACAGCGGTACGCGCGCCGCCAGCGGCCGGGCGTCGCCGCGCTCGGTCGCGACATGCAGCGGCATCGCGAAGAGGTCGTCGGTCGGGACGATCGTGAGGTGCGTCAACGGGCCGCCGCGCGTGGCGTGTTCCCAGACCGGCGCGATCAGCAGGTCCCAGATCCGGTGGCAGGTCTCGGCGCCGGGCGCGCCCGCCTCCAGGTCGGCGGTCACCTCCCGCGCCAGCGCGGTCACGTCGTCGTACGGGACGGCGGGCAGCAGCGTCAGCAGGCCGTCGCGGCACACCATGACCCCGAGCCGGTCCGCGACGGCGGCACCCGCCTCGCCGTCGCGGCGCACCCCGTCCGGCGCCACGTAGCTGAAGTACCGCACCACACAGGACCCTTGGTGGTTGAGGGTGTACTGCACGAGCTGGTGGGCGATGTCCTCGTCGTGCGTGACCGAAGTGAGCGGGTGCTGGAGAAACCACTCCTCGTACTCCTGCTCGCGCCGCACGATCAGCGTCCGCAGCCGCTCCGCCTCCTCGTCCGCCAGGGTGCCGGGAGCCGCGCGCCGCCCCGTGCCCGGCGACGGCTCCGCCCCGGACCCGCCTACCTCGGCGCCCGCCTGACGGGCCGTCGGCGGCGCGAGCAGCGGCGGCCGCGAGGAGCCGAGCAGGTCGAGCAGTTCGCGCCCCGAGGACTCCTCGACCAGCGACAGGATCTGCTCCAGATTCTCCCGCGACCCGTCGCCCGTCTCGACCCGCGCCGCGATGGCCTGGAGATACGCGGGCCGCATGTGCCGCGCGTAGGCCCGCTTGTAGACCGGCAGCGCGACCGCGCCGCGTACGGTCCTGGCCATCGTCAGACGGCGGTCAAGGACATCGGCGGGACGGCTGTCCTCCGGGAGCTGCCCCGCCACCCGCGCGTAGCCGCGCACCGTGTACGCGTAGAAGTCGACGTCCATCCCGGTCTGCCGGCCGATACCGCTGTCGTCCTGCTCCAACTCGTCCAGCAGCGCGGCCAGTTCGGCCAGCCCCTCGGGGCCGCCCCTTCTGATCGCGAGATTCTGCCGGGCGATCCGGGCGCCGCGCGCCCAGGGCTGGTCGAGCAGGTCCTCGTAGTACGCGACGGCGTTCGCGGGGTCGCACTGCGCGCTCAGATTCGCCGACTGGGCGACCCGGTAGGAGTCGCCGAGGGCCCGACTGACGACCAGCGACTCGCCGATGACCTCCAGCGCCCGGCCCGCGTCGCCGTCCTGCCGTACCGCCGTCGCCAGATTGTGCAGGGCGTTCGCGTAGCCGCGCAGGAACTCCCGGTGCCGGGGCGGCGCGTCGGGCGAGGTGGGCAGCGCGATCCCGAACTCCGCCAGACCGGCGCGGACATCGGCGCACAGCGCCTCCAGCTCCGGTACCAGACCGTGCGCGTCGGTGCCTCCCGGGCGGTCGCGCGCGGTCTGGCTGCGCTCCTCGAAGGCGGCGCGCGCCTGATTGCTCCGCAGGTCGGGCAGCACCCACCACAGCCCGGCCGCCGCAGCCGTGCGCACGGCCGTACCGAAGGCGATCCGGGCCGGGGTGAAGTCGCCCAGGCGGTATCGGATACGGCCGACGCCGTCGTACCAGCGGGCCACCGCGTAGGAGGCGAACTCGTCCGGCGCCTGCTCCAGGCGCGCCAGGAGCCCCTCCGCGTCGGCCCTGGACGCGTCGATGAGCTGGAGGCCGGTCAGCGGCTCGTACGCCATGTCCGCCCGGACGATCTCGCACCAGTACGCGCCGACGCGCCGCGCGGTCGTCCGGGTGCCGCCGCCGGGGGCCGGGCTGTGCGCGTCCGCGAGCCGCAGCATGCCGACGGCGTCGGACTGGCGCATGGGGATGTCGAAGTCGACGTCGAAGCGGGTGATCAGGTCCTCGACGTCCAGCGTCTCGACGAAGGCGCGGATGGCGGAGGAGGCGGATCGACCGCCGGGGGCGGGGGCGGGGCGGGACGCCGGGCCTAAGGCGCCTTCTGGGGAGGGTGACGCGGATGTCATGGGAAACCTCAGTGCCGTCGGGTGAGCCAGCGGGATGCGCCGTACGCGATCAGCCCCGACACCACGGCGCAGGGCAGTGTCACGGCGACGGGGAGCGGACCGAGGCCGAGGTGGCGGCGGACCAGGACGGTCACCAGCCAGCACAGGGACGCGCCGACCAGCCCGGCCGCCCAACTGACCAGCCACGCGTAGGAGGTGGTCGCCCTGACCCCCGCCCAGCGCAGCACGGTCAGCGGCAGCGCCAGGGCGAGCGCGGTGAGGACGGCGATGGTGGGGGACTGGAGGAAGCGGGAGAGCGGTACGTGGTACGAGAACGACTGGACGGCGGCGAGCGCGGTGGCCGCCGCGCCCAGCACCGAGCCCTGGATGAGCGTCAGCTTCCCGCGCCGGTCGTCGAAGGCGCGGTCCACGATGGTGGTCGCCAACGCCCGTGCCGCCTCGGCGCGTTCGCGCGTCGTCTCCAGATACACCTGGTCGCTCTCGGCCTGCGCGATCAGCGCCTCGGCCGCCGCGAGGTCGGCCTCGGGCCAGGACGCGCCGGGGCCCCGGCGGTGGACGACGGGCGCGTGGATACGCATGTTGGCGGCGGCGATGGCGACCGTACGGCTCAACTGCCGCAGCCCGGTGATCGTCCACGTCATGCCCTGTGCGCCGAGCTGCGTGCCGTCCAGCAGCGCCGCCGCCCGCAGCACCCGGCCGAGCGCGATCGGCTGCCCGGCGGCCGCGGGCTCCAACTCCCGCAGCAACTCGCGGGTATGACGTTCACTCACGTCCACCCGTACGTGCACCGGCTCGTCGGCCGCGTACTGCCGTGCCTCGTACCGCACTTTCGAGGCGTGCAGCAGATAGCGGGTCAGCGGCCGCAGGCCGCTCTCGCCGTCCACGGCCCACGCCCAGGCGTCCAACTCGGCCTCCAGCGCGGCCGGGGCGAGCACGTAGAGGTGGGAGACGGCGTCGTGCGCCGGGTCCTCGTCGGGCCGCCACACGTCGAAGCCGTGGTCGGTACGGTCGAAGCCGCGCCACCAGGCGCCGTCGCCGGAGCCCGCGGCCGTGCTGCCCGAACCCGTACCGCCGGAGCCCGTCCCGCTGACCGACCCCGTACCGCTGACGGAACCCGGTCCCGGCACCGGCGGACCGTATCGGCGTATCTCCTCGCACACCGTCTGGTCGTTCACGCCGACGGTGCGCCGGCGCAATGCCTCGAAGACGCGGAATTCGCCGAGGATTTCGTCCGGCGGGGGCCCGGCACCCGGCCGTCCGGTGCTCGCGACCGCCGTGTTCCATTCGGTCAGCAGGTCATTCCACTGTTCGAGGCCGGAATGGGTGTCATTCGGGGCGAGCAGCGCGATCAGGCCAACGGTGTCGTGTTCCGCGAAGACGAAGGCGGAGTGAACGGAGGTCGCGCTGCCGCGTTCGCCCGCCGCGAGGATTTCCAGGTCCTTCGTATGGCCGGGAATGGCCGGTAAGCGGGCCGCGTGAAACGGAAGTCCGGTAATCGGCGATGTCATGCCGAGCGCTTGGCACGCCTGCCAGAGATCGTTGAGATAGGCGTGTGCGGATTCGTCGTCGGCGGGGGCGGTGGGGGCGAAACAGGCGATGAGCAGAGCCGGTTTGACGATGCCGCGCATCAGGTGGCGGGTCCGGTCGCCGAGGGGCCGCCGCCCGTCGAAGGCCCGGCCGCCGGGCCCCGGTCCTCGCTGCTCAGGTCCAACGTGAGCCGCCGCACCAGGATGTTGCGCTGCTCGCGCTGCCGCTGCGGGATGAAGGACTTCACCGGGCCGGGACGCGCCAGCGCGCGCCGCGACTCCTCCAGCCTCTGGAGCGCGCCGAGCGCGTCGCGCACGCCCTCCTCGCTCCCGTCCGCCAGCGCCGTACTCAACGCGTCCAGCGCGGCCCCCACCGCACGCCATTCCTCCGAGGTCAGCAGCCAGTCCTCAATGGCCTCGACCCGCCCGAGAACGCTCCGCACACTGAGCCGGTCCGTCATGGCCCTCCCCCTGCCCCGAGAATGCGAAAGCCCCCCGGCACGCGCATCCGTTTCGGCGGAAGCGTATACCGGAGGGCCGACGGCGCACCCGGGAAATACCCGGAAGGATCTCTCCGCGGATCTCGGTACGGATCTCTGTACGCCGATCGCTACGGGATCAGTGCCGCGACGCCAACGCGCGATTGAGGTCGAGGACATTGACGTGCTTCTGGCCGAGAAAGCCCAGCTCGCGCCCCGACACATGGTGCGCGACCAGCTCGCGTACCGCGTCCGCGGAGAGCCCGCGGGCCTTGGCGACCCGGTTCACCTGCTCGTACGCGTACGCGGGCGAGATGTCCGGGTCCAGGCCGGAGCCGGAGGCGGTCACCGCGTCGACCGGGACCGAGGCCGGGTCGACACCGTCGAAGGCGGCGACGTCCTTGCGGCGCTGCTCGATCGTCTTGACCAGGTCCGGGTCGTTGGGGCCGAGGTTGGACGCGCCCGAGGCCAGCGGGTCGTAGCCGCCGGCCGACGGGCGCGGCTGGAACCACTTGGGGTCCGGGCGGGCCGCCTCGTCGGCGTCGTCGGGGTTCTTCTTCGGCAGGTCGAAGCTCTGCCCGATCTGCCGGGACCCGACGACATGGCCGTTCTGCGTGACCTCGGAGCCGTTCGCCTTGCCGCTGAAGGCGACTTGGGCGACGCCCGTGACGGCCAGCGGGTAGACGATCCCCGCGATCACGGTCATCAGCAGCAGGACGCGGAGCGCCGAGAGGTGCCTGCGGACCGCGCTGGAGTGGAACGTGAACATCGTGTCGCACCTTCCTTTCGTGAAGAGGTGTCGCTCGCCCGGAGGCGGCGGTCAGCGCAGTCCGGGGATGAACTGGACGATCAGGTCGATGAGTTTGATGCCGATGAACGGCAGGGCCAGGCCGCCGAGTCCGTAGACCCAGATGTTGCGGCTCAGCAGGGCGGCGGCGGACGACGGCCGGTAGCGGACACCGCGCAGCGCGAGCGGGATCAGCGCGACGATGATCAGCGCGTTGAAGATGATCGCGGAGGCGATGGCCGTCTGCGGGCTGTGCAGGCCCATGACGTTGAGCTTGTCCAGGCCCGGATAGGCGACGGTGAACATCGCGGGGATGATCGCGAAGTACTTCGCCACGTCGTTGGCGATCGAGAAGGTCGTCAACGCGCCACGGGTGATGAGCAGTTGCTTGCCGATCTCGACGATCTCGATCAGCTTGGTCGGGTTGGAGTCCAGGTCCACCATGTTCCCGGCCTCCTTGGCGGCCGAGGTGCCGGTGTTCATGGCCACGCCGACGTCGGCCTGCGCGAGCGCGGGCGCGTCGTTCGTACCGTCGCCGGTCATCGCGACGAGCTTGCCGCCCGCCTGCTCCCGCTTGATGAGCGCCATCTTGTCCTCGGGGGTGGCCTCGGCGAGGAAGTCGTCCACGCCCGCCTCCTCCGCGATGGCCTTGGCCGTCATCGGGTTGTCGCCGGTGATCATCACCGTCCGGATGCCCATCGTCCGCAGCTCCGCGAAGCGTTCGCGCATCCCGGCCTTGACGACGTCCTTGAGGTGGATCACGCCGAGCACGGTCGCGGTCGTCCCGCCGTCGCGGCGCACGATCTCGCCGACGACCAGCGGTGTGCCGCCGCTCGCCGAGATGCCGTCCACGATCTCGCCGACCTCGGGGCTCGGCTGTCCGCCCGCGTCGCGGATCCACCTGATGACGGCGGAGGCCGCGCCCTTGCGCAGCGACCGCTGGCCGCCGTCCTCGACGAGGTCGACGCCGCTCATCCGGGTCTGCGCCGTGAACGGCACGAACTCCGCGTGCGGCAGCTCCCCTTCGGCCCGCGCGCGCAGCGCGTACCGCTCCTTGGCGAGCACCACGACGGACCGTCCCTCGGGCGTCTCGTCCGACAGCGACGAGAGCTGCGCCGCGTCGGCCAGCCGGCCGATGTCGGCGCCGCCCAGCGGCAGGAACTCGGCGGCCTGCCGGTCGCCGAGGGTGATGGTGCCGGTCTTGTCGAGCAGCAGGGTGTTGACGTCGCCCGCGGCCTCGACGGCCCTGCCCGACATGGCCAGCACATTGCGCTGCACCAGCCGGTCCATGCCCGCGATGCCGATCGCGGACAGCAGCGCCCCGATGGTGGTCGGGATGAGCGCCACGACCAGCGCGACGAGGATCACGATGGACTGCTCGGCGCCCGCGTAGATCGCCATCGGCTGGAGCGTGACGACGGCCAGCAGGAACACGACGGTCAGCGAGGCCAGCAGGATGTTCAGCGCGATCTCGTTCGGTGTCTTCTGCCGTGACGCGCCCTCGACCAGGGCGATCATCCGGTCGATGAACGTCTCGCCCGGCTTGGAGGTGATCTTGACGACGATACGGTCGGACAGCACGCGGGTGCCGCCCGTCACGGCCGACCGGTCACCGCCCGACTCCCGGATGACGGGAGCCGATTCACCGGTGATCGCGGACTCGTCCACCGACGCGATGCCCTCGACGACGTCACCGTCGCCGGGGATGATCTGCCCGGCCTCGACCACCACGTGGTCGCCGAGCCGGAGTTCGGCGGCGGGCACGGGCTCCTCGGCGACCGCCCCCGCGGACCCCGGGGCGGAAGTGCCCTGCCCGTGACTCCAGTTGACCAGCCGACGCGCCACCGTCTCGGTCTTCGTACGCCGCAGCGTCTCCGCCTGCGCCTTGCCGCGGCCCTCGGCGACGGCCTCCGCCAGATTGGCGAAGACGGCGGTCAGCCAGAGCCACGCGGTGATCACCCAGGCGAAGATGCTCGGGTCCTTGATCGCGGAGAGCGTGGTCAGCACCGCGCCCGCCTCGACCACGAACATGACCGGGTTCCTGGCCATGACGCGCGGGTCGAGCTTGCGGCACGCGTCGGGCAGCGAGATCAGCAACTGCTTGGGATCGAGCAGCCCGCCGGAGATCCGGTGCGACGGCTGCGCCGCCGCGGCGCCGCGGCCCCCCGAGGGGGACGGCGGCCTGTCAGTGGTGACGGACATCAGTGCAGACCTTCCGCGAGCGGGCCCAGCGAGAGTGCGGGGAAGTAGGTGAGGCCGACGACCACGATGATCACGGCCGTGAGCAGGCCGACGAACTGCGGCCGATGGGTGGGCAGCGTGCCCGCGGTGACGGGCACCGGCTGCTGTCCGGCCAGCGAACCGGCCAGCGCCAGCACGAAGATCATCGGCAGGAAGCGGCCGAAGAGCATCGCCAGACCGAGGGCGGTGTTGTACCACTCGGTGTTGACGCTGAGGCCCGCGAACGCCGAGCCGTTGTTGTTGGCGGCCGAGGTGAAGGCGTACAGCACCTCGGAGAAGCCGTGCGGACCGGAGTTGAGCATCGCGGCGCGCTCGCCGGGCAGCGCCATCGCCGTACCGGTGCCGATCAGGACGACCGCGGGCGTGGCCAGGATGTACAGCGACGCGAATTTCATCTCGCGCGCGCCGAGCTTCTTGCCCAGGTACTCCGGGGTGCGGCCGACCATCAGCCCGGCCACGAACACCGCGATCACCGCGAGGATCAGGATGCCGTAGAGACCGGATCCGGTACCGCCGGGCGCGATCTCGCCGAGCATCATGTTGAAGATCGTCATGCCGCCGCCGCCCGGCGAGAACGAGTCGTGGAAGGAGTTGACGGCGCCGGTCGAGGTGAGCGTGGTCGAGGCCGCGAAGAGCGTCGACGCCCAGATCCCGAACCGCTGTTCCTTGCCCTCCATCATCCCGCCCGCCGCGTGACCGGCCGAACTGCTCACGCTGTGCAGCTCGTTGACGGTGATGAGCGCCACCGACGCGGCCCAGATCAGACCCATCACGGCGAGGATCGCGTACCCCTGGCGGTGGTCGCCGATCATCTTGCCGAAGGTGCGCGGCAGCGAGAAGGAGATCACCAACAGCAGGTAGATCTCCAGGATGTTGGAGATCCCGTTGGGGTTCTCGAAGGGGTGGGCGGAGTTGGCGTTGTAGAACCCGCCGCCGTTGGTGCCCAGTTCCTTGATGACCTCCTGCGAGGCCACAGGACCGCCGGTGATCGACTGCTTGTCGCCGATCAGCGTGGTGATCTCGTGGACGCCGTGCAGATTCTGCACCGCACCCGCCGCGACCAGCACGATCGCGAAGACGAACGCCATCGGCACCAGCAGCCGTACGACGATCCGCGTCAGATCCACCCAGAAGTTGCCGACCCGGTCCGTCCTGCGGCGCGTGAAGCCGCGGATGAGGGCGGCGACCACGGCGATGCCGACGGCGGCCGACACGAAGTTCTGCACCGCCAGACCCGTCATCTGGACCAGGTGACCCATCGTCACCTCACCCGAGTACGACTGCCAGTTGGTGTTGGTCACGAACGAGGCGGCCGTGTTGAACGCCTGGTCGGCCTTGACCGGCGCGAAGCCCAGCGACAGCAACAGGTGGTTCTGAAGCCGCTGGAAGGCGTAGAGGAAGAGCACGGACACCACGGAGAACGCCAGCACACCCCGCAGATACGCCGACCACTTCTGGTCCGCGTCGCCGTCGACGCCGCCGAGCCGGTAGATGCCGCGCTCGACGCGCAGGTGCTTGGTGGTGGTGAGGATGCGGGCGATGTAGTCGCCCAGCGGGCGGTAGGACAGCGCCAGTGCCGCGATCAGGACGGTGATCTGGAGCCAGCCCGCGAGAGTGTCGTTCACTAGAACTTCTCCGGGAAGATCAGGGCCAGCACGAGGTAGACGAGCAGGCAGGCAGCCACGACGAGGCCGACGACGTTCTCGGCGCTCACAGCTTCTCGACCCCCTTGACCACCAGGGCGAGCACGGCGAACACCGCGACCGTCACGAGGACGAAGACAACATCGGACATGGGCGAGAACCCCGGATCGTGTGGAGAGGTGAACGGAAGGACATCGCTCATGAGACGGCCTGACGGGGGCCCGTCCGGCGCTGTTAACGCTTCCCTGGCGCGGCGGACGGCCACGTTGACACCGTCTTGACGGCGCAGGCCGTGTCCTACCGGGGTGTACGGCCGCGCCGCAGGTCAGCGGGGCGGCGCGCGAACGAATACGGCAGCCGGGTGAGCGGCGGGGGCCAGCGTCCGGGGGCCCGGTGCCGGGGGCGCGGGGTCGCGGGGGCCCGGCGTCAGGGTTGCGGGGTCGCGGCAGCACGGCGTCAGGGTTGCGGGGTCGCGGCGGGTCGGCGTCAGGGCCGCGTCAAGACCGCGGGCGGGGGCGTCAGGGACACGTCAGCGGTCGGTACGGGGCCGCCGGGCGCCCGTAGCGTCGGAGACATGGGATACGGCGAGGCGGTCGAGACGGTGCGGTCGGGGGCTTCCCCGGTGTCGGCCGGGCACGCGCCCGCGACCGGGCACGGGTACGGGCCCGCGGCCGGGTACGGATCCGGGTACGGATCCGGGCACGGTTCGGCGTACGGACGCCCGCACCCGCGCGGCGCCGCGCACGTATCAGCGCACGTATCCGCGTACGGGCGGCTGCCCGGTCATGTGCGCGTCCATCGGCCCGCGACGGCGTACGACCACGGGTGGCGCGCCGGATTCCGGGTCGCCCTCGGGGTGGCGAGCGGCCTGCTCGCGGCGCTGACGGCGGCGGACTGGGCGCTGGGCACGCTCGACCCCGTGCGGGCCGCGTTCTGGACCGCGCTGGCCGCCGCCGTCTTCGGGGCCCTGTGTCCGCCCCTGGTCACCGCGGGTGACGGCTGGCTCCGGGTGCGGGGCGTGCTGCGCGGCCACCGCGTCCGTACCGACCGCCTGGTCCGTATCCACCTCTTCCCCGGCCGCACCCCCCGGCTCGTCCTCATCGACGCCGACGGCGGGCGCGCCGCCTTCGACCCGCGCGTGCTCGCGGCCAACCCCGGCCTGTGGCGCCTGCTGGAGGCGGGCGGGCGGCGGTCGTACGGCAGGGGGCTGCTGGTCGCGGGGCTGCCGGTGCTGGACGCACTGGCGGCCGAGGCCGCAGGGGGCGCGAGGCGGGAGCCGGGTCCCGAATCGGGTCCCGAATCGGGTCCGGAATCGGGTGTGGAATCGGGGCGGGAGCCGGGTCCGGGGTCGGGCGGCGGGCCCGGCCGGTCGGGTCGCGGCTGATCCGGGGTGCGGACCCGGGGCAGGCGGGGCAGGCTGGTGTCATGGACACTCCGCCGATCACCGTGCACCCGCCGGGCCCCGGCGGCGGGCGGCGGGTCACCATCCGCGGCACCGACGTGGGCCGCGCCCACCGCATAGCCGACCTCGTCGAATTCCTCCGCCGCGCCGGTCTGGACGACATAGAGGTCGAGGAGACCGACCTGATCCAGTGGGTCGGCGGCGACGCGGACACCTGGTCGTAGCCGATACGAGGCCGTCGGCCGTACGACCCACGGCGCACGTGTCGGTGCGGGTAGGTTCGGACCCGGCGTAACGCCCAACGGGGGCGTCGGCGACATCCTGGAGGACCGGGCCGGTGTCAGAGCGAGTCGAGCGCAATCAGTTAATCATTGACCAATTCCGCGCCAACGGAGGGCAGTTGGGCGGTGGAGGTCTCCCTCTGCTGCTCCTCACCACCACCGGCGCCCGTACCGGCCGCCGCCTCACCTCCCCGATGGCCTACGCCACGGACGGCCCGGACCTCGTCGTCTTCGCCGCCAACGGGGGCCGTCCCACTCACCCCAACTGGTTCTACAACCTCCGCGCCGACCCCGCCGCCCACGTCGAGGTCGGCACCGAGTCCTTCGACGTCACGGCCACCATCACCGAGGGCGCGGAACGCGACCGGCTCTGGGCGCAGCAGGTGCGCGCCGCGCCGTTCTTCGCGGACTTCCAGCAGCGTGCGGGGCGCACGATTCCGGTCATCACGCTGAGCCGCTGAGCCGCTGAGCCGCTGAGCCGCTGAGCCGCTGAGTCGCTAGGGCGCTGAGCCGCTGACCCGCTGGGGTTTGGGCCCGCGCCGCCGAGGCCCGACGTGCGTCCTTCGGGGTGTTCCGTGATCGCCGCCGCAGCGTGTCAGTTCCGGCGGTGGCTCGTTGACCAGGGCGTGGCCCCGCGAATATGCGGTGGGCATGGTCGGTGTCAGCGGCAGGACCCGGTCCGGACCAAGGAGGAACGGGATGGGCGCAGAGGTGCGGGACATGGTCGGCGGCGTGGGCGAGCTGGGCGCGCGGGCCGCCGTGCTGGGCGCGGTCGCGGGAGCGGCGCTGCTTCCGGCCGGTGTCGCGCACGCGAGCGTTCTCGGGGTCGGCGACGCGGTGTTCGGCAAGGCCTGCCTCCACCAGGACCACGGCGTGCGGACGGCGGGCGCGACGGTCGCGGGCAGCGGGTTGGGCCGCGGCAACCAGACCGGCCCGCCGCTCAGCCTGCCGCGCAACCACTGCGGCGGCAGCGGGATCGTCTGCACCGCCGTCTTCGTGTCGTCCGTCTGACCCGGGCGGGAGCGGCGGAGCGGCGAGCGGCGGCCGGTCGGATGACGGCAACGGCGGGTACAACGATGGTTACGGTGGCGGGCGTTGGTACGAGCGCTGCTCCGGGTGTCGGTACGGGTGTGGCCACGAGCGCCGCGCCGGCGGCCAGGCGCCGACCGCCACGTACTCCGGCGTGACCGCCACACCGCCGACCGCGTACCCCCGCGCCCTGCGTGGCCGTCCCGGATGCCCGGGCGGCCGAGCGCCCCTCGCACCGCATGTCCGCGCGCCCCGCGCGCGGCTCGCCACGTACGCCGGTGCGGTCCGCGTACCGGTGGGCCTCACACGTATGTCGCGTACCCGCGACCGGGCCCCGTGACCGTAAGCCCAGGGGCCCCGTACCCCCCAGGCCGCTCATCAACGGCCCCAAGACCGCCCGCCCCGACTTCCTCGGAGAGTTACATGTCCGCAGCCCACTTGATCGTCGTGTCTTTGCCGGGCAGTAGGACGCCGGTGGTGGCCGGGATCACCGGCGCGCTCGGGTATGCCTCGCTCGGCACGATGAGCGGAGATCAGTCGGCCGGGACGCGGCAGCCCGGTCCTGGTGAGGTGTATTCGCTGCTCACGGCCGCCTACGGTCCCGAGAGGGCCGCCCGCCTGCTGAAGCTGAGCCCGAACGGCGTCGACAGGGAAGACCTGGAGCCCGCCTTCCACGACGCGGTCAGCGCCCTGTGGCGGGTGTGGTGGACGCGCCTGGGCCAGCCGGTCACGCACGGCTCACCCGTGGACCCCGGGGCCGAAGCCCGGCTGGCCCGGCTGCCCGCCGCCGAACTGCTCGATCTGCTGCCGGACAGGGGCTGTTGGTACGTCACCGGTCTGGACCTGCGCCGGGCCGACGCCGACCTCCTGCGCGTCTGGCACTCCGGCGGACGGCCGCCGGTCGTCTTCCACCACCGGGACATCCGCGACCGGATCATCAGCCAGATCCGTGCCCTCACCCGGCCCGAGGGCCAGGTGGGCTCCCTGCCGGAACACCTCGTCTACCGCGACATCCTCACCGCCCTGCCGACCCTGGACGCCCGCATCACCCTCGCGCTGACCGACCCCGGCTTCCCCGGTATGCACGAGGCCCGCCGGAGCCAGTGGCTCCTCCGCCACCCGGCGGTCTGCGTGATCACCGACGAGGAACTCGCGGGCCCCGCGCGCGAAGAGGCACTCGCCCGCCTCCTGCGCGCGACGGGTCACACGTCCCTCCCGGCCGCCGCACTCCCGCCACTGGCCGCCCCCGGCGACGTACCGGCGGACACCGGCCGCGCGCTCTTCACCCCCGCCCACGACCGGCTCCTGCGCCTCCACCACGGCGACCTTCTGCCTCCCCTGGACGCGGCCACGTCCATGAGGTGAAGGCCGCCGTCCGCTCGGGCGGCGTCCCCCGAATCCGCGCCGAATCCGCGCCGAATCCGCGCCGATTCCGCGCCGATTCCGCGCCGACTCCGCGCCGGAGGCGTCAGGTGCCGTTGACCAGGCGGATGTAGCGGACCCAGTCCCAGTTGGGGCCGGGGTCGGTGTGGTCGGTGCCGGGGACTTGGACGTGGCCGATGATGTGGTTGCGGTCCTTGGGGATGCCGTACTTGTCGCAGATCTCGGCGGTGAGGGCGGCCGAGGAGTGGTACATGGCGGTGGTGAAGTAGGCGGGCTGGTCGACCCAGCCCTCGTGCTCGATGCCGATGCTGCGGGTGTTGTAGTCCCAGTTGCCCGCGTGCCAGGCGACATCGCGCTCGCGGACGCACTGGGCGATGGCGCCGTCGCCCGAGCGGACGACGTAGTGGGCCGCCGCCGCGTGGGAGGGGTCCTGGAAGAGGCTGATGGTGTCGGTGAAGGACTCCTGGGTGACGTGGATCACCACGAGGTTGATCGGGTAGGTCGAAGTACGGTTGGACGCCGTGTAGTTGCCGGAACTGGCCGGGGTCCAGGAGGCCGACGGGTAGTCCACGGTGGCGGCCGACGCGCGGCCGATCCCGGACGTCAGGTCCGCCGTGACGCCGACGGTGACGGCGGCCCCGAAGGCGAGGGTGCCGCGCAGCAGCGAGCGCCGGGTGGGCGGCTCCGCCGCGAGCGGGGCCCCGGCGGGGGCGTCGGGTATGCGCCCGGGTGAGCCGGTGGGTGCCACGCCGAGCGTGGCCCCGGACGGGACCGGGACCCCGGACATGACCCCGGACGCACCCGTGGACGTAACGCCGGGCGTGCCCGAGGCGTCGACTTCGCGCCCAACCTGGCCGGATCCACCGGCCGGACCCAACGGGCTTGACAGTTCGGGTACTTGGGGGTCGCTGGGGCGTGCCATGAAAAGCTCCCTTGGGCGTCATGGAGAGGACGAGTGCATGACAGAAGTACGGGGCCTGCTCATGGTGGGGTGCGGGTGCGTGACCTGCCAAGCGATTCGCGAATTGGCAGAGGTCCACACCGGTGGCGAGGGCGCTGCGGCCCCGTCGCCGTCCGTTGCCTGACGGCCGGACCCCGGCCGCCGGTCGACGCCGTACGCAGCCGTACGCACGGAATCGGCGCCGAGCCCTGACCGTACGTAATCGAACCGTCCCCCTGTGCATAACAACTGACACACACTCACATCACTACCCGGCCACATCCGGTGCCGGGTTTACCCGTATCACGCACTCCGTGACCGTTTGGTTCCCGACGTCAACTCTTTGATTCGGCTTGGAAAACGACCCCGGCTCTATTAACGTTCGATAACGCAGCGCGGTTGTCACCACCGCCACAGAGGCGGCACCGCGCGCTTGCCGAATCCCGTCCGCGGGAACCGGGGACCCGCCCTCCCGCTCGCCACACCCTGGCGTACGGGAGGGGTCCAATGGGGTGAATCGGGCAGCACCCAGGCCCGTAGGAGACCTTCCTGCTCCGAACCCGTCAGCTAACCCGGTAGGCGACAAGGAAGGAAAGGAGTGCGCCCGCGTGGCGTCCAACCAGCCTGCCTACGCTCCCGCCCCGGCGGCCCCAGCGGCCGATCCCCCCGGCGAGTGGGACGACTGGAATTCTCCGGGGGATTCCGCCGCCTCTGCCGAAGCCTCTGCTTCTGCCTCTGCCTCTGTCTCTGCCGAAGCCGCCGCGTACGCCGCGGCCCAGGGCGACCCCGGTGCCGCGGGCGCGCAGGGCGGATACGGCGCTTACGGCGTTCAGGGCGTGAACCGTCACCGGCTTCCGCGCCAGCGCTCCGTCGGCTCCGTGGCCCGTGGCTCGACCGTCCTCGGCGTCGCCGCGATGGCCGCCGTAGGGGCCGGGGGCGTGGCCGTCGCGGCCGACGCCGTACCCGCGCCCATAGCGGTCCCGGACCTGCCGGAACTCCCCGACTCCCTTGACCTGCCCCCGAGTTCGACCGGGGTCTCGCCCGCCGGTTCCCCCGGCGTCTCGGCGCTGCCCACGGCCGGGGACTTCTTCGGCGCGGCGGTACGGGACGTGTCGGCCCCCGACACCTCCGTGAGCACGGCCGCCGATACGGCCACGGCCCCGGACTTGGCTCCGACCCCGGACTTGGCGCCGGTTTCGACCACGGCTACGACCGCCGTCGTCGTCGCCGCCTCCTCCGTCGACCTCGCCCCGTCCGCCGCCCCCGCGCCCACCGACCCCGGTGAGGCCCTGCGCGCCCGCATCATCGACGAGGCCACGCGGCAGCGGGACGCCGCCGCGCAGGCCGAGCGCGAGGCGGCCGAGAAGGCGGCGGCCCAGCAGGCCGCCCGCGAGGCCGCCGCGCAGAAGGTACGCGAGCAGGCCGCCGCCGCGAAGGCCGCGGCGGAAGCCCAGGCCAAGGCCGATGCCGAGGCCGCCGCCAAGGCCGAGTCCGAGCGCCTGGCCCACCTCGCGGTCTCGTACCTCAAGCCGCTCGCCTCGTACACGCTCACCGACGGCTTCGGCGAGGCCAGTTCCCTGTGGGCCAACACCCACTCCGGTCAGGACTTCGCCGCTCCCACCGGCACCCCGGTGCACGCCATCCACACCGGTACGGTCACCTCGGCCGGGTGGGCGGGCTCGTACGGCTACCGCGTGATCCTCACCCTCGATGACGGCACCGAGCTGTGGTACTGCCACCTCTCCACCATGGTCGTCACCTCCGGCGAGGTCATCACCGGCGACACCATCGGGCGCGTCGGCGCCACCGGCAACGTCACCAGCCCCCACCTCCACCTGGAGGTCCGCCCCACCGCCGGGGCCGCCCCCATCGACCCGGCCGTCTGGCTCCGCGCCCACGACATCGCCGTCTGAACCATCTGGGACGGTCCCGCTCCACCCGGGACCGCTCCTCCGGTTAACCCCGACGGCCCTGGCGCTCCCCCCCCGACGCCAGGGCCGTTGGCATGCGGCCGGTTCGTTCAGCCCTTCCGGTCCGGCGTCGTCGACAGGACAGCGACACCCGTCTCGCCCTCGTCGAACTGGCGCAGGACATCCGCCAGCGTGGCGGCGGCATCGGTGTGCTCGATGACGAGCAACGGCTGCGCGCCGTCGTCCTGAACCGCCGGCACGAAGTCGGTGACGATCTCGCGCCGCAGCAGGACCAGACGGTCGGCGTCGAGCGGATCGCGGGCCAGCCCGGCGAGGTGCGTCCGCAGCTCGTCCGTCTCGCCCAGATCGGCGTCCAGCACCGCGTGGTGCGACAGCACGGTCACGGCCAACCGCTCGCCGATCCGCTCATAACGCGCCGAGAGGTCGTCCGGCAGCAGATAAAAGACGCCCTCCTCGCCCTCGTGCCCCCGGTTCAGCAGCAGACAGATCATCCGCTCCGCCGGGTCGGGCGAGTCCAGATCGAGGTCCAGAATCACTTCCACGCCGTCCGGATCCATCGACGGGATCGCGCCGATCCATATCCGCGCCGATCCGGAACCGGCGGCCCCGCCGCCGGTCGTGACATCGTCGTCCATGCGCGGCATTCAAACACGCGGCTCTCAGCCGCGTCGGCGTTCAAGCACGCGGCTCAGCGTCGGCCCGCGACCGGCTGCCACGTCGGCGTTCAAGCACGCGGCTTCGGCGTCGGGCCCGCGACTGGCCTGGACGCGGCGCCCGTGTCGGTGTTCAGGCGCGCGGCTTCAACGGCGTCGGCCCGTCACGGCCGGGGACGTGGTCTCAGTGGCGGCGGCCACGTCGGCGTCGGGCCCGCGACTGGCCTGGACGCGGCGCCCGTGTCGGTGTTCAGGCGCGCGGCCTCAGCCGCGTCGGCCTGTCACGGCCCAGGACGCGGCGGCCACGCCACCCGCGACGGTGAAGACGGCGGGCCAGGCGCCGAGCTTGCGGGCGAGGGGGTGCGAACCCGCGAAAGCCGCCACGTAGACGGTGGTCAGCGTCGTGGCGACCGCCGGTCCCGAGCGCGCGTGCCACTCGCGGGCCGCGAGCGTGCCCGCCGCCGCGAGGGCCACGCCCCCCAGGGCCCGCTTCCGCGTCCACCGGGCCACCCCGTAGCCGCCGATCAGCCCGCCCGCCGCCACCACACTCGCCGGAACCCCAGCCATCCCGTCCTCCTCCTCGCGCACCAACCCCGAAGCCTTGCCTCCGAGGCTAACCGCCCCTCGTCCGCCGCCTCCGCGAGGGGGTCCGCGACCAAAAGCGATGAGTCGGCCTGTCCGGTGTTTGAGGACGGGAGCCGAGGTTGGCGGGTGTGCCAGAGGCGATGAGTCGGCCTGTCCGGTGTTTGAGGACGGGAGCCGAGGGGGTCCGCGACCAGAGGCGATGAATCAGCCCGTCCGGCGATTGAGGACTAGCCCCAGCGGCAATGAGCGCCCACCCGTCGGCCACGCCCCGCCGTCCGGCACCCGAGGGCGGATGGGGACGGTTCCCCGGCGAGACCCCCGCCGCCCCTACGCTCGGGGAATGACCGACGCCGACCTCCGTACCGAGGACCGCCCGGAGGGCCGTACCGGCGGCCGTACGCCCCGCGACTGGGCCGTGGACGTGTCCGCGCTCTGCTTCGCCGTACTGGTCGGCATGGTGGTGTACGGCGTCGCGGCGCAGCACGAGGACCGGCCGGTGTGGATCCAGGCGGTCGACCTGCCGCTCGGCGCGCTCGCGTGCGTGTCGCTGTGGTGGCGCAGGCGGTACCCGATGGCCGTGGCGCTGCTGGCCGTACCCGCCTTGGCGCTGTCCAACAGCGTGTTCGGGGCCGGGATGGTGATCACGGCGAGCCTGGCGCTGTACGAGCCGCTGCGCCGTTCGCTGCCGGTGCTCGGCCTGTTCGTGGCCGCGTCGGTGCCGGACGCGCTGCTGCTGTCGGACCCGCACGGCACCGACTGGACGGCGGCGGCCTTCTCGGTGGCGTACTACCTCGTCTTCTTCGCCTCGGGCAGCGCCCTGCGCAGCCGACGCCAACTCCTCGTCCGGCTGCGGGAGGACGCGGTACGCGAGCGCGCCGACTACGCGCGGCGGCTCGCCGACACCCGCCGCGCCGAACGGACCGCCATCGCACGGGAGATGCACGATGTGCTGGCGCACCGCATCTCGCTGCTGTCCGTGCACGCGGGGGCGTTGGCGTACCGGACGAGGAGCGCCGGCGGCCCCGCCCTGGACGCCGCCGAGATCGAGGAGAGCGCGCGCGTTATCCGGGACAACGCCCATCAGGCGCTGGAGGAGTTGCGGGAAGTGCTCCTCGTGCTGCGGACGGAGGAGGAGGGTACGGCCGCGCCGCAGCCACGGCTCGCGGACGTGGCCGTACTGGTGGCCGAGGCGCGGGCGGCCGGCCAGGACGTGGAGTTCCACGACGACGTGGACGCCGCGCTCGCGTCCGACCTGCGCCCGCAGGCCCAGCGCACCGCCTACCGCGCGGTGCAGGAGGCGCTGACCAACGCCCGTAAGCACGCGGCCGGTTCACCCGTGACCGTACGGTTGAGCGGCGCGCCCGGCGCGGACCTCACCGTCGAGGTGACCAACCCGCATGCGTACGAGGCGACTTCGGGGCCGCCGCGCCCGATCCCCGGTTCCGGCACCGGTCTCGTGGGCCTCGGCGAACGCGTCGCCCTGGACGGCGGGACCCTCGAACACGGGCGCGCTGACGGCGTGTTCACCGTACGGGTACGGCTACCGTGGCCCGCGACATCAGTGCGTGATCCGCGGCCGCGGGGGAAGGGCGAGGCGTGAGGGGCGACGGCATGATCCGGGTACTTCTGGTCGACGACGACCCGCTGGTGCGCGCCGGGCTGAAGATGATGCTGCGCGGCGCCGACGGCATCGAGGTCGTCGGCGAGGTGGGGGACGGCGCGGCCGTACCCGCGGCCGTACGGCAGCACGGTCCCGACGTCGTCCTCATGGACATCCGCATGCCGGTCATGGACGGCATCACGGCCACCCGCGCCCTCACCGGGCGCGACCCCGCGCCCCAGGTCATCGTGCTGACCACCTTCGGCGCCGAGGACACAGTCCTGGAGGCGGTACGCGCGGGCGCGGCGGGCTATCTGCTCAAGCACACCGAGCCGGAGGAGATCGTCGAGGCCGTACGCCGGGCGGCTCGCGGCGAACCCGTCCTGTCGCCGTCCGCCGCCCGTGCCCTCATCGCCCACGCGGCTTCCGGGTCCTCTTCCCGCGCCGACGCCGCCCGGCAGCGGCTCGCCGTCCTCTCCGAGCGCGAGCGCGCCGTCGCCCGGGCCGTCGCCGAAGGGCTCTCCAACACCGAGATCGGTGCGCGGCTGCATCTGTCGGTCGGGACGGTCAAGGCGCATCTGTCCAGCGCGCTGGGGAAGGCCGGGGTCGAGAACCGGATTCAGCTCGCGTTGCTGGCGCATGACGCGGGGGAGGAATGAGGGGCCGTGCCTTCGGCGGTGCCGTTTCCGTAGCGCCTCCGGCGGGGATCCGGGCCGGTGGGTGCAGGGGGCCGGTCGGTCGGGGTACGACTCCGGCCGGTCGGCCGGCGGGGGCGCCCGGTTGGTGTACGGGTCTGGCCGGTCGGCCGGCGGGGCCGCCCGGTTGGTGTACGGGTCTGGCCGGTCGGCCGGCGGGGCCGCCCGGTTGGTGTACGGGTCTGGCCGGTCGGCCGGCGGGTCTGGCCGGTCGGCCGAGGCCGTGAACGGGGCGGGTGCCTAGCGTCGGAGCTATGCCTTCCGATGACGCAGTACGGACGTCTTTGCCGCGGGGCGCCGCTTCCGCCCCGGACCCGGGGGCCGACGCCGGCCGGGGGACCGTATCCGACCGTGGAGCCGACTCCCGGCCGGGGACCGTATCCGACCCCCGGACCGTATCCGCGTACCGGCCGTCGGCCGACCCGCGCTCGTACGACCGGCGCCCGTATCGCCGTCTCCGGCTCGCGGTGGCCCTCTTCTTCCTGTCCCCCCTGATCGGGGAGTTCCTGCTCGGCAATCAGCCGGTCACCGCGCTGCCGTCGGTCCTGATCCTCGCGCCGATGTACGGCGGCGGCGCCGTACTGATCCGCGAGTGCGCGCGGCGCCTCGGCCGGGGCTGGCCGACGATGATCGTGCTCGCGGCGGCGTACGCCCTGGTCGAGGAGGGGCCGATCGACCAGATGCTGTGGAATCCGCACTACGGCGGGTTCGACATGGCGGGCGCGTACGCGGGGACGTACGTGCCGTTCCTCGGGACGAGCGTCGGGATGATCGAGGACGTGTTGTCGATCCACACGGTCTGGAGCGTGTGCGTGCCGATCGCGATCGTGGAGACCTTCGCGTGGGGTGGCGGGCGCGCGGGGCGGGAGTGCCGGCCGTGGCTGGGGAACGTCGGTCTGCCGCTGGTCGCCGCGGCCTTCGTCGCCGACTCGCTCTTCCTCGCCGTCGCGCAGCAGCACAGCGAGCACTTCATGGCCTCGCCCGCGCGGCTCATCGGCTGCGGCGCCGTCATTCTCGTACTGGTCGCGCTGGCCTTCACGCTCCCCGCCCGTCCGGCGACCCGCCCGACGGCCCGGACGCCCCGCCCCTGGCTCGTCGGCGCCACGGCCTTCGCCGCCACTTCCGTCTACTGGGCGCGCGGCGGCCTGGTCCCCTCCGGCGTCCCCGACTGGATCGACCCCGCGCTGTGGCTCCTGGCCGTCGCCGCCTTCGTGTGCCTCGCGCTCCGCTGGTCCCGCAGCCCGGCGTGGTCCGCCGCCCACCGCTTCGCGCTCGCCGCGGGCGCCGTCCTCACCTACGCCTGGGTCGGCTTCACGCAGTCCCCGACCCTCGACGTCTCCCTGTCACTCGCTCTGACGGGCAGCGCCGTCTTCGCCCTCGCCGCCCTCGTTCTCCTGGCCGCCGCCGCCCGCGCCCTCACGCGTCGCGCAACTCCCGGTCGCCCCGCCCCCAGAAACGCCGGTACACCCGCCGGGCCAGCAGCGGACCGAGAATCCACAGCACCCACGCGTAAGTCGTCGCGAAGAACACCGGAATGGACAGACCGAACCCGACGATGACCCCGTACGCCCCCTCGTTCCCGTCCACCCCGGCGCCCGTCCCCGTGGGGTTCAGCGTCTTCAGGTAATACGTCAGGGCGAGCAGCGTGACATTCGCCAGCACCTGCAACAGCGCGTAGAAGCCCCACCGCAGCGCATGCGTGGCGACGGTGTCGTGACCCTCCTCGATCAGCATCTTCGTGGCGAACGGATTCAGGATGATCATCATCAGCCACACCATGTTGATCTTCCGCAGCCGCGTATCGACCCGCAGCGCCGTCCTGAACACCCTGTGGTGCTCGCCCCACGCCATTGCGATCACCAGGAAACTGATCAAGAACGCCAGGTAATGCCCATCATTCGCCCGCACCGAGTGCCAGAACTCCGACACATCGTGCCCCTCCGGCACAGGCAACTCCAACGCGAGCAACGTGATGGCGATCGCCACCACCGCGTCCGAAAACAAAATCAGCCGCTCCGCCGCCCGCGTCTCATGCCCCTGCTCGTCCTCCGAAATATCCGTCTCCCCACACACCGCGACGCCCCAAAGACCCCGCACTCACCACTAAACCCCCCAGTAGACCACCCCACCTCCCAGCTCAGCGCCACCTCCACGCCCGCTTGTGCTCCCGCCGTGCCTCTCAGCCGCCCTTAGCGGTCGGTGATTCAACTGACAGCGATGGCTGAGTATGTCCACACATCGGCGGGCATAGTGTGAGTCAGCTTCCACACGACCCCGATGGGCCTGCTGCCCTTCGACTCGACGTACTCAGCGGGGCCGAGGAACATCCAAGGCTGTGGTCCGCCGATGTCGGTCTTCTTGTACCGGCGGACGAAGAGGAGGACATGGGTGCCCTGGTCGACGTGGGTCCGGTAGCGGATTCCCGTACGAGATGTATCAGACGTCTGTACCTGCGATTCCCAGTGAAACAGCGACTCGTTCATCGCGTAGTCCCGGTACCGGGTCTGAGGTGAGAAGTCCTTCTCGTCTTTCTCCAGGGTGATGAACAATGCATCGGTTTTGATGTTCTCGCACCACTTAACGCCTTCACGGAAGTGACCGGGCATGAAACCCCCGATCACGGACTGTCCGAGAGCCGCCAGGATCTCTTCGCGGCTGTAGGAGGCGTGGATGGCCAAAGGAAGACCGGGGTGCGTGCCGAGGAGGGGAATTGGGACGTGTTCGGCGTGGTCGAGACCCCATTTGAGGATCTGTCGCAACTCGTGTCGGAAGGCGACCTGTGGATCAAGGGTGCGGAAGGCTGCTTCGTAGCTGGGGAAACCACCCAGCGGCCACAGCGTGAAGTAGAGCATGCGTGCGTACGCCTGCTCTTGGGAGCTCAGAGTTTCGTAGGCAGGTGCGTCGTCTGCGAGCAGTCGTGTGTATGTCTTGACCCGCACTGGGTCGTCGGCATGGAGGAAGGCAGACGCTCGCCGGAGGAGTTCGGCTTCCCCGGCCGGTGCAGAATCTGTGATCAGGTTGGCCCGCCGAAGCAGTCCGGTCCATGAATGGCCTGCGCCTCGGTAGAGCTCCTTGATCTCCCGGCCGCTCTCGTCGAGATAGTCGGCCAAGAGTGGTCGGGCGTAGGACGCGACCTCGTTGGCGAGCTGCGTGACGTTGACGCTAATCTGACTCTTGATGTTCTTGAGGATGACTTCTTTAGCCTTGGGCTCCAGGATGATCTGGCAACCTGAAGGCAGTTGCGGGAAGTCGTCTCTCATGCTGGTCAGGAGGCGGTTGCGCGTGAGGTTTGTCAGAGCGCGGAACTGTTCCTCGAATCGGAACTCAGCGCGATGCTGGCCGATGAAATCCAGGACAGTGAGGACTGCCTTCCCCTCGCTGCGCCTCAGGCCACGCCCCAACTGCTGAAGGAAGACGGTTGCGCTTGAGGTCGGGCGCAAGAGGAGCAGAGTGTCCACATTCGGGATATCGAGGCCCTCATTGAAGAGGTCTACGGAAAAGATGATTTGAAGGGTGCCGTTTTTGAGGTTGGCCAGCGCTGCTTTTCGCAGGGCGCTTGGCGTCTCACCGGACAGGGCTACCGCGTTGAGCCCGGCTCTCTGGAAGAACTCCGCCATGTAGTGGGCGTGCTTGACTGACACACAGAACCCGAGCGCGCGCATAGCGCCGGGGTCACTCACTTTGTCCTCTACCGCGCGCACAATGAGTCGAGCCCGGGCGTCGTTTCCTGTGAAGAGGTTACTCAGTTCGCCATCATCGTAGGTACCACGCGTCCACGTGACCGCCGACATGTCTGTGTTGTCGGTGATCCCGAAGTAGTGGAACGGGGTGAGGAGGTCGTTCTCCAGCGCCTCCCAAAGACGCATCTCAGCGGCGATTCTGCCGTTGAAGAACTCGTCCTGGACGTTGTGGCCATCCCTCCGCTCGGGCGTTGCTGTGAGCCCGAGCAGCTCCAAAGGTTGGAAGTGGTCGATGATCCTGCGATAGGTCCGTGACGTGCTGTGATGAAACTCGTCAATAACGACGATATCGAAGTGGTCGGGGGCGAGTCGATTCAACGCTTTCTCGTTCAGAGACTGCACGCTCGCGAATACGTGAGACCAGTTGCTCGGGATGTCGCCCGAATGAAAGTGTTCCCCGAAGTTCGCATCATCCAGGACGCCTTGGTACGTGCGGAGTGACTGGTCGAGGATCTCCCGACGGTGAGCAACGAACAACAGACGTAGGTCGCGGCCGAGCTTCCGAAGCAAGTTTCGATAGTCCAGTGCCGCCATCACGGTCTTGCCGGTACCGGTCGCGGCGACCAGGAGATTGCGATGTCTGTCATGGACCGTACGTTCGACGTCCAGTCGCTCCAACATGTCACGCTGGTAGGGGTATGGGCGCACCTCTAGGCCAGACAGGCTGATCGACGGTCGACCGCCCCCTTTGTTGCCACCGCCTGCTTCTATAAGCGCCTCTTGAAGGCGATCACCGTCGCGGTCCGGGTCGTACGCTTCGAAGGTTGCTTCGCTCCAGTACGCATCGAAGGTTGCGGAGAACTTGCGCATTACGGCAGCCGTGGCAACTGACGAGAGCCGTACGTTCCACTCCAAACCGTCGAGTAGAGCAGTCTTGGAGAGGTTTGAGCTGCCGACGTATGCCGTGTCGTATCCGCTGTTTCGTCGGAACAGCCACGCCTTCGCATGGAGACGGGTTGATCGCGTCTCGTAGTTAACTTTCACCTCGGCACCGAAATCCCGCACAAGGCGGTCCAGGGCTCGTCGCTCGGTGGCACCAATGTAGGTCGTGGTGATCACTCTGATCGGCACACCGCGATCTCGAGCGGACTTCAGTGACTGCTCTAGAACGCGGAGACCGTGCCATTTCACGAAGGCGCAGAGAAGGTCGATGCGGTCCGCGGTAGCCAACTCGGCGCGCAACTCGAACCCGAGGCTCGGGTCCTCCGGTGAGTTGGTGATGAGAGCTGTCTCAGAAAGCGGCGTCGCCGGGCGGATCGCATAGACCCCTGGCGCCTCCTGCTCTGCGATGGCCATGAGCTGACGCGGCCCGTCGGAGACGAGATCGATCCACTCCTTGGCGCCGTCGATGGTGCTTACCGAATCCAGAATCTGGTTCGCAGCGAGGACCCGCTCGGCAGGAGTGAGGTGCTGAAGGACGCGATGTACCGTCGCGGAGACGTGCCGAGCTAGCACATGGGGCACAGACTCGTCCCCCACGATCTCGTCGATCGCGTGGAGACCGACAGCGTCCAACCCTTTGATCTGCTCTGCGAGTCGAGCGGTGATGAGCTGCTCGTAGAGCCCGGCCACCGGCTCTTCGTTGTGTGTCACGCCAGTCACTGAATTTCTCCCCCTCACACCGCGGAACAGGCTCATGTGTAACAGGAGCTTCCGACATTCGCAGCGATTTGCGTTCCACGGGGTGGACTGACGTCACGTCGTCGTTGGGCTGATGGTGTCGCCGAAGGGAGTAGTCGGGGTGGGCGTACTGGTGGGGCGCGCTGACCCCCCGCCCCACCGGCGAGGTCGGGGTCAGTGGGGGATCACTTTTTGGTGGGTGGTGGAGCGGAGGGTGGTGGTGGGGCGGGGGCCAGGGGGGCCGGGTGGGTGGTGGAGAGGCTGGCGAGGCAGACGGCGGTTTCGGCCGCGGTCGGGACGACGGAGCCGGCGGCGAGTTCGGCGGCGAGGCAGTCGCCCGCGCCAGTGGTGCCCTGGACGGACACCGGCGACGGGGTGATGTGGGTGACGCGGTCGCGGGCCCGTTCGTAGACATAGGCGCCGGCGCCGCCGAAGGTGGCGACGACGTCCAGCGGCCTGGGACCTCGCGTACCGCGGCGGCGGGCTCGTCGGGACTGATCAGGGCCGAGCGGCGGAGCAGGCTGCGCAGTTCGAACTCGTTGGGTACGAGGTCGGCGACGTGGTCGCGCAGGTCGGCGACGCCGTCGGCCATCGGCGCGGGGTTGAGCGCCACGAGCCCGGCGGCCTGTTCCGCGACCGCGCGGACGGTCGTCAGCGGGACCTCCAGTTGGAGGAGGACGACACGGGCGGTCGCCAGCGCCCCGCGCGGCAAGTCGGCGGCGGGCAGCAGCAGGTTGGCGCCCTGGTCGACCACGATGGAGTTGTCGCCCGTACCCCGCTCGACGATCACGACGGCCGTCCCCGACGGCGCGGGCTGACCACGAGGTGGGCGGTGTCGACGCCCGCGGCGGCCAGGTCGGCGCGCAGGAACTCCCCGGCGCTCGTCGTCCCGCGTGCCGCACAGCAGGACCGCGTAGCCCGACCGTTCGGCCAGGACCTGGATCTTCTTGACGAGGCTGGAGAAGAACGGGTTCGAGATGTCGGGCAGCGGGACGGCCACGGTGTTCGACGCCTTGGGGGCCGGATCGCCGGCCAGGCTGTTGCGCAGGGGGCCCAGCCGGTCCGCCGCCGCCATGACGCGCGCCTTGGTCGCCGCGGAGACGCCGTTCGCACCGGCCAGCACCCGGCTCACGGTCGAGGCGGGAACGCCGACCTCTTCGGCGACCTCGTAGATTTTCGCTCGCGGGCCCGCTGACAACTCGCCACGACCGAGGGCAATTCGGGTGCGGTGCGAGCCGTGGCGGAGGCTAGTGCGACACGACGGGCGCGAGGGCGCGGAAATTACCGGTGCTTGCCGGGTCCCCGGTCGCCCCAGCCGCCGGGGCCGGGGGCGCCCCACGCGCCGGGCGCCTGCGCGTTCCATCCGCCGGGCGCACCCCACTGGCCGGGCGCCTGGCCGCCCCACGGCCGGGGACCCCACATCGGGGCCTGGCGCGGATGCGGGAAGGGCGCCGCCCAGGCGGCGGGCGGGAGGTGCGGCGCCGCGGCCTGGGCGAGTGGGAGTTGCACCAGGGACTTGCGCTGCCAGAGGTGATGGAGGAGTTCGGCTTCGCGCGCGGTGAAGTCCGGCGCGGGCATGCCGCGGGTGGCCGCCGCGCGCAGGAAGGCGAGGTGCGTGGCGAAGGCGATGTAGTCGCGTACCGCGCGCGCCCCGCTCTCGCCGTAGTAGCGGCGCGCGGTGTCGCGGGCCTGGCTGCGGGCCTTCATCGAGGCCAGGGCCGTCGGCTCGGGGAGCGTCAGCCACCCGGCGGCGGCGTAGACGGGGAGGTTGGTGCGGATGGTGCGCAACTCGCGGGCGCGGGCCCAGAAGGCGAGCCAGACGACGAGGCCGAAGACCGGGATCATGACGGCCACGTAGACGGTCAGGAAGCCGACAGGCGAGAGCATCGAGGAGCTGTTCCACAGGCCGTGCAGCACCATCGCGATCAGCCAGCCGCCGAGCGGCGCGAGCCAGCGCCACACACTGCGCGGGCGGCTGGTGGCGGCGATGGCGAAACCGATGCCGGTCATCGCCGTGAAGAGCGGGTGCGCGAAGGGCGTCATCAGGACGCGGACGAAGAAGGTCGCGGCGGTCGCCGAGTCGAGCACGGAGGAGCCGAGCGCCTTGTCCTCGCCGAAAGCCGAGCCGATGTACAGGATGTTCTCGGTGAAGGCGAAGCCGGTCGCGGCCAGCCCCGCCAGCACGATGCCGTCCACGACGGACTCGATGTGACGGCGCCGGAAGAGGAAGAGCAGCAGGAGTGCGGCGCCCTTCGCCGTCTCCTCCACCAGCGGCGCGACGAAGGTCGCACCCCAGTGGTCGGTCTGCGTCGGAGTCGCGGAGAAGGTCGTGGCGATCAGCTTGGCGCCGTACTCGTTGGCGAACAGCGCGACGAGGGTCGCCGCGCACGCGCCCCAGGAGAAGGCGAAGACCACGTTCTGCCAGGGGCTCGGCGCCACGTGGTCGAGCCACAGGAACGCCCAGACCAGCAGCGGCACCGGCAGGATGGCCAGCACCAGGCCGACCAGGAAGCTCTCGGTGCCTATGTGCTGGCGCACGACCGCGAGGATGATCACACCGCATACGGCCAGCGCCGTGAACAGCGCACCCGTACGTACCGCCCGGCTCTCCCAGAACGGACGGCGGGGCGCGTACTGCCAGGTCTCGGGGGCGGGCGCGGGCGCGAAACCGGGCGGCGGCCCGGCGGTGGCGGCCTCCGACGCGGCGGGACCGGATATGTCGGAACGCGGCACGGCGGAACTCGATCCGGCGGAGCCTGATCCGTCGAAGCCCGATCCGGCGGTCCCGGACTGCGGTCCCGGCGCGGCGGTCCCGGGCGGCGGCCCCGACACGGGCAGGGCAGCGGCCTCCTGAGGACCCGTGGCCCCGGCAGCCGGGTGCGAAAACGTGGACACCCGTCGACAGTACGGGGGCCGGGCGGCCGTACGCGAGGGTGCGTCGGCATCGGTTCGCGCAGGTGACCGCCGCTGCCCGGCCTGACCGGGCGTGTCAGGGGCGGGTCAGGGGCGGTTCCGGCGGCGGCCCAGGGACGGGCCGAGAGACGGTTCCCGGAGCGCGCGCCGGTCGCGTACGCCGGACGGTCCCCGGGCCCGTACGCCGGTCGCGCCCCACGCGCCTGCGCCGGACGTCCCCGCCGCCTCCCTCAGGTACGGGTGAACAGCAGGTCGCGTACGACGTGCCCCTTCGCCAGCCCCTGCCGCTCGAACTTCGTCATCGGCCGGAAGTCCGGCCGGGGGGCGAAACCTTCCGCCGGGTACCGGTTCGCCAGCCCCGGCTCCGCCGCCAGCACCTCCAGCATCTGCTCGGCGTAGGGCTCCCAGTCCGTCGCGCAGTGCACGACCGCGCCGGGCCGCAGCAGCGGCAGCACCATGGCCAGGAAGTCCGGCTGGATCAGCCGCCGCTTGTGGTGCTTGGCCTTCGGCCAGGGGTCGGGGAAGTACACGCGCAGGCCCGCGAGCGACGCGGGCGGCAGCATGTCCCGCAGCAGGACGACGGCGTCGCCGTTGGCCACGCGGACGTTCGTCAGGCCGAGGCGGTCGGCGAGCGCCAGCAGATTCCCCTGGCCGGGGGTGTGCACGTCGACGGCCAGGATGCCGGTCGCCGGGTCCGCCGCCGCCATCGCGGCGGTCGCGTCCCCCATCCCGAAGCCGATCTCCAGCACCACGGGCAGCTCGGGGTCGCCGAAGAGCGCGCCCGGCTCCAGCGGCGCGCCGTCCAGCTCCACCCCCCACGCCTCCCAGTGCCGCTCGATCGCCGCGGCCTGCGCCTGCGTGATCCGCCCCCGCCGGGCATGGAACGACCTGATCCGGTGCTCCTCCCGCGACCCCGCCGGATCGGGCGCGGGCCCGCTGGGAAAGCGCTGCTGCTTGCCGGCGCCGGAGGCGGCCTTTCCGGCAACGGCTTCGGCGACGGCTTCCGTGACGGATTCGGCGTCGGCTTCCGTGAAGGTTTCCGCTACGGCTACGGCTACGGCTACGGCATCGGTCTCGCGTACGGCGGGCGCGCTCGTACGCGTGGCGGGGGGAGTGGGTGACGTGGACACAATGCCGTCGATTCTACGGGGCGCCCGCGGCCCCCGGATCGGCTGCCAGCGGCGTACGGGCTCACGTACCGGTGCGCGAACGCGCCGCGTAAGGCCAGGCCCGGGGGTCGGACGGGGGCCGGGGGGTAGGCGCGAAACCGTCAACGCCGTCCGCGGGGCTACGCGGCGCGCAGGGCCTCCAGGGCCCGGCGGGCGACCTCGCGGCCGATCGGGAGCGAGGCGGTGGCGGCGGGGGAGGGGGCGTTGAGGACGTGGACGAAGGGGGCGGCGCCGGCGAAGAGGAAGTCGTCGACGAGGGTCCCGTCGGGGAGTACGGCCTGGGCGCGGACTCCGGCGGGGGCCGGGACGAGGTCGCCGGGGCGCAGCGCGGGCAGCAGGCGGCGGGCGTCGGCGGTGAAGGCGCGTTTGGACAGCGAGCGGTGGATCTCGCCCGCCTCCTGGCGCCAGTGGCGGCGGGCGATCCGCCAGGTGCCGGGGAAGCGGGCGGTCGCGGCGAGGTCGCGCAGTCCCACGGTGCCGCGCCGGTAGCCCTCGCGGGCGAGCGCGGGCACCGCGTTCGGACCGAGGTGGACGCCGCCGTGCACATCGCGGGTCAGGTGGACGCCGAGGAAGGGGAAGTCCGGGTCGGGCACCGGGTAGACAAGACCGCGCACCAGCCCGCGGCGGACCGGGATCAGCTCGTAGAACTCGCCGCGGAAGGGCACGATCCGCATGCCCGGGTCGTCCCCGGCCAGCTCAGCGATCCGGTCGCTGTGCAGCCCCGCGCAGTTGACCAGCACTTTCGTACGGATCTCGGGGCGCGGGTGGCCCTCGGCGTCGCTGCTGCGGACGGCGACCAGGCCGTCGGCGCGGCGCTCGATCGTACGGACCCGCTCGCCGTAGCGGACCCGGCAGCCCGCGTCCCCGGCCAGCCGGGCCAGGGTGGCGGCGACCTCGCGGAAGTCGCAGATGCCGGTGGTGGCGACGTGGATGGCGGCCAGCCCCGCGACCTTCGGCTCGTACTCGGCGATCTGGGCCGGGCCCAACTCCCTTACCGGGATGCCGTGTTCGCGGCCCCGCTGGACCAGGGCGTGCAGTCGCGGGAGTTCGGCCTGGGCGGTGGCGACGATGAGCTTGCCGGTGGTCTCGTGCGGGATGCCGTGCTCGGCGCAGAATTTGCCGATCTCGGCCGAACCCGCCAGCGCGTACTGCGCTTTGAGGGAGCCGGGGCGGTAGTAGATGCCGCTGTGGATCACCCCGCTGTTGCGGCCGGTCTGGTGGCGCGCGGGGCCCGGTTCCTTCTCCAGGACGGTGACGCGGATGCCGGGGGAGGCGCGGGTGAGCGCGTAGGCGGTGGAGAGGCCGATGATGCCCGCGCCCACGACAAGGACATCCTCCGGGCGGGAGGCGGGTGCGGTGCTGCGGGTCATGACGCCTCCTGCCTGTGGGGCCCTCATAGCCCGGCGGCCCGCTCCTCAAACGCCGTACCGGCCGGAAACCGCCGGACGGCCCGGAATTTGCTCCTGGCACACCCGTGCTTCTGGGCACACCTGTCCTGCCGGCGCATCCGTGCTGCCGGTACGCCCGTGCTGCTGGCGCATCCGTGCCGCCGTCCCGCCCGTCCGTGCTGCTGGCGCATCCGTGCCGCCGTCCCGCCCGTCCGTGCTGCTGGCGCATCCGTGCCGCCGTCCCGCCCGTCCGTGCTGCCGGCGCATCCGTGCTGGCGGCCTTCCCGTGCTGCCGGCGCATCCCTGCTGCCGACCCCCCGCCCGCGCTGCCGGGCCGCCCGGCTGAATCGTTTACGCCGGGGCCGCGAGCAAGGGCCTGGCCCGCTCCCTCAGCTCCAGCACCCGCGGCTCGTCGTTGTACGGCTCCAGGCGGTGCAGCAGGTCACGGACGTACTCCGTGGTGCGGGCCGAGGAGATCCGCCCCGCGACCTCGACGGCCTTGGTGCCCGCGGCGCACGCGGCGTCCAGGTTTCCGGACTCCAGTTCGGCGACGGCGGAGACGACCAGGCGCAGGCCGTGGGAGCGGACGAACTCCTCGGTGGGCCGGGCGAGGGCCTGCTCGGTGAAGCGCTGCACCTGGCGCGGGACGCGCAGGTCGCGGTAGCACTCGGCGGCGTCGGCGGCGAGCCGGTCGTAGGAGTAGAAGCCGAGCCACTGGGGGTCGGCGTCGCCCTCGCGGGAGCGCTCGAGTAACGCCTCCGCGGCGGCCAGCGAGGCCCCGCAGGCGGCGGCCTCGCCCGCCTTGGCGTGCGCGCGGGCCTCCACGAGGTGGAAGAAGCTCATCGTGCGGGCGGTCGCCAGACCGCGGTTGCGCTCCAGAGCGGCCTGGGCGAGGTCGACGCCTTCGTCGGAGAAGTTGCGGTACGTGGCCTGGAGCGACATCGAGGCGAGCACGTAACCGCCGAGCGGTACGTCGGCGGCGGCGCGGGCCATCCGCAGCGCCTGGATGTAATACCGCTGGGCGGCCTCCTGTTGGCCGGTGTCGAAGGCCATCCACCCGGCGAGACGGGTGAGTTCGGCAGTCGCGCCGAACAGCGCGCGGCCCACGTCGTCGCTGTAGGAACCGAGCAGCAGGGGCGCCGCCTCGACCCGCAGGCACTCCGGGACCATGCCCGAACGCCAGTCGCCGCCACCGTACTTGGAGTCCCAGCGGCGGGCGTCCTCGGCGGCTTCGCGGAGCTTGGTCACGTCATTGTGACCGACGTGGTTCATGCCCGGCGCGGGCGCGTCGCGGGCCACGGTGGCGTCCGCGGGGGTGATCAACCAGCGCGACGCGGGGGTCACGTAAGCGCTCACTGCGAAAGATCCGGCCAAGCTCTGCCAGATGCCCGTGCCGCCGGGTCCGCGCCGTCCGGCAAGATCCAACCGCCACAGATCGGTGGCCGATTTCACCGCCTCGCCGACATCGCGCGGGAAGGCGAGACCGACCTCGGGAGCCGGGTCCGCGTCGGCCAGACCGATCTCGTGCAGCGGCACGGGACGGCCGAGCTTGGCGCCTATCGCCGCCGCGATCAGATGCGGCGCGGCGCCCTGCGGGACCATGCCCTTGGCCACCCACCGGGCGACCGACGTCTTGTCATAACGCAGGGTCAGGCCGCGTTGGGCACCCAAGTCGTTGACCCTGCGGGCCAGTCCGGCGTTGCTGATGCCCGCCAGAGCGAGAAGGGTGCCGAGCTTCTCGTTCGGCCCGCGGTGTTCTCTGTTCACTGCGGTTCACCTCGTGATGCCGCTGGGGGGCAGGCCGGCCGGCCTGGTCTTGTCGTGGGGTACGGGGGTCACCCTCCCCCGGAGCCCGATTCAGCCACCGCGGTGACCGCTCGGCGGCCGGTGCGGCGCATGCGCCGGACACCCGAGCCGCGCGTACGTGTGCGAACCGGGTACACCCAGCGTAGTTCGCCGCATCCCGACCGTTAAGAGTCTCGTCCCGGATGGCGAGATTCCTGCCCCTTACTCGCCACCTCATTGGACCGTGCTCCCGGTATATGTGGCCGTGCGCCCGGCCGTGCGCTCTGTGCCGTCCGGGACGGCGGCGCTTGCATAGGGTCCGTGGGTCGGCCCGCGGCCCCGGCAGGCGGCTATGGCGGTGGTACGGCGGGCCAGGGGGTTCCGCTGCCACAATCCCCGCGGGCGGCGGACCGGCCCGGGAGGTGCGTCAGCGCCCTCCCGGGCCGTGGACCTCCCCTTGCGCCGAAGCCTCCCCGCGACGGCGCGCCCGCCCCCGGCTCCGCCCTCGCCGCCCGACGTCCGCGGGAGGTGCTCCACCAGCGGTCCACACCTGCTCCACACCTTCTCCACGGCCCTCACCACTGTCTCCTGCACCACATCCGCCGCCCCCGCCCGCGCCGGAGGGTGCCCTTAATGTCCCGCATGCCGACCTCGAACGGTCCTCAACCGGTCCCTGGTCGCGTACTTGGCTTTCCGGCATATCAACTGCGGCATGTGCCGCAGACTTTGGCGCGAATCAGACGTTTCGGCTGATGCGTGTTTCACACTCGCCTCGCGGCTGCCCTCAGCGCGCGACCCGGCGCTCCTTGGTGCACCCATGCGCCGCTTTGCGCGCCTTCACGTGGCAGCATGGTCTTTCGGACGTCAGACGTGGCAGCGAAGCGGTAGAGCAGTGGGGCGGCGGCAGAGCGGCCCCCCGCGTACCGGCTGTCCACAGCCTGTGGAGGCGGCGATGCGGTGGTTGGTGGGGTGGAGCAGTGCCACCGCGGGTCCCGTTCCCGGCAGCAGGACCCGTACGCTCCTGCCCGTCGGTGCCCAACTCCTGTGGTCGGAACCGGATCCGCTGTGGGCCGTCGGTGACTGGCGGCCGGACGAGGTCCGTGTCGTCCAGGCCGATCCGGGCGGCGGCGCCGCGTACGCCTTCGGCGGCGGCAACGGTGCGGCGTACGGCTCCGCGGGCGCGGCCTACGGGGACGGTTACGGCGACACGTACGGCGGGGTGGGTGCCGCGTACGGCGACGGCGGCGCGTACCGCAACGGCGGCCGGGGCGGCGGCGGTTCGAACGGCTCCCACGGCAACGGCTCCCATGGCAACGGGCACGGCGGGGGCGCCCCGCACACCGTCGCCCGGCTCGCCGTACTCGGCCGATGCGGCGCCAGCGACGCCGAGTTGCGGCTGGGCCTGGTCGCCGCCCGCGGCGGCGCGCTGCGGCATCTGACGGCCTGGTCGGGCAGTTACACCGCTGTACTCCAACTCGGCCGCCGCATCACCGTGTTGGGCGACCTCGCCGGGGCCAGGCCGGTCTTCCACACCCGTTGGGCGGGCGGTACGGCGTACGCGACCGCCGCCCTCCCGCTCGCCGACCTCATCGAGGCCGGGCTCGACGTCACCCACCTCGCCGCGCTCCTCGCCTGCCCCGACTCGCCCGAAGCGCTCGGCGACGGCACCCCGTACCTCGGCGTCCGCCGCGTCCCGCCCGGCCACGCGCTCATCCTGCGCGACGGCGCCCCGGAGATCAGCGGCTACGAACAGACCACCTCGCTGGCCGTCGGCCACCAGCCCACCAACAACGCCGACGCCACCGCGGCCGTCGAGGGCATACGGGACGCGCTCGTCGACGCCGTACGCGCCCGGCTCTCCCAGGCCCGCTTCGTACCCGACCCCGGGGACGGCCCCGCGCCCGGCATCGGCGCCGACCTCTCCGGCGGCAGCGCCTCCGCCACGCTCGCGCTGCTCGCCGCGGGGCTGCCCGGCAACCCCGGCATGCTGCCCGGCGCGCCCGGCTCCCTCGCGGGGGAGCGGCTGCTCGCCGTCACCTTCAACGACCTCGCGGGTGGCGGACCTCCGGGGTCCTCCGGCGGGGAGCCCTCGGGCGGCGGACTCCACTCCAGGGAAGCGCAGTTGGAGCGGGCGCGGATCATGGGCGCCGACCCGCGGCTGCGGCACGTCGTCGTCCCCGGCGGCCCCGAGGCGCTGCCGTACGCCGACCTCGGCGGCGGCGCGCTCACCGACGAGCCCGCCCCCTCCCTCGTCGACGCCGAACGCAACCGGCGGCGGCTCGCCGCGGGCGGCGCCGACCACCTCATCGGATACGGCGCCCGGCAGGTCCTCGACGCGCATCCCGCGCGGCTCGCCGACCTCCTGATGGACCGGCGCCGCCGCCACCTCGTACGGCCGGTGGCCGCGCTCACCCGCGCGGACGGGGCCCTCGGGCACCCGGCGCTCGTGCCCTTCACCGTGCCGATCACCGTCTACCGCGCCGCCCGGCGGCTCGCCCGCACCCCTTATCAACAGGGTGTGGAGGACGCGGCGGCGCGGCTCCAGCGACACGAGTTCGGCTCCGCCGGCAGTGGGCCGCTGGCCGCGTCCCTCGCCGCGATGACCTGGGTACGGCCGGGGCCCGCCGCCCGCTGGCTCACCGGGGAGGCGCTGGCCGAAGTGTCGGTACGCCTCCAGGACGCCGCGCGGCGGCCGTGGCCGATGGACCGGCCGGGGGAGCGGCGTGCCCGCGCCGTCCTGGCGCGTACCGCCGCGGATTTCCGCGCCTTCGAGCAGGCCGCGGCGGTGCCCAGCCAGCGGCTGCACGCGCCCTTCCTCGACAACCAGGTCGTCCGGGCCTGCCGGGCGCTGCCCGGCGCCCTGCGCGTACGGCCCGGCGCCCGGGCCGACGTCCTGCGCGACGTCCTCGAAGGCGCCGGGGTCCGTGACCTGCCGCCGGGGTGGGGCGCCAACTCCCACTCCACCGCTGCGGCGGCGGCCCGCACGGGGTTGCGCTTGGCGCTGGACGACCTTCTGGACCTTTTTGACGCGCCGCTGCTTGCCGATGCCGGGCTCATCGACGCTCGGGTGGTGCGCTCCGCGCTGGTCGCTGTCGCGGACGGGAGTGGGGTGCCGGCGGACCTCGACGGGTTGGGCGACCTGGTCGCCACCGAGGTCTGGCTGCGGCGGCTGCTTGCGCGGCGGGGGTCGTGCTGGACCGATCCCGCCACTCCCACTGATCCCCGCGCCCTTTCCTCCGGCGTCCAGCGCCTCTCCCTCTGACCTCTGCCGTTTGTCTTTTCCCGCCCGCCCACCCGTGCGGGTGGTTGTTCGTCTGCGGGTGCCGCTTGTGCCTGGTCGGTGCCGGTCCGGGGTACCTCCTCGAAATGCGGCTACCTGGCCCTGTGTATCCGGCGCCCTTCTTGTCACCGCATTTCTGCGGGGGCACCCCGGCCCGTCCCCTCCCGGTACGTCGGCGTCCGCCTGCCGGTGGGGGTTTCCGGGGGTGGGGGTTCCTTCGGCGGGCCGCCCTGCGCCGGTGGCCCCTCCCGGTGGGCTGCGGAGCTCGGGCCCTTCCCCAAGCGCCCCACGAAGCCCCCGGCGGTTACCCCACCCCGGCTCCCACCCAGCCCCGTTCGCCCACCCACCCCCTCCGCCACCCCGCCGGATGTCGGCCGCGCAGGTCCCGCACCTCACGCACCCGTTCCGCCCACCCCGCCGGAGGGTTGGTCGCGCAGGGGGCCGGCCCCCTCACCCACTTCCTTTCTCCCACCCGGCTGGACGGTTGGTCGCGCAGGGGGCCGGCCCCCACCCACCCCCCTCCGCCACCCCGGCCGGACGGTCGGTCGCGCAGGGGCCCGGCTCCCGCCCACCCCCTCCCCTCCCTCAGCCACAGCGGACCGTCGGGTGCCGGCGGACCGGAGGGGACGGTGCGGGGTGCCCCCGCAGGGGGACGAACGGGCAGGGGCAGAAGCGAGTGGAAGTGGCCGCAGGTTCGTCGCCCGAGGAGGTGCCCCGGGCCGGGACCGACCAGGCACGGGCGGCACCCGCAGACGAGGAAAGCACCCGCACGGGTGGGCGGGTGGGAAGGCCCAGGCACCGCGAAGGCGACCACCCCTGTCAGTGGGGTGACGCAGAATGGTCCTCGGGGAAACGACGGGGACAAGGCGAAGGGAGGTCGACATGACGGTGTGGGACGACGTCGTCGGCCAGCAGCGCGTAGTCGCGGAGCTGACAGCGGCGGCGGCAGACGCAAACGCCTTGGTGACGGCCCACGAAGAAGGCCGTCCACAACCCGAGGCGTCGAGAATGACGCACGCCTGGCTGTTCACCGGCCCCCCCGGCTCTGGCCGATCCACCGCCGCCAGAGCCTTCGCCGCCGCGCTCCAATGCGTCAGCCCCGACCGAGCCCTCGGCGCCGCCCCCGGCTGCGGCTTCTGCGACGGCTGCCACACCACAGCCGTCGGCACCCACGCCGACGTGGAATTCGTCCGCACGGACCTCCTCTCCATCGGCGTCAAAGAGACCCGTGACCTGGTGCGGCGCGCCGCGCTGTCCCCGGCCGGAGGCCGCTGGCAGGTCATCGTCATGGAGGACGCGGACCGCCTGACGGAAGGCGCGGGCAACGTACTGCTGAAGGCCGTCGAGGAGCCCGCCCCCCGCACGGTGTGGCTGCTGTGCGCGCCGTCGGTGGAGGACGCGCTGCCGACGATCCGTTCGCGGTGCAGGCTGCTGAGCCTGCGTACGCCCTCGGCCGAGGCGGTCGCGGACGTACTGATGCGGCGCGACGGCATCGACCCGGCGCTGGCGGAGCGGGTCGCGCGGGCGACCCAGGGCCACATCGGGCGTGCGAGGCGGCTGGCGACGGACGAGTCGGCACGGTCCCGCCGCGCCGCGGTGCTGCGCGTACCGCTGCGGGTCGCGGACATCGGCGGGTGCCTGCGCGCGGCGCAGGAGTTGGTGGACGCGGCGCAGGAGGACGCGAAGGCGGTCGCGGAGGAGGTCGACGGCAAGGAGACCGAGGAGATGCGGGCGGCCCTCGGCGCGGCGGCGGGCGCGGGCAGCCGGATGCCGCGCGGCACGGCGGGCGCGATGAAGGAGTTGGCGGACCGGCAGAAGCGGCGTTCGACGCGTACGCAGCGCGACACGCTCGACCTCGCGCTCACCGACCTCGCCGGTTTCTACCGCGACGTGCTGTCGTTGCAGCTCGGCTCGGCGGTCGGCATCGCGAACACCGAGGTCCGCGAGGGCATCGAGCAGATCGCGTCGTCGTCCCGGCCGGAGAACAGCCTGCGCAGGATCGAGGCCGTGCTCGCCTGCCGCGACGCCCTGGACCGTAACGTCGCCCCGCTGCTCGCGGTGGAGGCCATGACCCTGGCGCTACGAGCGGGCTGAGGGCCGAGCCGCGGCCGGGGGTTCGTCCTCCGGAAGGGCACCCCGGCGGCCGGGGGTTCGTCCTCCGGAAGGGCACCCCGGCGGCCGGGGGTTCGTCCTCCGGAAGGGCGCCCCGGCGGCCGGGGGTTCGTCCTCCGGAAGGGCGCCCCGGCGGCCGGGGGTTCGTCCTCCGGAAGGGCACCCCCTTGGTCCGTCCGGGTGATCCCGCCCCCGCCCCCGTAACGTCTCCCACCCCACGGCCCGCAGCCGTTGCAAGGTGCAGACAGCGTTCCCGCGCTTCCGCCGCCGTACGGAATCACCAACTGCCCCAGGGGTCATCCCGCCCCGAGGACCGACCCGAGGACCCGACCCGGCCCAAGGGCCCGACCCAAGGCCCCGGCCCAAGGGCCACCCCCGTACCCGGCCGCACCGTCCCAGCGGGAGCGCACCCGCACCCGAGGGGTTCCGCCGTGGCCGACGTCGTCCTGTCCGTCCTGCTGCTCGCGGCGACCGCCGCCGCCGTACTGCTGGCCCACCGCGCCCTGCGGCACTGGTGGTCAGAGCGCGCCGGGCGGCCGTACGAACTCCCCGCCGACCGCCTCGGCACCGCCCTGCGCGCGGGGGCGGCCGGGGTCGCGGCGCTCACCGCCCTGTCGCTCGCCGTGCCGCTGCTCAGCGACTCCCGCGACACCGGCCGCGCCGACCGGGCCCCCGCCGGGGAGTCGGCCGAGGCCACGGCCACCGTGCCGCCCGCCCCCAGCCGTACCCCCGCCCCCGCCCCGCCGGCGCCCGAGATGCGTACGGTCGGCCACCCGGCGGGCGGCACCCTGATGGAACTGCGCGACGGCATCCGCGTCTGGCTGCCGCCGCGTTACGAGTCGACGGGCGCGGCGAGCCTCGCGTACCCCGTCGTCCTCGCGCACCTGCCCGCCACCGGCGCGCCCGACCTCTTCGAGGGCTTCGCCGTACAGGCCAAGCGCGGCCTGGCCAATCCGTTCCTGCTGGTCATGCCGCGCGACTGCGGCCAGGACCCGGTCGCCGTCCTGGCTGAGGCCGCCCGCCACTTCCGCGCGCTGCCCGCGAGCGGCGCGCACGCCGTGATCGGCCTCGGCGCGCAGGCGCCCTGCGCGGTGCACGAGGCGCTGACCCACCCGGGCCGGTACCGCGCCGCCGCCGGGATCTCCGGTACGTATCCGCCGCTCGCCCCGGCCGCGGGCCCGCACCCGGCCCTGCTGCTGGCCGCCACCACCGGCGAACTGGCCCCACGCGCCTCGGCGTTGCGCCTGCGCGCCGCCCTGCGCCCGCGCGGCGACCAGGTGCGGATCATCGACGGCGTACGGATGCGGCGCGAGATGTACGCGCTGGTCGCGGGGTATCTGACGGAGAAGCTGGAGGGGCCGAGCCGTAAAGCCGCCTCGGCGGTACCGGAGGCGCGCGGCACCTCGGCCGTATCGAAGGCCGGTGCCGCGACAGCCGTACCGGAAGCCCACGCCGCGACCGGGGCGGCGCCCACCCCCACCCCCTCAGACGCTCATAATCGTGCGTATCACCCGTAAGGGGACAGCTTGAGCGTCTGTCCCCGCCCCCCGGCCGATACGCTCGCAAGCACCCGACGGGAGGATCCGAGCCGCCGATGCACTCCAAGCGCCTGCTCCGCATCCCGGCCACCGTGATCGCGGTGACCGGACTGCTGCTGTCCGCATGCACCTCAGAGGGGGGCGGGCACAAGGCCGCGGCGTCGTCGCCGGTCCCCGCCACCACCTCGCTCAAACCGCTGCCGTCCGAGAGCCCCGCGGACCTGGCGCCGTACTACGGACAGAAGCTGTCGTGGCACGACTGCGGCGTCCCCGGCTTCCAGTGCTCGACCATGAAGGTCCCGCTGGACTACGCGCACCCCGTCACCGCCGACGACCTCAAGCTCGCCGTCGCCCGCAAGAAGGCGACAGGCCCCGGCAAACGGCTCGGCTCGCTGCTGGTCAACCCCGGCGGCCCCGGCGGCTCGGCGATCGACTACCTCCAGTACGCGGCCCTCGGCTACCCGACCGCGGTCACCTCGCGGTACGACATGGCCGCCGTCGACCCGCGCGGCGTCGCCCGCAGCGAGCCCGTCGAATGCCTCAGCGACCCGCAGATGGACGCGTTCACGGCCGTCGACACCACGCCCGACGACAACGCCGAGGTCAACAAACTCGTCACCGCCGACCGCGGCTTCGCCAACGGCTGCGAGAAGCGTTCCGCCAAGATCCTCGGCCACGTCTCGACCGTCGAGTCCGCCCGCGACATGGACATCCTGCGCGCGCTGCTCGGCGACCAGAAACTGACGTACGTCGGAAAGTCGTACGGCACCTTCCTCGGCGCCACCTACGCCGGGCTCTTCCCGCAGCGCGTCGGCCGTCTCGTGCTCGACGGCGCCATGGACCCCTCCGTCGGCGCGCTGGAGAGCAGCCGCGCCCAGGCCGGCGGCTTCGAGGTCGCCTTCAAGGCGTTCGCGGCGGACTGCGTCAAGCGCTCCGACTGCCCGCTCGGCACGACGTCCACCGACGACGCGGGCAAGCACCTCGACGCGTTCTTCGCCTCCCTGGACAGCCACCCGCTCTCCACCGGCACCAGCCGCCCGCTCACCGAGGCCCTCGGCACCACCGGCGTCATCGCCGCGATGTACGACGAGGGCGCCTGGCCGACCCTGCGCGGCGCCCTGGCCAGCGCCCTCAAGGACGACGGCGGCCCGCTGCTCAAGCTCTCCGACAGCTACTACGAGCGCGACGACAAGGGCAAGTACAGCAATCTGATGTACGCCAACGCCGCCGTCAACTGCCTCGACCTGCCCCCGGCCCTGTCCTCCCCGGCCGACGTCGAACGCGCCCTTCCCTCCTTCCGCGCCGCCTCCCCGCACTTCGGTACGACCCTGGCCTGGTCCTCCCTCATCTGCGGCTACTGGCCCCTGCCGTCCACCGGCCACGCCCAGCGCATCGAGGCCAAGGGCGCCGCCCCGATCCTCGTCGTCGGCACCATCCGCGACCCCGCCACCCCGTACGCCTGGGCCGTCTCCCTCGCCTCCCAGCTCTCCTCCGGCCACCTCCTCACCTACGACGGCGACGGCCACACCGCCTACGCCCGCGGCTCCGACTGCATCGACACCGCCGTCAACGCCTACCTCCTCGACGACACCGTCCCCCCCAAAGACCAGAAGTGCACCTAACCCCTGACCTGCACCCCCCTTGATCCCCCAACGGTCCGAACCACCCCCCGGAACCCTGTAGACTTGGCGCCGCTGCGCCTGCCACCCTTGGCATCAAGGCGCAGCGCGCCGCCTTAGCTCAGTTGGCCAGAGCAACGCACTCGTAATGCGTAGGTCTCGGGTTCGAATCCCGAAGGCGGCTCCGCGAAAGCCCCAGGACTCACTCGCCGTGACCTGGGGCTTTTGCCTTTTCTCCCCCACACCGTGCCCGGCCGCTCGGACGGCGGTGGACGGCTTGCGTGAGCGATGCGTGAGCGGAGGGGTTTTGGATCTAGGTTTTGGGCTTCTTCCGCTTGGCCTTCTTCTTGGCCCTGGCCTGGGACTCCTTCGTCTTCTTCGCGGCCTTCCGCGCCTGCTCCGTCTCGGCCTTGCGCTGGAGGGGGACGAGCTTGGCGGTGGCTTCGGCGGCGCTTCTGCCGACCTGGGGGAGGACGCTCTGGTAGATGTCCCGCGTGATCCGGGTGTCGCTGTGCCCGAGGGTGTCGGAGACGACCTTCACGTCGACGCCGGCGGCGAGCATGAGGGTGGCGGCGCCGTGGCGGAGGTCGTGCAGCCGGATCGGCGGCAGGCCGGAGGCGACGACGAGCCGCTCGAACAGGTCGGTCACCTTGCCGGGGTGCAGCCAGGAGCCGTCTTCCTGGGTGAAGACGAGCCCGGTCTCCGCCCAGGCTGAAGCCCACTGCTCCCGGTCGGCCTCCTGCCGTTCGCGATGCCGCTTCAACACCTCCACGGTGTCGTTGTCGAGCGCGATGACGCGGAACCCGCTGTCGGTCTTGGGCTCCGAGGTCTCGACCTGCCAGCCGTCCTGGACGAGCTGGGCGGAGACGGTGAGGGAGTTGGCGTCGAGGTTGGTCTCCGACCAGGGCTGACCGCACGCCTCGCCTCGCCGCAGGCCGCGAAAGGCGATCAGGTGCCACATCGCGTACAGCTGGTCCTCGGCGACGAAGTCGAGGAACGTGCCGGTCTGCTGGGGTGTCCAGACCATGACGGGGGAGGGCTTCTCGCCCACCTGCCGCCACTTGGTGACCCGCTCGTCCGTCCACACCAGGGCCTTCGGCTTGCGTACTGGGTCGATCTCGACGTGGGCGGCCGGGTTGAACGTGATGATCTGCTGCCCAATCGCGTCGTTGAGCGCGGCCCGCAGGGTGGCCTTGATGTGCAGTCGGGTCGCCGGGCCGGTCACGCGCCGGATCGGCGGCATGGCGTCGATGGCCGCCTTGAGGGTCCTGCGGCGCGCACGGTGCTCAATGCCCTTCCAAGGGACGGTGGCCAGCTCCGCGACCGCTGCCTTCCGCTGGGCGTTCTGCTCCAGGATCTCGGCGTTGGCGTCCACGATCGCAGTGAACATGTCGCCGAGGTGGCTGACGCGGAGCCGGTCGAGCCGGTGGTGCCCGATACGGGGCTTGAGGTGCACGCGGACATCGGTCTCGTACCGGCTGATGCCCGACTTCCGTATCCGCTTGGCGGCGAGCCACTGGTCCAGCCATTCGCCGACGGTGATCCGGCCGATGAGGTCCTGCCCGGACTTCAGCCGCCGCCTCGTCTCCTCGATGTCGGGGAGCGGGGCCTTCTCTTCGCTGACCTCCGTCAGCATGGCCGAGATCAGCCCGATGCCTTCGGGGTCGTCCGACTCCGCCAGGCCGAGGAGGGCGCGGACGTGGTCGAGATCTGCCTGGGCTGCCTTGAGGGTGTCGTAGCCGGCGCGGCTGAAGGAGCGGCGGGTGCCGTCTTCGCGCGGCGGGAGTTCCTGGCGTATGGAGTAGGAGCCGTGCTTCCAGGTCGTGAGCTTGGGGCAGTTCTTGCCCAGGGGCTTGCCCGTTTTGGCGTCGCGGCAGTAGCAGCGGCGGTGGGTGGAGCCCTTCAAATGCTGTCCTTTCCGTCGGGGATATCGGCGGTGAGCGCTTCGACATCGGGTGGCAGGCTCACTGTTGGGCCGAGGATGCGCTGGATCTGCGAGCGTGCGGTTCGCACGTGGGCTGCTGCTGTTTTGAGGCGCTTGATGGCTTGGTCCGCGTTCCGCTCGGCTTCCTCGCGTCTTGCCGGGTCTGTTGCTCTCCTCGCGTCGTCGTGATGGGACCGCATGTCGTTCCAGGCGTTGAAGGCGATGATTTCCTGGCGGCCCTTCGCGCGGAACGCTTTGACGAGGGCAGCGTCCAGGCCCGAGTCGGACTCCCCGGCGAACCAGCTCATGGCGTCCCAGGTGGGAGTTGGGTGTTGTAGGGGCAGTCGCTGAACTTGCCTGACATGCCCCAAGGGGTAGATCAGGAGCGCGGGGTGCGTGCCGAGTGCCTCGGCGAGCACGATGACATCGACGAGCGGGAGGATCGAGCGGCGCCTGGATTCCATGTTGGCGATGACGTTGCGGGGGATCGGGTGGCCGATCTCGGCACAGGCGTCCGCCAGTTCCTGCGCGCTCATGCCTCGCTCTTTTCTCCGCCGTCGGACCTCGGTCGCGACGGTCGCCATGACTTGGTCGGTCCATTCCGGTACGTCGTAGTCCTCCTCGTCTTCGTAGCTGTCGTGTGCTGTTCCATCGTCGGGATCAAGTTGTGTCACAGAGACACAATAGCTTCGTCAGGATTGTTTCTGAAGCCGGGAGATCGAGCACCACGCGGTGTTCGCCGAAAGCTTCAGCAACGAACGGAGTTGTGCATGGGTGTGGCCGAGACGGCCCGTCCGATGACGCGGGGAATGAGCCGGGCCGAGCTGCTGGCGCTGCCGGCGGCGGTCGACCTGGAGACGGCGAACCGAGCGCTGGGTCTGGGTCGCAGCAAGGGATACGAGCTGGCTAAGCGGGGCGAGTACCCGTGCCGGGTGCTGCGGCTGGGCAACTCCTACCGAGTAGTGACCGCCGAACTGCAGGCGCTGCTTGGCCTGGCGGCGTGAGCGCTGTTCCTTCACCCCCTGCGATGCCCCCAACGACCAACCCCGGTGGGAAGGGCGTTCCAGCCTGGATCCACCCTTCGAGGAGTGATGCATGCCCCGTATGACCCCAGGCGCCGAAGGCGCATCCCCACACCAGTCCCGGCCGCCCGTCGCAGTACCGGGTGAGCCAGGCCGGGTCACCAGCGGACCACTGGCTGAGGCGAACAGTCCGGTCCCCGATCGGTCCGCGGAGCAGCGGACCACTGAGGTGCTGGGCCGCAGTTCCGGCGATGGCTGGTCCGCTCACAGGGCGGTTGGTCCGGCGGGGGACCGGACGGTAGGTCCGCAGGCCGGGGACCGGACCGGCAGCGAACGGCCGGTGGCCGGACCAACGACGAGCGGGGACCGCGAGGGGGATCAACCATGGTCCTCGCAGGTCACGGCCTCAGACGCAGCGGACCACGGTGGTCTGGCATCCGTACCGTTGACCGGAAGTTCGGGTCAACGGACCAGGGGCGACGACATCGGCGGACCAGCCGGTTCGGACATTGCGGCTGCTGCGGACCAGCCCGGCGAAACTACGGGACCACACCGCGGACCAGCGGACCAGATGCGGGGACCGGACCGCCCTACCGCGGACCACGCTGTTGGCGAGGGAGCGGGGTTGCTGGACGAACTCCGTTTCGCCGTAGCCCGATACGTGGTCCCGCCGAGTCCGGAGGCGTTGGACGCGATCACGTTGTGGATCGCGGCGACGCATCTGCAGTCGGCGTGGCAGCACGCGCCGCGTCTGGCGATCGTGGCGCCGACGAAGGCGTGCGGGAAGTCGCGTCTGCTGGACGTACTCCTGGAGACGGTCCATAACCCGTTCATCACGGTGAACTCGAGTCCGTCGGCGATCTTCCGGTCGATCACCGAGAAGCCGCCGACCCTGTTGGTGGACGAGGCCGACACCATCTTCGGCAGCGCCAAGGTGGCGGAGAAGAACGAGGAGATGCGCGGTCTGCTCAACGCCGGCCACCAGCGTAACCGCCCGACCACGCGAGTGGCGGGGGCTGAGCACAAGCCGGTGAAGTTCCCGACGTTCGCGATGGCGGCGATCGCGGGGATCGGTGACCTGCCGGACACGATCATGGACCGGGCGGTCATCATCCGGATGCGCAAGCGCCTGGAGAGCGAGCACGTCGATGATTTCCGTACCCGTACCGACATCCCGTTCCTCCAGGAGGTGCGGGACCGGCTGGCGGAATGGCTGGTGACCCGACTCGAGGAGGCGGCGGACCTGGTCCCGGCGATGCCGGTGCGGGACCGGGCGGCGGATACCTGGGAGCCGCTGGTTGCGGTCGCCGACCTGGCAGGAGGTGCGTGGCCGCAGCGGGCGCGCACGGCGTGCCGGGTGATGACCGAGCGGGAGAAGGGCAACGAGCAGGACCGGGGCGCCAAGGTCCGCATCCTGGCCGACATCCGGGCCGCGTTCGCCTCCCACGGCGACCCGCCGATGCTGGCCACCGGGGAACTCCTGGACACCCTGAACGCCGACCCCGAAGCACCCTGGCACGAACACGGCCCGGCCGGACTGACTGCCCGCAAGCTCCAGATGCTGCTGGCGGACTACGAGATCCACCCCGCCAACCGCCGCTTCTCCGACGGCCAGCGCCGCGGCTACGCGCGGGCGGACTTCACTGACGCCTGGAACCGCTACTGCCCTGCGCCTGATCCCGTTGCCCCGGAGGCTCCAGACCCCCATGCGGATGCACCGCCGGCAGCGGCCGAACGCAGCGAGCCGGAGGTTCGGCCCCGGCCGTCTCCGTCACAGGTGACCCAGCGCGGGATGCCGGGTTTGGGACTGCCGCCCGCCTCCCCAGTGCCTGGTACGGGTCCGCGCCGCTGACCGACGCGGACCCTCATCAACCCGCATCACCCGTCCCGTCGCAGGTCAGCGCGGGACGGGTTGCGGGACCGTGACGGGTCGACCCGTACCAGGACGGCAACCCGTACCTGCTGTGACCTGCCCTGCAACGAGTGGGACGGGTTGATGACGGTCTTCCGCAGCCTGCTACTCCGACAGCGGCCCCTCCACCGTTCAGTTTCTGAACCTGGACGCCGTGGCTAGTCCGACGGAAGCGCCCATGCACCGCGGATTGGGCGCGGCCCCTGCGTTCCGCCACGGAACATGCCCCCTGGCCTGTGACGGAACAGGGGTCTTGTTCCGCCGCAGAACGCCGTCCCAGCTGCCCCGGCGGGCTAGCAGGTAGTCCTCCAACCACGAGAATCCGAACCGAGGACCTTTTGCCCAACGATCACGACCTATCCATCGAAGCGTTGCCCACAGCCCAGTCGCTGCCCAGCGAGCCCCATGCTGGTGCCCCCCACTCCTCCAGCAGCCCGGACTCCGGCACAAGCCCATCCCGAGTGGGAGCAAGCTGGAGCGGTCGAAACTCCTTTCGGGTTTCGTCCGCGCTTGCCTCCGCCCCAGCGGGGGCGGAGAAGGCCCGGCGCCAGGGGGCGCCGGACCGGGTGGGTGAGGCCGAGCGCGGCCTCACCCAGGACGACCCGCAACCGTCGGCCGGCAGCGTCTGCCCGTCCTGCGGCCAACCAACGCCCTCTTCTTCGCGGGGCGAGGAGCCGTCCTGGCGTGATCCGGACGATCCCCCGCTGATCACGCCGCTCTATCGCAAGCGCACCAAGGAGACGCGTAGCCAGACCCGCAGTATCCGCTTCACCCCGACCGCCGAACGTGTCATTGAGGCCGCCGCCCGGGCCCGTGGTCAGTTCTTCGCGGGCTACGTCGGCGATACCGCCTACGCCCACGCCCTCGGCAAGACCACCGCGGGCAGCCCGGAGGACGATCCGGCCCGCCCGCTGGTGGAGACGGTGGAACGGCTGATCGCACAGCTGAGGCGGACCGGCAACAACCTCAACCAGATCACCCACGCGATCAACTCCGGCACCATCCCCGAGCACGCCGAGCAGGTCCTGGGACGCGTGGAAGAAACCGTCGAGGACGCCTTCACCCTCCTCGACGGCTTCGTCGGCAAGGAAGCGGCCTGATGGTCCCCGACGTCTCCACCGGCTCCCACACCGCCGGACTGCTGTACTACCTGTTCGGCCCCGGCCGCCGCGACGAACACACCGACCCGCACATCGTCGCCGCCTGGGACATGACCGGCGCACCCGACCCGGGTCGCGATCCCAACGCCACCATCACCCGCCTCGCCGACCGCCTCGACCTCCACGCACGCCTGCGCGCGAACGAGACCGGGAAGATGCCGGCCAAGCACGTGTGGCACTGCCCGGTACGCACCGCGCCCGGCGACCGCTACCTCACCGACACCGAATGGGCGCAGGTCGCCCGCCGGATCGTCGCGGCCACCGGCATCGCACCCGACGGCGACGACATGGCCTGCCGGTGGATCGCCGTCCGCCACGCCGACGATCACATCCACATCGCTGCGGTCTCGGTACGCGCCGACGGCCGCCGCGCCCGCACCAACCGCGACGGCTGGCGCGCACAGAAGGAATGCCGGGAGATCGAGAAGGAGTACGGGCTCCGGCAGCTCAAGTCCGGCGACCTGACCGCGCCCAAGACCCCCACCAGCGCCGAGCAGGCCAAGGCCGAACGCATGGGCAAGACCGTCACCAGCCGCGAGTGGCTGCGCGACCAGGCATACGGCGTTCTCGCCGCGGTCCGGACCGAGGAGGAGTACTTCGACGTCCTGGGCACGCTCGGGATCCAGGTCAAGAAGCGCCTGGGGACGCAGACCGGTGAGGTCACCGGCTACAGCCTCGCCGCCCCCGGCGACACCAACACCGCTGGTGAACCGATCTACTTCAGCGGCTCCAAGCTCGCCCCCGACCTGTCCATCGTCCGAATCCGCGAGACTCTGACCCACCCCGTCCCCGGCCCGGCGAAACGGCCGCCGTCCCAGGACCTCTGGCGGCAAGCGGACAACGCCCTGCGCGAGACGACCACCGTCCTGGATGGCACCGACGACGACGCCGCAGCCCAGGCCCAGCTCGCGGCCCTCAGCACCCTTCTGCACACCGCCGCCCTGACCGCACCACCGGCGAGCCGGGCCGAACTGAAGGCCGCCGCAACCGCCTTCAACCGGGCCCGACGCTCCGCGATCCGCGCCGACCATCAGAAGGCCACCGCCCTGCGCGACGCCGCCAAGGACCTCATCTACGCCTCATCGGACGCCGGCGGCTTCGCCGTAGCGGTCCTGTTCGCCCTCATCCACACCGCCGCAGCCGCCGCACGCTGGTACGAACAACGCGGCTACGAACAACAAGCCGCCGCAGCCCAGCAGACCGTCCTCCACCTCCGCGCCGGCTACCAGCAGGCCGCAGCCCCCGTCCTGGCCGACCTCACCCGCCGCGCCCCGCGCCCCCAGACCGCCCAGCGCTTCAAAACCACCGTCCGCCAGGCCATCCCCGACCACGCCGACCGCATCCTGACCGACCCCGCCTGGCCTGCCCTGGCCACCACCCTCGCCCAAGCCGAAACAGCCGGCCACCACCTCCCGACCCTCCTTCGGGAGGCAGCCGCCGAACGAGAACTCGACACCGCCCACTCACCCGCCGAAGTCCTCACCTGGCGCATCACCACCACTCCCAACCGCCGCGCCCAAGCCGCCCAAGCCCGCAGTGCCACGGCTGGAGCCAGCCCAGGCTCACCTGGCGCATCACCACCACTCCCAACCGCCGCGCCCAAGCCGCCCAAGCCCGCAGTGCCACGGCTGGAGCCAGCCCAGGCTCACCGGGACATGTACCGGCGTCGCGCCCGGCCGCCGCGTCTGACCGAAGGGGCCTCCGGAGGCCGTAGGCGGTGAGTCCACAACGTGTCATCGGCCAATCACTTGTGGAGCAGCTCGGAGGGGTCCACCGCGTTGGTGGACCCCTCCGCAAGAAGGACTGCTCTGCTCGGCGAACCTGACCCTAAGCTGTTTCATCCGAGGCCGGGCGAACAGCTGCTGGGGTCAAGCCCGGCAACGTCGGTGCCTCGCGCGACCGACCTTTGTTGGCGACTGTCCCGGCTCCGGCAGTGGGACTGATTCGGACAGTGCTGGACCATCGGCGAGAAGGATCGCTTGCCAGACTCGTTCCTGGAGTTCGTTGATGCAAGGCCCGCATGCGTACATCGGTGCCTGGGCTCCGGCGACGTTGGCCGGACCGATCCACAGGACACGGGTCCACTGCTGGCCACAGAACAGCCAGCAGTAGCCGTCGGTCCAGTTGTTCCCGTCGTCCGTCGTCGCTGGCTCCGGGAGGCCGCCGCGGGCGAAGGCGGCGATCCCGGGGATGACGCGATGCTGGAGGGAGAGTTCCGTCAGCATGGCTGCGCTCCGGGCATCACGGACGTTGCGAGGCCGTCGCGGGCTCCGCGCTCTTGCAGGCGTCGGAGAAGAGGAGGGTTGGTTCGGCGAGGATGTCGCGGCCGGCCTCGCTCTTGTAGATGGCGTCGACGCTGCCGAACCGGGCCTCCGAATAGTCGAGGCCGAGGCGGGCTGCGGCGTCGCGGACGGAGGGTTCGTCGGGTCCTTCGACCTCCAGGAAGGTGGGGAGGTCGGGCCAGGTGTCGAAGTCGTAGGCGACGTCGCCGAGCTGCCATTCCTCGCGGAAGTTCTCTTGGTAACGGACCTCGTGCAGGCCGAGGTTGGTGAGGATCTCGGCCATGGCGTGGAGGTCGCTGACCTCGGTCTCGATCTCGGTCGTCCCGTGGATGGACGTGGCGTCGGTGACCTGCTTGAGAGTGAGGGTGGTGCGGGTGCCCTCGTTGCGGAGGCGGACCCACTGGGAGCCGTCAAGGACGTCACTCTCGAAGATCTTCCGGGTGAGCAGGGTGCGGGGGAACGCCTGTACCGCGCCAAGGGCCGCGAGCTTGGCTTGGAGCCCGGCGACGTCGACGGCGAGGAACTTCGCTTCGTACTCGTTCTTCATGATCGCTTCATGCCCTTTCGGAGGTCACGGGGGAGGTGCGGGTGGCCAGGAGCAGGCCCATGCGGTGGGTGTGCGGGTGGGGCTGGCCAATGTGCGGCCCTTCGACGTACTGGCCGGACCGCAGGGTCAGTTGAATGTTCCATCCGTCGGAGAAGAGCGGGCTGAGCTTCTCGGGGGACGTGTAGTGCTCGCTCAGGTGCTGCCGGGCCGAGACGGGCATCATGAACTCGGCTCCGAACAGGCCGTGGACGCGCACGAGGTCTTGCATGCGGGTGACGAAGTCGGCCAGGGGCCGGTGGTGGTTGGCACTGTAATGCCAGGAACAGCTCGTCCAGACGGCGTCGTACTGCGCGTCGGCGGGCAGGCCGGCGTCGAGGAAGTCCCCTTCCACGATGTCCACGCGGTCGGCCAGTCCTTCCTGCTGAAGCCGCTCGATCAGCCCGGCCGCGTGGGCATCGGTGCCGTCGGGCAGGCGGACGAGTCCACCCTGAAGGGCTACCGGGTCTCGTTCGATCGCCGTGACACGGTGGCCGGCTGCCGCCAGCGGCAGGACCAGCCTGCCGTCGCTCGCACCGATGACCAGCACGGTGGCGTCAGGGCCACCATGTTCCGACAGGGCTGCGCGGAACTGGGGGAAGAAGGTGAGGGCGTGCTCCCACCGGCTCAGGGTCTGCACCGCTGGCTCCTTGGGAAGTGACGTCGAGGATGGCGCGGACGACCTGTTCGGGCGTGCGGCCCGTGGTGTTTACGCGATGCATCGGAAAGGGGGCGTAGGCGTGGGTGATCTGCTCGGCGACCTCTTCGGCGAGCCCGTCCCAGCGTGAGGACGGTTTGTGGCGGGCGGCGAGCCTGCGTCGGCGCTCGTTCTCGTCGCACACGAGGCCGTACGTGATCGGCTCCGGCAGGTCCGGCGGCAGGGTGATGTCGAGGCGGGAGCCGAAGGCGCGGTGGTTGGACAGGCAGCGGGCGAAGTAGCTGTCCACGACGACCGGGGTGCCGGCGGACAGGTGCGCGCGGATGTCGTCGGTGGCGGTGAACAGCGCGGAGAGGTAGAACGCCATCCGGGCCTCAACGTTGTCCCGAGCGTCGATCTCCCGGCGCAGCGAATTGTAGAGCGCGGGCACGGTGGGGACCAGGACGGCACCGCGGGCCGCAGCGAACAAAGGCGCGACGGTGGACTTCCCGGTGCCGCGTAACCCTTCGAGGCTCTCGAAGAGCGGCCGGTCAGGCACGGGCGTAGACCACGCCGGGCACGGCGAGGGCGATCTCGTCGGTGGCGGAGGGCCGGTGGACGACGTGCCCGGCCTCCTTGTCGTACCAGAAGGCGTGCGCGTCCTTACCGACTGCCTTGCACGACATCGTGAGTGCTCCGCGCGGGTCGGCCTCGATCCGGGGAATCGCAAGGGCTCCCGTCACGGGGTCGCAGATGCCAGGGGCTCCCTCCTCCGACAGGTCCTCGTCCACGATGACCTCGATCATGAGGTCGTCGGCGGTACGGAGCTGATCGCGCAGGCGGCCGTACGCGGCGGTGCCGGTGATGAGGAGTTCGGGGTGGTGGGCGGCGTTGCCGACCGGCCGCAGGTGGTGGAGCTTCAACTGCCGGGCGCCGTAGTCCTGGAGGGTGCGGGCGAGCGGGAGGACTTCGTCGATGTTGCGGGCGTTGACGGTCATGGTGGCGCCGGTGGGGATGCCGAGGTCGCGGGCGTGGGCCAGCGCGGACAGGGCTCCCTGGTAGCTGCCGAACTTGCGGATGGCGTCGTTGGTGGCGCCGTTGCCTTCCAGCGAGATCCGCAGCAGGTCCAGGTAGGGGGCGATCTCGGTGAGGCGGCGTTCGATGCGGTAGCCGTTGGTGCAGATCTCCACGTGCAGGCCCAGTTCCTGCTTGGCGTAACGGACGACCTCGGGCAGGTCCTTGTAGACGAAGGGCTCGCCGCCGAGGAGGTTGACGGCCTCGGTGCCGTACTCCTTGTGCATCAGCCGCATCAGCGTGATGGCTTCTTCGAGCGTGAACGCGTCGGCGTGCTGGAGGCGTTCGCCGTGGAAGCAGTGCTGGCAGGCGAAGTTGCAGCGGTAGAGCAGTTGCAGGTAGAGCATCCGGATCGTCTTGATGCCGGTGATCTCCGTGATCATGGTGACCTCCCTGGGCGTGGTGCCTGGGTTGAGGCCCTGATCGTGGCCGGGCTGCACGGGACCGCGTCACCGCGTAAAGGGACGCGCCGAGGACGTCCTGGGACGTTTTCAGGTCCGCGCGATGTCCTCCAGGAGGTGAAGGACGCGGTCGGTGTCCGACAGGTTGGGCAGGACGACGGGGGCGCCGGCGGTTTCGAGTGCGACGGGGCTATCGACGCCGGTGGCCACGGCGATGATGTGCGCACCCGAGGTCAGGGCGGCCTCGACGTCCCGGGGCGTGTCGCCGACCAGGACGACGGGACTCCCGGCGGACAGGCCGCGGTCGCGCTGCATGCGGCGGCGGGCGACGTCCACCAAGTGCGGCCGTTCCTCGGCATCGGCGCCGTACGCCCCAACAGGCAGATCCAGGAGCACATCCAGGCCGAAGGCCGAGAGCTTCACGCGGGCGTTAGCGGCGATGTTGCCGGTCAGCACGGAGGAGACCCAATCAGGTTGTGCGGCAGCGGCCTTGAGTACGTCCTGCACTCCTGGCAGCGCCGTCCCGCGAGCTTGCAGCGCCCCAAGCCGTTCCGCTCCCGCCTGGACGAGCGCGGCTTCGACATCCGTCCACGCAGGCTCGGCGACACCGTTCCGGGCGAACATGTCCCGCATGATCAGGCGGTCCGTACGCCCCTCGGTGACGGCCGCCGCGACCGGACGGCTTCCCGTCACCGCCTCGTACGCGGCGGCGTAAATCTCCTTGCTCACACCGGCGTTGTCGATCAGCGTGTGGTCGATGTCCCACAGGACGATGAGCGCCATACGGCCAGCGTAGGCGCCACGCGGGAACGGCCGATTCTGCCGACGTCCAACCAATCGGGCTTGCTCACCTGCCGCACCCTGCACTTGTATGGCTTCTGTGAACGAGCGACTTCACTCCGTACTCGCCCAGCGCGGCGTCACGCCCGAGTTGCTCGCCGAAGCGTGCGAAGTGGACCCCAAGACCGTCGGCCGATGGCTCGGCGGACGCATCCCCCACCCCCGGCACCGCTACCGCGTCGCCAAACACCTCCGCGTGGAGGAGACTTTCCTGTGGCCCGCCCCGCAGGCACTGAGCAGGCCGACGGCCGGTGTCCAGGGCACGGAGCTGCTCGGTACGTACCCGAACCGGGCCAGCGTCCCGCGGGATACGTGGCTCGGTCTGCTCCAACAGGCCCAGGAACAGATCGACGTGCTCGTCTTCTCCGGCACCTTCTTCGCCCAGAGCAATCCGCACGTCGCCCGCATGCTCGCCGCCCGCGCCGCCGACGGCGTCCGCGTACGATTGTGCTTCGGCGACCCGAGAGGCGAGGCCGTCGCCATCCGGGGCAGCGAAGAAGGCATCGGCGACACCTTGGCCGCCAAGATCCGCGCCTCCCTCACCTACTACCGCTCGCTGTTAACGGTGACCGGCTGCGAGGTGCGGCTGCACGACACCACGCTCTACACCTCGCTCTTCCGCTACGACGACACCTTGCTGGCCAACCCGCACATCTACGGCCAGCCCGCCAGCGCCAACCCCGTCCTCCACCTCAAGTGGGCAGAGACCAACGGCTGGTTCGATACGTACGCTCACAGCTTCGACGCCGTCTGGGCCGACGCACGCCCCTGGACGCCCGACCAGGAAGAGGCCACCGCACGTGGGCAGGACTGAGTACTACAACGACCCGAACGCTCCCAAGGCCAACACCCTCATCCCCGCCAGCAACCTCCTGGTCGTCGACGACTCCGGTGCGATCCTCCTCCAGCGCCGCCGCGACACCGGCCAATGGGCCCTGCCCGGCGGAGCCCAGGACATCGGCGAGACGGCCGCCCAGTGCGCGGTGCGCGAATGCCTCGAAGAGACCGGCATCATCGCGGAGATCACCGGCTTCCTCGGCGTCTACACCAACCCCAGGCACATCGTCGCCTACACCGACGGCGAGATCCGTCAGCAGTACGAGAACACCTACATCGGCCGCCCCGTCGGCGGCGAGCCGACCATCAACGACGAGGCCGACGGCGTCCGTTGGGTCCAGCCCGACGACCTGGACGCGTACGACATCCACCCCAGCATGCGTCAGCAGATCGGCGACTACCTCGCCGGCACATACCCCTACCTCGGCTGAGCGTTCCTCATCGCCGCCTCCACCCGCGTCACGGCCGCGTGGATCTCCGGCTCCGCCCGCCGAATAAACCGCCCCACAATGCTCTCGGCGCCGTACCGCCCGACGATCTCCGCCACCCGCTCCCGCGCGCTCGTCGGCTCCCCGTCAGGCGTCGTCGTCATGTCGCAGTACACGAGCGCATCCACCAGCAACTGGTCCTCCAGCAGCGGAAACTCCGCCTCCAGTACCTCCCGCAGCCCCCGCTCCTCCGCCTCCAACAACGCGAACGAATGATTCGCGACCAGTCGCGTCACCCGCTCATCAACCCGATGCTCATCCCGCAGAAACCGCGCCCCGTCCAAAGGATGAAACCCCGTGACGGCCAACCGAGGCGCGTATCCGACGTCATGCAGAATCGCCGCCGACCTGATGAGCGCCGCGCGCTCACCGACGATCTCGGCTAGCGTCTCGGCGCGGGCTGCAACACCCTCAGAGTGCACCCAGCGGCGCGGTAGTGATCTGGCCAGCTCGTACTCCGCTATTGACCGTCCCCAGCTCATGCGTACCACCGATCATCCGACTGGCGCTTGGGCGCTTGGGTCTGGTGCAGGTTTGGGTGACAGGTGTGGTCACGCGGCCTGGAGGGCCTGTGTGGTCATGACGGTCTCGTATTCGACGGGGGTCAGCCGGCCGAGCGAGGTTTGTCGGCGGCGGCGGTGGTAGGTCCTCTCGATCCAGGTCACGATCGCGATCCGCAGTTCCTCGCGGGTGGTCCACTGCCGTCGGTCGAGGACGTTCTTCCGCAGCAGGCCGAAGAAGGACTCCATGGCCGCGTTGTCGCCTGCGGCACCGACTCTCCCTATCGAGCCGGCGATCCGGTGGCGGTCGAGCGCCCGGACGAATTTCCTGGACCGGAACTGCGATCCGCGGTCGCTGTGCAGGACACACCCGGCGACACTGTCACGCCGGGCAACAGCGTTGTCCATGGCGGCGACGGCCAGACGGGACTTCATCCGCGCGTCGATGGAGTAGCCCACGATCCGCTTGCTGAAGACGTCCTTGACCGCGCAGAGATACAGCTTCCCTTCCGCTGTGGGGTGTTCGGGATCATGGCGCGCGTTCTAGAGACGATCGAAGGCCATGTTGTCTCGCTGTTCGAGGAGCTGTGTGACCGCATCGAGTATCGCCGCCCGAGTCTCGTCTGCCCGCTCCAGCTGCAGGTTCAGACTGGTGACCCTCTGCGAGTCGAGTGGCTGGGTTCCGGCAGGGCTCTGGGTAGCAATGTCGGCTCGCAGGCTCGATTCAAGCTCCCGCATCGCCGACAGGAACCCTTGGTAGGGGCTGCTGCTCGGCTGCCTGGACTGGAGGTAGACACGTTGGCTGATGATCCCGGATGTTGCGGTTCGGGTCAGTAGGTTGTGTGCTGCCGCCTTCTCCGTAAACTTCTCAAGATCAATGAAATGGCCAACTTCGAGATCCTGGACGGTCGTCCGTAGTGTCTCTAGCCACATTGCCGTCGTGACCCGAATCTCCGCGAGTTTACTGATGGCCTCCGCTGCGAAGGTCGCGCTTGCCTGTGTTTGCTCAGTGCGCTCCTTGCGACGCTGTAGATGGAGCGGGCCGAAGTAAGCGGCCAGGCTCCCCAGCAGGGTGCCAGTGACTCCAGTGGTGATCGCGAGCAGCGCCGAGTTCATGGCGGCATCATGCCTGGCCATGCAGGTTCCTGCACCTGCTTTCTACGGACTCGAACGAGCTCGTGCAGGGCGCTGCGTCGGCCGCAGGTCAGCGGTCAAGTCGGTCAAGCGGTCAGCCTCATTGAACGCGTCCGACCACCCTGCCCTGGCTCTCTCACCGTCTCCGCTGTTGGGTGCAGCAAAGGGGCGGATGTCAACGGCCTGTCAGCACATCCGGTTGGTGGCCCTGGTGCCGCATGTCCCATGGCTCAACTCTCACCAGCGGGGAGTTCACCTCGGTCCTCAACCTCACGTGCAGTCGCCCCTTGCCGGGGCAGCTTGGCGCAGGGGACTGGACCCGGTCTCTCCAGGCGGTCGTAAGCTATACCTGTGGGGGGAAACGAGAGAAGCGTGATGCCGCAGGATCGATACCGCATCGCAGACAGCACCTTGGGCGAGGGGGCGTATGCCGAGGTCTACCGCGCGGTGCACCGCGAAACCGGTGCAGAGGTCGCCCTGAAGCTGGCGCGCAAAGGACCAGAAGCACAGGCGCGCATTCGGATGGAGATCGAGGCCCAGAAGATTCTCGCCCACCCCAATATCATGCCGATTCGTGATCATGATCCGGGATTTCTCTGGTATACGATGCCGGTTGCAGACGGAACGATGAAGGTGCTGAGGCCCGGGCTGGATGAGGAGTCTTTGATCTCCATCCTGTTGAATCTTGCCGACGCACTCAAGGTCGCCCACCGACAGAACCTGATTCATCGGGATATCTCTCCCCTCAACATCCTGGCGCTGCCAGGTGAGAGCACGGGCGGACTGCGATGGGTGGTGGCGGATTGGGGGATGGTCCGACGTCCGCTGCCAGTAGGAAAGTCCCCCCTCACAAAGACCGGCCAGCAGATGGGGACACCGGGATTTGATGCCCCTGAGCTCAACGACGATCCACGTAAGGCCACAGCCGCAGTCGACGTCTACAGCCTCGGACGGGTGGCTGCTTGGTTCCTCACGGGCAAAATGCCGCAGACGGGCCGCCCGCTGTTGCCCGACGGAGACATGTTGCACTGGCGCCAGTTTGTGCTGGAGTGCACTCAAGAGGAAGTTATCGCACGACTGTCCAGCATGGATGACCTGCGGCGTCAGCTGAACGCCATCCTGACTGAGCGCGATGAACCACCTGCTCAGCGCGCCCGGCGTCTGGTAAATGGACTCCTGCGCGGAACCGTGGGCAGCCTGGAAGACCTCGTGGCTCTAGCCGAGGCCTACGGCCACGACGCTTCACTCTTCTTCGATCAGCTTGCGCGTGTGCCCTCCCTCACCCTGCGCAGATGGGTTGCCGAATCACCACAGCGCGCTGCCACCCTTGGATCGCGTATGGCTCAGCACCTGGTTGATAGTCCATGGGAAGACCGTGATCAGCAGTATGTGGGGACTCCTCTAGGCTTCGTCCACACCGTAATTCGTGCGCTCGTGGAGACGGAGCAGCTAGGTCTTGCTCAGGACATGGCTGGCGATTTCTTCGCAGCTGACGCCTATTGGCGATACTCCGAGCAGCGGACCCGGACCCAGGAATGGCTGGATGAATTGGACGCCCCGAGCGTCAAAGCCATGATCCGCGCCCTAGGGCGCTGTGGTGACGTGGTTCGTACCTACTACAGGGAGGGTGGTTGGCGACCGGAGAGTCCCGTGCTGCACGCCTTCTTCGGCTAGGGACCAAGCTTTCTGCCGACCACCGTGGCGGTGGACCCCAACACCGTGGTGCAATGGGTAGGTGCTGATCCAAGACTCTCTCGTGCCCGACGGTCCGCTGCACGCTGGCGGCCTCCTGCCAACAGAACCTGGTTCCGGCCGTGGACGCAGCCATGGCACCAGCAACAGCAAGGCCTTTGACCGGTGGTTCCGCTACCCGGCCGGCTTCGCTTCCGACTACGTATCCACCCTGCTGGAGACCCTGAGCCTGTCTTCAGGCAGTCTCATCGTGGACCCCTTCGCGGGATCAGCGGTGACAGGAACAGCCGCACGCCGCGCTGGGCACTCCTTTTCCGGGATCGAGACTCATCCGCTCATCGCGGAGTTGGCAAACCTGAAGCTGCAGGTTCCCCCGAGCAGTCCAGAATCGTTTGCAGTGATGATAGGAGAGCTGGCTAAGACAGCCGAGCAGTTGGCTCCCTCGGCCGCGGCTGGGCTTGAGACCGAAGCAGACCTGACACAGCGTTGCTTTCAACCTGACGTCCTCGCGCGCCTCGTCTCGCTGCGGGATCTCATCCGTGCCGGCCAAGCCGACGAATGGGGAGTGTATGCCAAATGGGCGCTGCTGGGGACTCTGAGAGATGTGGCTTCTGCCCGTGTCGGATGGCCCTACCAAAGGCCAGGGACTCAGCGGCAGCCGAGGTTTACTGACCCCCTCGGTCGGTTCGTCCAACGAGCGACGTGGATGGCAGAAGATCTTCAAAATGTCAGGGCGAATGGACCGGGTCTATACGCGTCTGTGACTCGTGGCGATTCTCGTGACCCAGAGGCGTGGGGAAACGTAGAGGGAGCACATGGTTGCGTGGCGTCGCCTCCATATCTGAATAACTTCGACTACGCCGACGCGACACGACTGGAACTCTACTTCTGGGGCGAAGTCACCAGTTGGGCCCAGATGTGTTCGGCGGTGCGCTCGGGGATGATTACTGCCACGACGCAACAGAGTAGCGTGGCTGCTGCACGTGAAGCGTCCTCAAAACTGGCGCGTTTCGGGAATGCAGGAACCGCTGTCGAGGAATTGACCGCGCAGTTGGCGGCGCAGCGCAATGAACGGAACCGGGGCAAAGAGTACGACCGTGTCATCCCAGACTACTTTGCCGCCATGGCCCAGATTCTGGAGAATCTGGCGAAGTCCATGCTTCCCGGAGCATCTGCAGTGTGGCTCGTCGGAGACAGCGCTCCATACGGTGTCTACGTAGATACGCCAGGCCTCATTGGTCAGATTGCCGAGTACGTCGGATTCTCCATGGAGAAGGATGTTGTGCTTCGTCGGCGTGGACAGCGCTGGGCCAGCAATCAAACACGACATGACGTAGAGCTCTCGGAGCGTCTAATTCTGCTGCGGCGCCAGTAGGCTGTGTCCGAGAGCGAGGGCCGAGGCGGAAGCTCGCTCGCTCTCGGACTTGCACTACACGCCGTGTCGAGCACGCACAAATTCGAGAAGTAGGCTCTCCTTCACGGCTCGGGTGTCAGCCGAGCGCTCAAACACCATCGACTCGTGGGCGAGTCTTCCGGCCACTGCCCGAAATTCCTCCACGAGCTGGTCGAAAGCCATCGACAGCAGCGCTTCCGTAAGTCCGGGGCGTCGCGCGAGATCCTTTCCAAGAAACGCAACGACCTCGGTCTTGTATTTTGCAGGGATGTAGAGAAGCTCCCCACCATCGGGCTGATCAGGAATGACCACAACGCGATGGGCCAGTCTGCGACGGGCCTCGCTCAGCGCGTATCCGCCCTTCAGTCTTTGCTCCCCCACCGACCTTTTGCTGCGGTGCTTGGTGATGGCTCCGGCGAATTGCTCAGCTCCTGCATGGATTGCAGTATCAACACGCTGCCCCTCCAGCGTGCCCCTGTCCCAACGCACGACAGCGCGTTCGGGCTCATCGGATCGGTTGATAAGCAGTGCCGTGATCAAGCCAACGGAGATTGCCTGCATAACTTCGCGACCTTGGCCACTCCGAAGGGCGATAACCTGGTCCAGGCGCGCGCGACTCCATCGCTGGTAGACCGCCAAGGCCTGGCTTTCTGCAGCTGCGACATCGCGAGGGGGCAGGACCAAGTAATTCTCTTCGAGATCGAGACCATCAAGCAGCGCAAGCAGAATGCGCGCTTCGACGCCCACGATCAGAGTGTTCTCACCGGTGTCGACTACCAGGGGGTCTCGCCGCTTTGGGCGAAGCAGTTCTGCAGGTGTGACCGGCAGTTGCGACAGGCGTTCACGCAGACTGTGGCCCCTGGCTAGGGGATCGAAGAAGCGACGACAGAGCTCGATATCGCCCTCCACGTCGCCGATTTCTTGATTGTAAGTCAAGGACCATAGTTGGGTGAGATCGCGAATCAAGGCAGTACACTCGGAGGCTGTCATGACGGCAGGAACCCCGAAAATTTCGCGGTTCTGACCGGTTGCGGCCTGTTGTTTCACGGTCGCAGAGCCTCCGCAAAATAACCGCGCCGCTCCAAGTCTTCGATCCTAGCAATACTCGCTTGGTCGCTATGGGCGGACTGATGCGGCATGTGGGGGAGGATGACGACGACCTGATCCCTACTCGACTCATTCGGCCGATCGGTGAGGTACTGGGCGAGTCCTGACATGCGCGTACTGTCTAGAAAGGCGCCAAATTCATCGAGGGCGATCAGTCTATTCGCGGCTGGCGACTCCTCACGGTCCAGCTGGGCAACCTGCGCCTGGGTGAATGCAAAGGCTTGCTGTCCGCTGGAGAACGCTGATAGCGAGCGTTGGCGCGTCTCACCTTCAACCGTCCAGAACACGTTCATGTTGTTCGCGTCGAGGCGGATGTCATCACCCCCGTCGAATAGAGCTATGCGCACGAGGTCATCGGCGAACCATCGTCGTACTTCTTCTGCCAGCCACCAGCGCGTCGCTGCGTCGAATGGGTTGCGTTGGTGGTCAACTGAAATATGGCGGTCGAGATCCAGTTCGGTAGCAAGGGAACCCAAGGCCGATCCAACGCCACGCACAGTGGTGAATGTGCGCTCCAAAAGATCTCGGCCCTTCTCCAGCTGCACGGAAATCCCGTCGAGAGTCTCGGCTTGCGTATCAATTGACGCTTCACGCAGAGATTCAATCAAGGGCAATGCCCGGCGCAACCAGGAAAATTCATCCCTTGTTACCAGTTCCTGTACGATACGGGAAATGTGAGTGGATCGCTTATCAGCTTGCTGCTGTGAGAACTCAGCCTGTTGAGCAGCTTGCGCCTCCTTTCGCTGGATGTCATCGCGCTCAACACGTTCGCGATCTCGGCGGCCGCGTACGCGTGCGGCGTCTACGTCCGCGTCGGTGCACAATCTGTCGAGTTCTGCTGCAAGCATCTCTTCGCTGAGTCCCCCGCCCAGCAAGGCGTATACCTGGGTGAGGCGGATGTGCTCGGCCTGCACGTCCCGACCCTGCTGATCCAATGAATCGCGGGCCTCAATCAGCTCTTCGAGTGTGCGCGCAGTCTGCTCAGGCAGGGCTCCTGCCGCCGCGCGCAGCCGCTCCTGCGCCCCAGTGTGTTTGAGGCGAGCTTGATCTACTTGATCGAGTGCATCCGACATTTGGGACAGGGCGTCCAGACGATTGCGAGTGTGCTCGATCTCTCGGCCCAGTTCTTCGGCGTCTGCAGACGGAGCCCGCTCACGCAAGGCCGCCGCCCGCTGCAGGCAGGTTTCCTTCCAGTCAGTAATGGTCCATCCGAGTCTTCCGTCAACGGAGTCGAACAGAACCTCGGCACCCAGATCATTGCCTTCGGCTTGCTCCAAGATGGAGGCGAGATTATTTAGCACGTCTATGACAAGAGGTGCCGAGTGAACCCGCGGTCGGAGTTCTGTCAGCTCGGTCAGCTTTGCCCCGACCTTGTTCTGCAAAATGTCTAGTGCATCACGATGCGGTGCAACGTCTGCGAAGGCCGCCAACTTCTCGAGTGTGGAGTCCGCATCGCGAAGTGCCCTGTCGCATCGTCCAAGATGCTTCTGAGCGTTATCGAACTCGCGCTCTGCTTGCCTGTCTTTATGCTCTCGAGCACTGGCCTCGGAGATTTGTTTGTTGAGCTGCTCTTTCTTTCGGTCTAGCTCGTCTAGTCTTTCTTGCAATTGGACAAGTTTTTCCTGCATCTCAGGCCCGCGTCCTTGGACCTGTGCCAGATGCTCTGCTGTATCCACAGCCTGGTCAAGGAGTGCAACTCGTTGCTGCAATCTCTGGGCCTGCAAAGCAAGCTCATCTGCGCGAGCCTTGGCCTCTCTTGCGGTTGCGAACTCGGCGGCCAGTTTTGCGGGCGCGCAGTCTCCGATAAGTGTTTTCAGGTCGCCCAGAATATCGTCGAGTTGAGCCTGCCGGCTTCGCCCGCTCGCAGAATCCCAATCCTGAATGTGGTCGCGGGCATTCTGAATCTGAGCTGAGAGTACGCTGACCGGAGTCTTGGCTGCGAGTACGTGATAGACCTGAAAGAGAGATTGGATATCGCGGGGGCGCGCTGTATGGCCGGAAATTCTGATGGCTCCCAACAACTCTCCCGGCGGCTCCGCTTTGGATGGCCAACGATGCGGCTCAACCAGCCATTCGATCTCGCTTGCTTCATTAAGTTCTGTGACCGTTATTCGCGCTCGGGTCAGCTGCTCCCGAAACGTTCGCCATGAAGCGTCCTGTCCTGCGAATGGCTGTTCCCCGGCGCAGAGTCGAAGAAGCTTGATGGCGTTGGTCTTGCCAATTCCGTTGTAGCCCTCGATTCTGCAAAGCGGAAGGTCGGGGATTTCCTCGATGATTCGCAGGCCACGGCGGCACTCCGCTTCAATCTTGATTTTCATTGCGCACCAGCCTCTCGAGCACGGCCTCCATGTCGAACGGCTCCTTTGCCAGGGCTTCCAGGATCCGAAGATCGATCGGGAGGGAGGCTGCGCGATTCGCAGGGGGAGATGTCGGATCCACATGCGAGGCCGCCTCCACCTCGCGCATCACGTTCAGCATTTGCACTCCAGAGTCCGGCACCAGCACGCGCCCCCCAGCTTGATCATCTTGCCGTGTGTGATCACGCATTGTATCGAGTTTATGCATGGTTGGCATGGAGGCATGGACAGTAGTGAGGCTGCGCCAACTGCCTGGTAGCCCGGGCGTCTTCGAGGTGTCTTGCAGTCCCGCCAGTGTGGTGCCGGTATCCGAGCTCGTGCTGCCTGGCTGCGGTCCCTGCCGACTGCGCGTGAGCGGTGCGTGAGCGGACGGGGTGGCACAGGGTGCATTGGGTGGCATGCGTGCTTCGGGCCGCACTTTGCTGACCTTGGAGAAGAGGATTCAGCGACACCGCCCAGCGCCACCCGTCACGATCATGCAGGCCCTCGTAATGCGTAGGTCTCGGGTTCGAATCCCGAAGGCGGCTCCCAGGTGAACCCCGGGTCAGACCTCTGACCTGGGGTTTCTTGTTTTCCTCAACCTTGGAATCCGGGCCAATCGGACACGTACGGTCTACGCATCGCAATGCGTGGGTCGCAGGTTTGGTTTCCGTGACCATATAGACAACCCAGGCTTCTGACCAGGCTTTTTGTGTGTTCGGGCGAGTTGGGTCGGGCATGCGCGATGGGTCTCGGTGGACAACCGGTGGACAGTCGTGCATGACGCCCCGTCAGAGCTGGGGATTTGACTCCGGCGGATTGCCTGGTCCTGATGGTTCTGAGCTTTGCCTCTGCTGTAGGGGATCTTGGAGATTCCCTACAGGCAGCATGATCGCCTTGCCGGGGGAAGGGTGCGCAAGGCGAGTAGCGCCCTGGAGGTCCGCGGTAAGCGGAAGGCCGGTCGGCGAGCGGGTGTTGCTCGCCGACCGGTCGAAGGAGGAGCGGGATCAGTCGCCGTGGTGCGCGCCTGCGCGCGGATGCTCCGTCGGATCAGCGGTCGGCGGAAGTGGTGAGTCCGCTTTTTCGGTGAAGTTTTTGCGTCGGCCAGGTGTTGACGTGGGCATGTATCCGCTGATGGGATGCAGCTCCCCCCATGTGCTGAAAGTTTCTGATGTTGTCAGTGGTGGGGGGAAGTATGTCCGTGCGCCTTGGTGCTGTCCGGGGTGTGGTCGTTGCCGTGGCAGCAGGTGCGCTGCTGGTGGGCGGGGTTACGGTACTTCCGCAGGTGGCATCTGCGGCGGATGACACGGCGTTGAACGAGGGGCAGCGGGCCCTGGCGGAGGCCAAGGCATCTGGCCAGCAAGTGGAGTTGCCGGCTCAGCGCAGTGAGTACGACACCGTTTACGCGCAACCGGACGGCTTCACTTTCACGTTGGAGGAGTCGGCGGCCCCGGTGCGGGTCAGGGCGACTGGTGGATCCTGGGTGAAGCCGGACACCACGTTGGCAGTACGCCCGGACGGGTCGGTGGGCCCGAAGGCTGCCGCGGTCGAGGTCGCGTTTTCCAACGGTGGCAGCACCGCGCCTCTGGTCATGATGGGGCGCGCGGGGAAGTCGTTCAGCTTGGGCTGGTCCGAATCGGTGCTGCCGAAGCCGACGCTGGAAGGTGACACGGCGGTCTTTCACGACGTGTTGCCGGATGTGGACTTGCGGATGACCGCGACGGTGGAGGGGTACCGGCAGCTGCTTGTGGTCAACACTCCTGCTGCGGCCGCGAATCCGGCGCTGAAGCAGGTGGAATTCTCTCTCAAGTCCACTGGATTGAACCTGGCTGAGACCCAGGCTGGGGGAATGGTGGCCCGGGACGGAGACGGCAAGGAAGTCTTCTCCGCGCCGCCGGCCACGATGTGGAATTCCCGGTCCATCGCGCTGGCCACGGCGCAGAAGCGAGCTGTGGGGTTCCAGACGGTCAAGAGCGCGGACGCGGATGCGGTGGCTGCCGATATGGGCAACGACGGCCCGGCGCCGGGTGATGACAGTGCACCACTGGGGGTGGATGTCGGCAAGGACTCGGTGACGCTGACGCCGGACGCGGATCTGCTGACGAAGACCGATGCGTCGGCGTTCCCGTTGTACATCGATCCGAACACGACGTGGGGGGAGTCGACCCGCACGCTGCTACGTGACGACGGCTACGAGGACTACGCCTGGGGCAACGGCGACGACGATCGCGGCAAGGGCGACGGCATGTGCGGCTCGTGGAATGGCTACTACTGTGGTCCGGGGTACAAGCAGCGGCTGTTCTTCCAGTTCTCGCCGGCCGCGCTGAAGGGGAAGCAGGTGTTGTCGGCGGCGTTCTGGGTGACGGAGCCGTGGGCGTTCCAGTGCGATCCCCGCGCGGTCGATCTGATCCGTACCGGGAACATCTCCTCCTCCACGACTTGGTCGAACCAGCCGTCCACCAAGACGTGGGACACCATGGTCGACCGGTCGGTCTCGGCGGGCCGGGGCTCGGCGTGCGAGAACTCCGAGCCGGAGGCGGCGATCGACTTCCACGACAATCCGGCGGAGTCGAACGAGAATCTCACACCGACGGTGAAGTCGTTCGCGGCGGGCAACTTCTCCACATTGACCCTGATGCTCAAGGCGCACGACGAGAGTGACACGTCGGCTTGGAAGCGGTTCAAGAACGACGCAGTGCTGAAGGTCAACTTCGTCGGCATCCCGGCCATCCCCACCGCGGTCGGGGTGTCCAGCAGTTCCGGCAACGTGTGCCGGACAAGTGAGTCGAGTGCACAGGTCATCGGCGACAGGACCCCCCATCTGGTGGCCACGGCCCAGGCCGCATCCGGTGGGGAGTCCGGGGCCCAGCTTCGGGTCGGCTTCGATGTGGACATGAAGAACAGCAGCGGCGCCTGGGTAGATGCCCCGGAGCCGTCCAGCATCGTGCGACCGACCAGCGGTTTCATAGGAGACGGGACGGCCACGTCTATCGACTGGGCGACCCTGGCGGACAACGCCACGTACCGTTACCGGGCCTGGACGTATTCGTACTACGACAACGACACCACGTATCTGTCGGGGCCGACGTCCGCCAATTCGCCCGGCTGGTGCTACTTCCGCGTTGATTCGACCGCTCCGAAGGAGCCGAAAATCGTCGGCGGCGCACCGTACACGGAGTGTCTTACGAATAACTGTGTCGCGGCCGGCGGACCCGGGCAGGCGGCCAGCTTCGAACTGCAGCCCGCGGACGGCGACACCACGAACATCTCCTACCGATACCGCACGACCCAGGGCGGCTCGGCGGTGACCGCTCGGCACACCAGTGGGAAGTGGTACGCGGACGTCACCCCTGCCCGCTCCGGAACCATCACGCTGTACGCGGAAGCGGAAGACACCCTGAACGGCTGGGGTGAGACCAGGGTGTACAGCTTCCTGGTCAAGGACACCACAAAGGACAGCCTGGTGGGCCAGTGGAACTTTGACGAGAATTCGGGTGCCGCCAAGGACACGTCCGGCGCGACCGGCACGCATGACGCCTTGCTCTCGGCATCGGGTGCCGCGAGAGATGGGCGCGGCCGACGCGGTCTGGTTTACCACGACGGTGCCGGCAATCTACTGGTGGACGCGTCCGGTGTGCCAGCTCCGATGGTCGACCTGGGGTTGTCGCTGGACGGTGCGAACTCCGGTTATGCGGCGACCTCGGGGCCGGTGGTGGAGACCCGGTCGTCCTACACGCTCTCTGCGTGGGTGCGGATCACTGGTGACGGTTCGAGGAACGAGACCTTCCTCAGCGAGGACGGTGCTCACCGTAGCCCGTTCTATCTGGGTTACGAGGCGTCGTCGAAGAAGTGGTCCTTCCGTGTGGTGGACTCCGACGCACCGGCGAACGGCACCTGGAACTACACCACGGTCTCCTCCGCGAATCCGGCCACGTTCGGCGTGTGGACGCACGTGGCCGCTACCTATGACGCCTCGTCGAAGCAGATCCACTTCTTCGTCAACGGTGTCTGGCAGGGCAAGACTTCCTTCACCACCGCATGGTCGGCGACTGGGCCGATGCAGTTCGGACGCGCCAAGTGGTCGGACGCCTACACCGACTACGTCAACGGCAGCGTTGATGAGGTGAAGGTCTGGCAGATGGCGCTGCCGTCCGACACCGTCGCCGACGAGGCCCGCGCCCTGGACTCCGGCGGTTGGGGTGCCACCGAGATGGTGTCCGACTGGGACATGAACGACCAGACCGGAGCCACGTTCATCGACACCAAGGACAGCTACGGGCACAACCTCACTCTTGAGGGTGGCGCCACGCTGAACGGGCAGGACCTGGTGCTCAACGGGACCGATGCGGCCGCCACGACGCCCAGCACACCGGTGGACGACGCCGGTTCGTTCACTGCCACGACCCTGGTGAATGTTGACCGGGCCGCTGTGCTGGCGAAGCCTGATGGCTATACCGCACAGATCCTGGGGAACAGGACCTCGTCGGGGTCTTCGTGGGGGCTTTGGCTCACAAAGACCGGCACCGAGACTGTCGTCGATGACGATTTCAACGAGACCACAGTGCCGGTGGGTTTGTGGTACTTCGGCCGACTGAACAGCGACGGCACCATCACCGGCGTGCAGTCCGACGACGCCGCAGCGATCGGCGCCACGGTTCGACTGACCGGAGTCTTCAACGCGCAGGACCAGACGGCGAGCTTGTACGTCGGTCTGGCCCAAAACGGTATCACCACGCCATACACCGCGCAGTTGAGTTCTGATCCTTTGGCGGTCGGCAAAGGCTGGACGAACAATGCCTGGGGTCATTGGCTGCCCGGCGTCATTGGTGAGATTCGTATCTGGGCCGGTGCCATGACCGGTCCGGATGAAGTGCAGGAGATCATCGGCGATTAGGAGACCAGAGGCGCCCAGGACACGCGAGTCCTTCCTGGGCGCTCCAGGCACTGTCAACCGCACCACCCGCTGCTCCGCTTTTTGTTCACGCGCTCGACTGCCCTTCGCCTAAGTCCTTATGGGGGCTGGGGGCGTTCTATCCGACGTTGTCCTGGGGGTTGTCATCGTGAGTCCCGAGTCCGCCTCCCGGTGGATACCTGTCCGTCGCGACGCAGGTCGTGTGCGTGCTGTTCGGCGGCGTCGGGCCGCTGCTTGGCGGCGCACCGCTGTGATCGGTGTGGCGGTGGCGGTGGCGTTGACGGTTCCGCTGGTTTCGGCGACATCCGCCCAGGCGCGGGGGTCGCAGGCCCTGGGACGGCCCGATGTGCCGAAGCCGCAAGTGAGCAAGGTGTACGTGCCCGGGCCGGGTGCGAAGGAGGCTCGCGCGGGGGTCGCTCACCAAAAGGCGGTCAACGCGGCGCAGGCCAAGCGGGCACGCGCGGAACAACACACCTCCTGGCCTACAGCCGCCAGCAGCAGCATTACCTTGGCACCGAAGGCGGCCGCTGCTGCGCCGGGCGGGTTGCCGGTCACCCTGTCCGCGCCGGGCGTACACGCCGCCTCAGGCTCCGCCAAGATCACTGTCGTCAGCCGGGCGGCGACCAAGGCCGCGCACGTGCAGGGTGTGCTGCTGAGCGTGACTCCTCAGCACGGTGGCAGCGCGAAGATCAGTGTCGACTATGCCAAGTTCGCGTCCGCTTACGGAGGTGGCTGGGCCGGCAGGCTCACCCTGGTGCGATTGCCGGCGTGTGCGCTGACGACGCCGGAGAAGGCCGCGTGCCGCACGCAGACGCCCGTCGTGACGTCCAACGAAGTCTCCGCCCAGCAGTTGAGCGCCACCGTGGACCTCGCTCCGGCCGCGTCCGGCGCGGACAGCGCTGAGGTCACGCTTCTGGCGGCAACGGCCGGGTCGGGTGAATCGGCCTCGGGGCAGGGCACGTACAAGGCGACCGAGCTGAACTCGTCGGCCACGTGGGCCGCCGGAGCGTCGTCCGGTTCGTTCACATGGTCCTATCCGATGGCGGCGCCGGCACCGGCGGCCGGGACGTCTCCGCCGCTGACGCTGTCGTACGACTCGGGCAGCATCGACGGGCAGACGGCCAATACCAACAACCAGGGCTCGCAGGTCGGTGAGGGTTTTTCGCTGTCCGCCCAGTCGTACGTCGAGCGGCGGTACGACTCCTGCGACGACGACGGCCAGGACGGCAAGGACGACCTGTGCTGGAAGTACGACAATGCGTCCCTGGTGCTGAACGGCAGTTCCACCGAGCTGGTCAAGGACGACACCAGCGGCATCTGGCGGCTGAAGGACGACGACGCTTCCAAGGTCGAGCGCCTGAACGACACCGGTCTCGGCAACGGTGACTCGACCGGCGAGTACTGGCGGATCACCACCGGGGACGGCACCCAGTACTACTTCGGTCAGAACAAGCTGCCCGGCTGGTCCGATCACGGGGCGGACGCGGACGATCCGGTCACCAACTCGGTGTGGACCGCGCCCGTCTTCGGCGACGACGTCGGCGAGCCCGGTTACAGCAACGGCAGCACGTTCGCGGACCGCTCCACAGTGCGGGCCTGGCGCTGGAACCTGGACTACGTCGTGGACACCCACGGCAACGCCATGTCGTACTGGTACACCAAGGAGACCAACTACTACCCGAAGAACGGCGCCTCCACCGCGAACGCCGCCTACACCCGCGGCGGTTACCTCACCAAGGTCCTCTACGGTCAGCGGTCGGACAACCTCTTCGCTACCGCCCCCGGCAAGGTCGCCTTCACCTACAAGGAGCGGTGCACCGCAGCCGACTGCTCGTCGCTGACCGACTCCACCGCGGAGAACTGGCCCGACGTCCCCTTCGACGCGCTGTGCAGCTCGGGTCAGTCCACCTCTGACTGCCACGCAAGCGGTCCGTCGTTCTTCACCCGTAAGCGCCTCACCCAGATCGATACCTCTGTCAATCCAGGCACCGGGGATATCCCTGTGGATACCTGGACGCTGACCCAGGAATACCTGGACGGCGGAGACATCGGCGATTCCTCGGACCAGTCGCTCACGTTGTCGTCGATCACTCGCGTCGGACACACCGGCGCCAGCGGAGGCAGCGGCGGAGACGCTCCGCTGGACCCGGTGTCCTTCACCTATCAGTGGCGCGCCAACCGCGTGGCGGGCGGTACGCAACCTGGCGGCGGCAACATCCTGCCGCTCACGAAGCCGCGCATCTCCACAGTGACTTCAGAGACCGGTGCGATCACCACGGTGACGCTGTCGCCGGAGGACGATTGCGTGCGCGGTACCAGGATGCCTGTTGTCGAGGACAACAACACCGATTCGTCGGTCGCCTGCTATCCGGTGTACTGGCATATCAACGGTGCTGAGGACGCGACTCTGGACTGGTTCCACAAATACCGCGTCATCGCGGTGACCACTGCAGACCCGGCGGCGAACAATCCGATCGTGGAGTACGGCTACGACTACTCCGCCCCGGCCTGGCATCACGACGACTCGCCTTTCACGCCGACGGACGAGCGCACGTGGTCGCAGTGGCGCGGCTATGGGACCGTGACCGCCTACACCGGTGACACGGCGAATCCCCGTTCCAAGACCGTTACCCGCTTCATGCAGGGTATGAACGGTGACACGAAGAAGGACGGCACCACCCGCTCCGTCACCACCGCTGGCATCGACGTCACCGGCCTGAATGTCGCGGACACCACCGACAGCGATCAGTACGCCGGTTTCACTCGCGAGCAGATCACCTACGACGGTGCGACGCCGATCTCGGTGACGGTCAACGACCCGTGGTCGAAGAAGACCGCGACTCAGCACAAGTCGTATGCGGACGTCGAGTCGTACTTCGTGCGGACCTCGAAGACCGCGACCTCGACCTACCTCACGGTTCCGAAGACCTGGCGCACCACCGCCACGTCGACCACGTACGACTCCTACGGCATGCCGAGCAAGGTCGACAACGCAGGTGACACCGCCGTGAGCGGCGACGAGACCTGCAACCGCATGTGGTATGCCCGCAACGACGACCTTGGTATCAACGGCCTTGTCTCGCGTGCCCGGACTGTCGGCCAGTCCTGCTCGGTCGCCGAGGTGAGCCTCAGCCTGCCTGCCTCCAGTGCCACTGCCGGAGACGTGCTGTCCGACACCGCCACCGTCTACGACAACGCCACTGCCACGGCTTGGACCGCCAGCCAGACGCCCACCAAGGGCGAAGCGGACTGGACCGGCCGCGCTTCCGCCTACCCCGCGACCGCCGATTCCGGCGGTGAGCGGGCTCCCAGCATCTGGCAGAAGATCGCAAGCACCACGTACGACGCGCTCGGCCGCCCGCAGACCGTGACGGACGTCGCCGGCCACGTGACGCGCACCGACTACACCCCGACCGGCAACGGTCCGCTGACGAAGACCATTGTCACCAACCCCAAGTCCCAGAAGTCAGCCACTTTCCTGGACGGTGTGCGCGGGTTGCCGCTGCGTACGTACGACGTCAACAGCAAGAAGACCGAGCTGACCTACGACGGGCTGGGCCGCACGACGGGGGTGTGGCTGCCCAACCGGTCAAAGGACGCCGGCCTGAGCGCCAACACCACCTTCGCCTATCACCTCAAGCGTGGTGACGCCCCGTACGTCGCCACCGGGTCGCTGCGCCGTGACGGCGGCTACAACACCACCTACACCATCTACGACGCGCTGCTAAGGCCGTTGCAGACGCAGTCCCCGACTCCCATCGGCGGACGCATCCTCACCGACACCCGCTACGACGCTCGCGGTCTCGCGTACGAGACGTACGGCGACATCTACGACAACCTCACCACGCCCAATGGCACGTACGCCCGCGCCGAATACGGCCGCGCTCCCAGCCAGCACGAACTGACCTTCGACGGTGCCGGCCGCCAGGCCACTGACACGTTCACGGTCTTCGGCGTCGACAAGTGGACCACCACCACCAGCTACACCGGCGACAGCACCGCCACGACCACGCCCAGCGGGGGTTCGGCCTCCCGTACCATCACCGACGCACTCGGCCGCACGGTGGAGACGCGCGCCTACGCCTCGACCGCGCCGACCGATGCCGCCTACGGCGGCCAGAGCCCGGCGCCGTCCTACCACACCACCAAGTTCACCTACACCCGTGACGGCAAGCAGGCCACCGTCACCGGCCCGGACAGTACCATCTGGTCGTACGTCTACGACCTGTTCGGCCGGCAGATCTCCACCACGGACCCGGACAAGGGCACGACCACCACCGCCTACACCACCCTCGACCAGGTCGACTGGACCAAGGACGCGGGCGGAGCCAAGCTGCTCTACGACTACGACGAGCTCGGTCGCCCCACCGGCCTGTGGCAGACGGACAAGACCGACCCCAACAAGCTCGCCGCGTGGGGCTTCGACACCCTCGCCAAGGGACAGCTTGACTACTCCACCAGGTACGACGGCGGCGTCGGCGGCAAGGCCTACACCACCAAGGCACTCGCGTACGACGACCTGTACCACGCGACCACGTCGGAGCTTGACCTTCCGGCAACAGATCCCCTGGTCGCGGCCGGAGCTGCGCAGGCCAGCTACACATTCCAGAGCATCTACAACATCGACGGCACCCTGCAGAGCGGCTATCAGCCCGCCGCAGGTGGCCTGCCCGCGGAGTGGGTCGGCTACGACTACACGCCCACTGGCCAGGTCACCACCGTCTCCGGTGCCTCCGGCTACGTCCTCGACACCAGCTACTCCCCCCTCGGCCAGCCCCAGCAGCTCACTCTGGGCACCTCCGACACCGGTGTAAAGAAGGCCTTCCTCACCAACAACTGGGAGGCAGGCACCGGACGGCTCACCCGGGCTTCCGTCACAGACCAGACCCACGCCTGGATGCCCCAGGACCTGCACTACAGCTACGACAACGCAGGCGACGTCACCACCGTCGACGATCCCGCGACGATGGGCGGGACCGGCAAGGCGGACACCCAGTGCTACGCCTACGACGGCTACCAGCGCATGACCGAAGCCTGGACGCCCACCAACGCCGACTGCACCACCAGCCAGCGCACCACCACGAACCTCGGCGGCGCCGCCCCCTACTGGAGCAGCTACATTTACGACCCCGCCGGCCAGCGCATCACCGAGACACAGCACACCACCAGCGGCGACACCACCACCCGCTCCTGTTACACCAACAGCGCTCACCCGCATGCGCTCAGCGCCACCAGCACGACCGCGACAAGCTGCACCGGCGTGCCGGCCACCTACGGCTACGACGCCAACGGCAACACCACCGCCCGGCCCCACAACACCGCAAGCCAGACCCTGACGTGGAACAGCGAGGGCAAGCTCGCCTCGCTCACCGAAGGGTCGAAGAAGGCCACCTACCTGTACGACCCGGACGGCAATCTCCTCATCCGTCGCGCGGTCGGCGACGGTGAGACGGTCCTCTACATCGGGGACACCGAACTCCACTACCAGGTCACCGGCGCCACCAAGAAGACCTGGGCCACCCGCACCTACACCTCCGGCACCGCAGACGTCGCCATCCGCACCAACGAAAGCGGAACCGCGAAGCTAAGCTTCCTCTTCGGTGACGCCCACGGAACCTCAAGCCTCGCGCTGGACTCGTCCACCCAGGCCATCACCAAGCGCTACAGCACACCTTTCGGCGCCCCCCGCGGTACCGCCCCCACCACCTGGCCCGACGACAAGGGCTTCCTCGGCAAAACCACCGACGACTCCACCGGCCTCACCCACATCGGCGCCCGCGAATACGACCCTGCCACCGGCCGCTTCCTCAGCGTCGACCCCCTCCTCGACACCACCGACGACCAGTCCCTCAACGGCTACACCTACGCCGACAACAGCCCTGCCACCGACTCCGACCCCACCGGCCAAATGCGGGAAGGAGGCCGTGACGGCGGTAACGGGTCCATTGTTCCGTCTACTCCGCGGGAAACTCCGATAAGAGATACCCCGGGGGTGGATCGGACTGGGGCGAACCCTGCGATGGAGGACCCGGCGGACTTGTTCGGGCTGCAGCGCGTAGCAGATACCATTGATGTAGTCGATAGATACGTGCAAGGCCGAATAGATGCCACCAGGACTCAAAATAACACTAGCCCACGCGGAGATTTCACGTACATTGTGGCAGAAGTGGATGTTGACGTCCACGGGATTAAGGTTCCGCGGATAGTCGTCACGAGCAATCAGAAACTCCCCAGTTCTGTGATCGATGAATTGGCCGACATGGATGTCGTTGCTTATCATTCAGGTTTCAGACGGAAGTCAGATAGCAAGATCGATCATGCTGAGTCCGCCGCCGCCAGCCTGAGGGATCAGGAAGATGTTCAGGAGCGAGACCTGGGAGGCAAGATAACTCGCGTTCAAACCGCGGTCGTGAGCAGTAAGGTTTGCACTGAGACGTGTGCAGAGAATTTGGGTAGGTTTATGAATTTGCCGTCGGCGGCTGCAAAATCCCTGAAAGGCACGTGGGGATCTGTCAGGGGTCGGGTCATTGATCCAGCCGAGGTGAAATCTTTGAGGGGTGGTGTCCCTGCCTATAAGGTGAGTCCTCTCAGGGCGGTAGGCAATGCGATCGAGTTGGGCAGCTTTGAGATGAGGCCGCCGACCGGCGGTTCCTTCATTCCAGTGGAGGAGATTCCGGAATAGTCCCAGAGGAATATCCGTGGATACGGAGTGATGGTCGGTGTGGTAATCTCACTCTTGGCATCCGTTAGTGTTGCGCAACGTGTGGGCATTCGGGAGAAGTATGCGTAATCCGCTGGACGTTGTCTTGGAGGTATCGTTCGCGGAGCATTCCCCGGATGGTGTCGTTCCGGTGCTGGCGTGGGGCGGAGGCGAGCGGTCTACGGACACGCCTCTGCTGCTCTCGAACGGCACCGGCTATGACGCATGGCGTTGGGATCCGCGTACCGGCGAAGAGTGTTGGAAGTTCGCGGGCGAGGATCTGGTGTCGACCATGTCCGTGGCCACCCCGGCCGGGCATGATGCCGTGGTCGTGGTGGCCACGGACATCGGGGTGGTGCGTGTCGATGCCGAGACTGGGAGGCCCGTCCCGGTGGGGGCGATGGGCGAGTTCGACGACACGGCGTGGGATGTCACCACGGGTGCGTTGCCCGGCGGGCGGGCGTTCGTTGCTGTCGCCGCGCAGTGCGAGCCGTTCATCCACTACTGGGACGCGACCACCGGCGTAGCTCTGGAGCCTCCGCTGACGGGTCCTGACTATCCGCTGAAGGCCATCACGTCACTGACACTCAAGGACGGCACGGTCCTCATTGCGGCGGAGGACGAGGCTGGAGTCGTGTACCGGTGGGTCGCGGCGACGGGCGAGCCATTCGGATCGCCTATTGACGGCTACGGCGAATACAACATGAGGATGACGGCGCTCACGCGTCCCGACGGCCGGGCCGTCCTGGCATCGCTCGACATGAACGGCAATCTGTCCCGGTACGATGCAGTGAGTGGTGAGCCGCTTGGGCCTCCGTTGCCGATGGGTTCGGACGTGGGGGCCATCGCCGGAGCCTGCTTGAGCGATTCCGCGCTCCTGTTCGTGTCGATCGGGGCCGGGCCCACGCTCATTCTCGACGCCGTCACCGGCGAAACAGCCCACCCGCCGGTTCCGGGAAGCAACCCGGCGGCCCTTGCCTGCCCGGACGGCTCCGTCCTCTTGGCCACGGTCCAGGCGGCCGACGACCGCGCCACGCTCCACCGCCTGACCCGGCCAGCAGGTTAGCCTGTCATTGATGATGTCTGAGCCGTGCGGGGACTGGGCTCGGGCGGCTTCGACACCCCGAACAGCGGGGGGTTGGTGCTGGAATGTGCGATGTCTAAACCTGCTGTTCAACCCTGCGCTAGCCCCTATTGAGGTCAGCAGATTGTGGACACCAGACAAGGCCAGCCGGGGTCATTAGCGGGGTCTCCTTCGGAGGCGTCGGGCCTCTTCGTGATCATTCTGCCGGCGCAACATTGCGGCTCCGTCGGTGGACAGCCGGTGGACAGACGCCTTTGGACGGTGCATCACAGGGCGGCACGGGGCAACCTGCTGCACGTGCTCTGACCAGGTAGAACGGCACCAGAAACTACTACCAGGCACCGGGTAACATGATCGCTCACGGACTCGTAATGCGTAGGTCTCGGGTTCGAATCCCGAAGGCGGCTCCGAAAAACCCCAGGACTCACTCGCCGTGACCTGGGGTTTTTCCTTTTCTCCGGCTTCTAGTCGGTCCGCCAGTTCGGCCAGCGACGCTCGCAGAGGTCAAGGGGAGCGCGAGGGGAGCGCATTGGGACAGGCGGAGGACAGCGGGCCGTTCCTGGGGAGCGCGCGGTGTGCGTGGAAGAAACTCGGCGGGGAGCTGCTGGTGCGGTGGAGCGGTGACGGCCCCAGACGCGCGCAAGCGGCTGGCAGGCCGAGTCCGGAAGGGGGTCTGTACGGTCTTCGGTGCAACTCCCGATCATGGAAGTAGCACCTGATGAGCGACGTGACTGTCTCGGTTGAGGCGGTTGAAGAGGTCCGTCCGGCCGAGTTGGCGGTGGACATGCTGGACGTGCAGTTGATCGGGCAGTTGGTCGACCGGGCACGTGCAAGCGGGCTGGCGTTGACCGGCGAGGGCGGATTGCTGCAGCAGCTGACCAGGCGGGTGCTGGAGTCCGCACTCGAAGGCGGGATCACCGACCGCCTCGGCTACGAAGAGCACGACCCGGCAGCGCCGGCAGCGGCAACGGCCGCAACGGTGTCCGCTCCAAAGCCGTGCTGACGGACGTCGGCCCGGTCGAGGTAGCCGTCCCCCGAGACCGGGAGGGCAGCTTCGAGCCACAGGTCGTCAAGGAGCGGCAGCCACGCTTGACCGGCGTCGACGAAATGGTCCTGTCACTGTCCGCGCGGGGCCTGACCCACGGGGACATCTCCGCCCACCTGGCCGAGGTCTATGGCGCCAGTGTGTCCAAGCAGACCATCTCGACGATCACCGACAAGGTCATGGACGGCATGGCCGAGTGGCAGAACCGGCCCCTCGACCCGGTCTATCCGGTGGTCTTCATCGACGCAGTCCACGTGAAGGTCCGCGACGGGCAGGTCGCCGACCGTCCGATCTGCGTCGCCCTGGCCGTCACGGTCGACGGCACCCGCGACATCCTCGGACTGTGGGCCGGCGACGGCGGCGAGGGAGCCAAGTACCGGCTCCAGGTCCTGACCGAGACCCGCAACCGAGGACGTGTGCATGGTCGTCTGCGACGGCCTCAAGGGGCTGCCCGACGCCATCGAGACGGTCTGGCCCCGGGCCGTGACGCAGACCTGCACCGTCCACCTGCTGCGGGCCTCTTTCCGCTACGCGGACCGCCAGGACTGGGAAAAGATCTCCCGCTCACTCAAGCCCGTATGCACGGCCCCGACCGCGAAGGCCGCCGAGGACCGCTTCCTGGACTTCCAGGAGGAATGGGGCAGCAAGTATCCGGCGATCGTGCGGCTCTGGGAGAAGGCCTGGGCAGAGTTCGCGCCCTTCCTCCGGTTCGACCCGGAGATCCGCCGGACCGTCTGCACGACCAACGCCATCGAGAGCGTCAACGCGCGGATCCGTAAGGCAGTCCGGGCCCGAGGGCACTTCCCCAACGAGGCCGCGGCACTCACATGCGTCTATATGGCCGTCATGAGCCTGGACCCCACCGGCCAGGGACGCAAACGCCGGACCATGCGAGGGAAGCCCGCACTCCAGGCCTTCGACATCGCCTTCGACGGCCGACCCACCGCCGGCCGCCGCCCGCCGCTAACCACACCACGAGTTACACCGCCGGCTGGACAGACCCTAGGGTCGAGCTGAATCAGCCCCGGATGCCCGCAGACGTGTCCGCCGTCGGATCCGAGCGACGAGTCGGCCCTGTGTTCACGAGGCGAGCAATCGGTGGCCTGACATGCAGAAGACAGGATGGTTGCCACCATCAGGGCGGTGAAGGGCTCGGAAGGCTTTTCGGCTTGGTCGAGACGGCAGTCCACTTGCTGACCCTCCGCGTTGGCTGCCGGATCGTGGCGCACATACGAGTTGGTGGCCGGGAGGCGCTGATCGGCGATGCAACTTCGGACGGCACTCGGACCTGTCCCTCTTTCGGGCGGGCGTGCCCTTGGTAGCAGGAGTGCTGCACCAGGCTGAGGCTCTGCCTGCCGCCGATGTTTCACAAGCTCGCCAGCCGGTTCGCCCCCGACATGAAGGCCAGGCAACTCGGCCTCCCTCGAAGGCCACGCGGACACGCCGCCCACAACTTGGCCAGTGCACGGGTGCGGGGACGTAGTGATGCGCCTACCGTAGCCATGGTTGGCCGACGGATCCTCTCTAGGAGCTTTCATGGAAGCAGAGTTAGCGAGGCTCGCGACATCGGGGGCCACTACGGTGGTTGCTCTCATGGCAAGCGACGCATGGAATGCGATGAGGTCCCGGATCGTCGCGCTGGTGCGCCGAGGCAGCGCAACGCAGGAAGAGGCGGATCGAGCTGAGGCTGAAATGGACTCGGAACGCCTTGAGGCGACAGCGGTCCGGGACAGTGGCGACCCGACGGTAGTCGCCGACCTTGAGGCGGTCTGGCGAGTCAGGCTGCGTCAGCTGCTTCGTGAGGACCCCTCCGCGTCAGTCGCGCTCCGGGAACTCATCGCAGAGGGGACTGCCGCGCCGGGCGCAGTCCATAACAGCATTAGCGGCGGAGAGTTCCGGCAGGCGGTCATTCAGGCCGGGAACATTCAGGGGGGTATCCATCTTGGTTGACCGCGTCGGGCCCCTTCTGTCTGCTTCTATCTAGGCGCTGCCAAGCAGTCGATCTCCGGTAAGGGCCGGTGCCTGTGTTTCCTCGCCCGAGTACCTGCCAGCTCACCGCCGTCCGGTGCGACCGTGGCAAGGGGTGCTACTCCGGACCGAGTAGGGCTTCAAGGCGGCTGCGTTTGGCTTCGGCTTCGGGTCCCGAGAAGTTCGCGAGGAGTTGGACTGCCTCGCGGCGGTGCTCCTGCGCTTCGAGGAGGTTTCCCTCCTGGACCAGAGTGTCTGCGAGGTGGGCGAGGGAGGTTGCGAGTGACCACCGGTCGCCCCGGCTGCGATGGGCGGTGGCGGCCTGGAGGTGAAAGCCGGCGGCGTCCTCGGTACGCCCGAGCAAGAGGTATGTCTCGCCGGTTACATCCCACGTGGTGGCTTGGAGATCGGGGCGTCCGACTCGTTGGAAGAGGGCTGCTGCCTGTTGAAGGTGGCTCAAGGCTTCGCCGGCCTCCGGCCGTGCCACGGCGTTGCGGCCGAGTTCGAGCAGGGCGAGCGCTTCGAAGAGGGTCGCTTCGGATTCGCCGGCGATGGCCAATGCCTGCTCGGCTGCGGCGTCGGCCGCGTCGAAACGGTGCGAGCGCCTGTACACGGCGGCGAGAAGGGTGAGCGCCTCGGCTTGCTCAAGGGACTCTCCCGCTCCGGACAAAATGTCGGCTGCTTGGCGCAGCACTGTTTCTGCCCGGTCGACGTCACCTCGCTGGAGGAGGGCCCAGCCGAGATTGCGCGTGAAGGCACCGGTGTAGAGCTCGTTGCCGAGTTCGCGCACCAGGTGCAGGGCCTCCTCGAAGCGAACCGCGGCCCGGTCGGGGTGGTGAGCGAACATGTGCGTAACGCCGAGGCCGTTTGCGGCCCGCGCCTGGCCAAACGCGTCTCCAAGACGGTGGAACACCGTCAGAGCCCCGCTGAAGTGTTCTTCTGCCTGTAGGAGCCGGAACAGATGGCGGTAGGCGATACCCAGATTGTCGAGCGTGATCGCTTCTCCGTATCGGTCATCTGCTCGCCGTGCTGCTTCAAGCGCCATCTGCTGAGCGGGGAGCCACGCATCGGCGGGTTCACGATCGGCGATGATCATGGTGAGGAGGGCGGGAATCTGCCAGGCGATACGGTCCATTCGGCTGGTGCACGCCGCCTGGACTGCGGCAACGAGGTTGCTTCGTTCGGTCTCGTACCAGGCGATGGCCGCTCCGCTGTCTTCGAAGGTGGCTGCGGTCACGTTGTCGGGCAGGGGCTGCAGAGTGACGGGCAACGTGTAGGCACTTGATCCGACATGGGCGGCCGCCGCCGCGGCGTGCAGGTACCAGCCGAGAAGGCGTTCCAGGGCGGCGTGCCGCTCCACTTCGGGTTCCTCGGTCTGGGCCTGGTCGAGAGCGTACGCGCGCAGAAGGTCGTGAAATTGGTAGCGGTGGTGTCCGCTCTCGTCCAGAAGATGCGCGCCCGCCAAGGTGTCGAGTTGTCGCCGTGCCGTGACGGGAGGAACCGCCGCGAGGGCGGCAGCCGCGTTGAGGCTGAAGTCCGGTCCTGGATGGAGACCCAGGAGCCGGAACATGCGGGCTGCCTGGGGAGTGAGCGAACGGTAGGACCACGCGAATACGGTGCGAACCGCGTCTGTTTGTTCTGGGCCCTGCTCGTTTTCGGACGACAGCGCGTCCCAGAGGCCGGACTCGTCGCGCAGATCCGTGATGAGGTCGCGCAGGGGCATCCGCGGCCGGGCGGCGGCGCGCTCGGCCACGATGCGTAACGCCAGTGGCAGCCGGGCGCACAGCCGGGCCAACTCGGCGAGTTCTTCGTCACCGTCGCTGGTGCGGTACGCGGCGAGGACGGTGCGGAGCAGCTGAACCGAGGCGGTCTGTGAGAGAGTCTCCAGGCTCACGCGATGTGCCCCTTCCCGTGCCACCAGTCCCGACATGCGAGTGCGACTGGTAATGACCACCAGGCAGTTCGGAGCCCCGGGTAGCAGCGGACGGATCTGTCCTGCCGTGGCGGCGTTGTCCAAGACAATGAGGATACGACGTTCGGCCATGGACGAACGAAAGAGCTCCGCCCGCGGTTCCTCACCGTTGGGAATGCGTTCCAGCGGGATGTCCAGGGCGCGCAAGAATCGTACGAGTACGTCCGTTGCGGCGACGGGCGGTCCTGGATCGTAACCGTGAAGGTTGACGTACAACTGACCATCAGGAAAGCGGTCCCTGACCTGGTGTGCCCAGCGGACCGCCAGGGATGTTTTGCCCACGCCGGCTGTACCGACGATCAATGCGAGCCGTAGCGGGGCCGCTTCCCCGCCGGCGGGATCCGCTACCGCGGCGTCGAGACTCTCCAGTTCCTGCACGCGGTTGACGAATCCCCGCGCCTCTCCTGGAAGCTGCCCCGGGCGGGGCCCGGCGTTGAGGGGGGAGGAGTGGAAGTGGACGCCCCCGCCAATGTCCCTGGCCTGCACTACGTTGCCTGCGGAACCGGACATGTCGGAATGTGTGCCGTGATAACCCGGTGGCACCGGCTCGTTGCTGGAACTGTTCGGTTCCCCCGTCAAGTGACCTCCTCCCCGTTGGCGCGAACCTGAGGCGGACACCCCGACGTTCTTTGAACGGGGTTTGCCGGGTCAGCTCACTGGCTAGCATCGCTCTTGGCGATAGCAACACACACCCTCCGTCTCTGCAATACCGGATCAGGCCGCAGCGGCCGGTGGGCGAGTGCGGTGATCGATGCGCCAAATGCGCCATCGCAGCGCCGTCAGGCGTTCTGCACCACGTTCTTGCCCGGAGTGACGTCGAGACGCGAGGTTCGATCATGAAGATAGAGTTCGTCGGCGGTTCCACAGGTCAGGGGGGGTCGCCGCGGTTGTACCGGGACGCGGAGAGCGGCGACTTCATCGTGCAGGGCTACGTTATCGACGAACCGTCCGACCTGGATCAGATGAAAGTTCCTGTCGGTGAGACGGTCGTGCGCGTCCCGGCGTCCCTGTTCGACTACTTACCGAAGGACGGTGCACGTGGAGTCTCTTGACGCAGATGGCTGGGCGGGGTTGTTCAACGCCTGCCGTCAGTCGGCCTGCCACCTGGAGATGCGCGACAGCTACGCGGTACAGGAAGAGCAGTCCGACATCGAGAAGTGGCGGGCCGGTGAATGGGGCCCGGTGCAGGATGCCGAGAGCAAAGCCGGCTGGCTCGACCTCATGAGGGCCACCGCAGCACGGGGCGTGAAACTGCGCAGAGTACGCATCGTCTCCGAGCCCGTTACCGAATACATCCGTTTCGAGCATGACGGGACGCCGCAGAACATTGCCGCAGGCGAAGATGTGCGCTGGCTGCCGCGCACTCGGGCCTCCACATTGTCTCTGCCGGGCAACGACTGCTGGATCTTCGATGGCCAGACAGTGCTGTTCAACCACTTCACCGGGGATGGGAACTGGGTCGGCAACGAGTTGGACGCAGATCCCGAGGTGGCGACACGCTGCGCTGCCGCGTTCGAAGAGGCCTGGAAGCTGGGCATTCCCCACAGCGAGTACAAGCTGAACTGAGTGGGATCGGGGCGTAGCCGCCCGCATTCGCGAATCCAGACCACTCCAAGCTGAGGACGGGAGCTTGCCACAAGCCCTGAGGATCGGCGTGATCTCCTCCGGTCCCGCCGAATTTGCCACGATCCACGCAGCCTGCACAGACGCTGGACATCTCCCGGTTGCCTACTTCTACGGCCGGTCCCTCCGATCTGGCGGTCCGAATCTCAGCGATGCTCCAGAGACAACCGCAGAGATCCTCGACGCTGTCCCACCAGGGATGGACCTGCTGCTCCCAGGGAGCATGGAGGGACTCGCCGGTGCCCTGGCGAGCTATCGCCTCGACCTGGTGATCGTGTTCGGCTTCGCCTGGAAGATCCCGCAGGCCGTCCTGGCGATCCCACGGCTCGGCATCATGAACATCCATGTCTCCATGCTGCCGAAATACCGTGGGCCCGCGCCACTGCTCTGGGCGATCCGCAACGGCGACACGACCGGCGGTGTAACCGTGCACTGGATGGACGACGACTTCGACACAGGAAACGTCCTCGCGCAGCGGGACGGCATCCCCCTCGCCGAGGACATCACCTGGAAGAACTACTGCGACGAAGCGATGCCCGTCATCTACAACCTGCTGATGGACTCCCTTGAGCTGGCTGCCGGTGGCTACGCCGGTGAGCCACAGGATGCTGATGCGGCTACCTACGCGGGATTCATGGAAGATGACTTCTCCGTTATTGACTGGTCCGACAGTGCGCGCGATATCCACAATCAGGTCAGAACGTATCGCTACATGCGATCCACCACCTACCCGCTTGCGCGGATCGAGACTGGTGAATGGCTGCACATCATCCGCACGAGTCTCGAAACTGCCAACGGGCCCGAGATCGTTTGTGGCGACGGACTCTCTCTTTGGCTGCTTGAATCCGAACCTGGGCAGCCGCCGGCGAGCTATAGCCACAGAGCCCCATGATCTTCTCTGAGAATCAGGAGGAGAGTGGTTACAGTGTGCTCTGAGCGGGCCGCTCTGCTCCTGATGCAGCGCAGCTAGGGCATTCTTCAGCGAAGTGCGAAATCACAGGCGCGCCTGCAGCGTGGGCAACTCGGTCGGCACTACGGAGTCGAGCCCACGGCGGGCACGCGGCGCGGACGCTGACCGCGCCGACCAGACAGACTGAGGTCGGTACGGCACGGCGCGGATCCGCAACCGGTCAGGCCATGCGATCGGTGTGCCGCAGGACGACGGAGATTAGGGCAGCGGCCCGTGTGAAGAAGTAGTCAGTTGCGTCGTTCGTAGGGATGGGATGTTTGTCGATCTCGTGGTGCCGAAAGAGCGTCGCGGCTCAACTGCCGGGCCTGCTGCGTGATGCCGCACAAGCCGTCGCTACTACGACAGCGGGGACGAGCACCGGCAGGCCCTGCTGGCCCGCGCCGAGGCGCTGCGTCTGGCCGGCACCTACCTCACCCAGGTGCGGCAGTACGACATCGCGTATGCCGCTGTGCGTGGCGCCATTATGGACGCCCGTCTGGCCGGAGACATGCTTGCGGCGGGCTCCGGCGTCGGCTGCATGTGCTGGCTGCTGGTGCGCCAGGGCCGGTTGGACGAGGCGGAACAGGTCGCCGCCCAGAGCATGGACGCGGTGGAGCCGAAGATCACCGGGGCCGAGCCGGACCACTACGCGGTGTGGGGCGGCCTGGCGATGGAGGCCGCCGCAGCAGCCGCGAGGAACAACCGTCCCGACGAGGCGAAGGAGTACCGTCAGGCCGCCCGGGTCGCGGCAACCGCGGTCGGGACGGCACATCGCAACGTCTCCCGGCACTGGTCCGTCTTCGGACCGGTCACCGTCGCGGTCAAGGCACTCGAAGACTCCCTGGTCATCGGCGACGCCCGCGCGGTGGTGCGCAAGGCAGGCGAGCAGGAGGAGTTGTCGCCCAAGGCGTGGAGCGCCTGGGCAGGCCCAGCACCAACGACGGGAACCGCTTCACCCTCGATGTGGCGCGCGCCCACACCCGGACCGGCGACCTGTCCGCCGCCATGGACGAGTTGACCCGTGCCAGGGAAGCCGCCCCGCAGTGGCTGCGGCACCAGAACGGGGCCGCCGAGACCATGCAGGAGATCCTGGGCAAGCGCAAGCGCACCCTCACGACGGAGATGCGCGACATGGCGGACTACCTGGGCGTTGCCGGGTAGCTGCCACGCAGCGTGGCAGCTCGTGCGGCGAGTGTTGCGAACTGCCATATATTTTACCTGGGGTGACGGTCAGTCAGTACCTACGGTCAGTCAGTACCTACGGTCAGTCAGTACCTACGGTCAGTGTGTCCACGATCAGTGACCCAGGCCGGGGGTGCCCAGTGGGTCAGCCCAGGAGCGATGCCGACCGCATGCGTCGCAGAGAGCTGTACGACGCCGCGTCCGGCGGGGGAGGTCCCCGCTTACTGCCGTGGACCAGCCCGGAGGGGAAGCCCTGCTACCTGAGCACCGACGGCCGGGGCTACCTCTCCACCCTCGCCGACAGCATCGAGACGGCACAGCTCAGCATGGGCCAGGAACTGTTGGACTACGCCCGCGCGGCCACGGCGCCCGGCGCGAAAACCCTGTCGGCGACCGAATACCGCTGGCTGGCCCGCCGGTTGACAGAAGCCCTGACGGACGCGCTCAGGGTTGCGGACTCGCGCGGACAGCGCATCCCGGATCAGGAAGAGGCGACCGAGGATGCCTGACTCTCCGACTGCCAGCGCACCGGTACGCGATGCCTCTCGGGGGAGCTACCGCTTCCGCGAGTACCACGTGACCACCGTCTCCGACCCTCTGGCGCTGCCAGCGTTCGAGGCGGTCTGCGTCACCGGCGAAGAGCGCAACTGCGGTGCCACGTCAGGCACGCTGCACACCCCGGACGAGCTGACCCGCTGGATCGCCGGACACTGTGCCCAGAGCGGCCACGAACTGTATGAGCAGACCGTCCGAGCCCTCGTCCGTGCCGAGCCCGGCGCATGGCAGTAGGGTCCACTTGCGCCGACACCAGGCCAGTGGCAACGCGACCGCGCGGCCCGAGCCCTTGACGGCAGTAGTGACGGCAACAACCACGGATTCCCCCGCACAAGCACGGACACCAGCGGAACCCGAAACCGTCGCTGATCTGCGAAAACGCAGATAGAGCGGGCCCGCTTAGCACACGTACTATGTGCTCGCCGGTGACACGCCGATCTTGGTTCATAACACAGCCTGTTCCATCGATTCGGTGCCGGGGCCCAATGGTGAGTCGTTCCCCTTGCCAAAGGGAGCGGCAGGTGTACCAGTCGAAACTGGGAAGGGAATCACTTACGATATCCCGGCCGGCACGGAGGGGCTTGACCCGCGAGTGATGCAGGTCCGGATAATGGAACCGGTCACAACTGGCAGGTTTCAGTACCCGAATGGGTATGTGGTCTATATGAACAAGGCAGGACAATCAGTGAATCCCCTGACCGGGCAGACAGTGGCTAAGTCCAGTCCCTACAATCACCTCCCCTTGCCATGATCGCGGTCGAAGACCTCCTCTGGGCGCCCGGCAGGGTGTCAGGCGTTCCTGGTCCCGAGATGGATCCGCTTGTTGAGAGGGATGCGCTCCAGGAGGCGCAGGTACTTGACCTGCGCGTGCATGCGCTGACGTCCACGGTGGGTCTCCTGTTTGAGCTGCGGACCGCATTGCAGTTCGAATACGGAAATGCGGCTGTCCTGATTCTCCGTGGAGTACAGGAGGCTAATTGGCGCGCACTTCAAAGAAGTGGAGAGAAGACGGCCTGGAGTGTGGTCGGGAGTGAAATGCGTTCCGGATCCGGCCTTCTTGAGCTGAGTATCATGCTCTCTCCGCGTGCCTCGATCGACATCCGTGGAACGAGCGCGGAGTTCTATGTGCTTGATGTCCCGGACATCGGTGAAGTCCCGCCTGACTACTGCTCCGATGGGGAGGGCCGTATCAGGAGTGGGTTGTCCGGGGGGGGCTTGGCGTTCACAGTTCTCCAGTCTTCCTGTCGGGAGGGGTGAGAAGGGTAGAAAGATCTGGCGCCCCATCCGATTCGAGTGCGGACGGGCGCGGGAGTGCCTCGCGGCAGTAGGTGGCGGCGAGGTCGGCGGACGAAGGCGCCTCTTCGGCTCGAACTGTCGTTCAACGGGCTGAAACGCGGTGCGTCATCGGTCGGGTCGGCGGCGGGGCGGGCGGTGAACGGGCCGCGGGTGTGGGCTGATGGGGTGAATCGTCGCCTGGGGGGGCGGCCGTTTCGGCGGCCGGTGAACCCGCCCGAGGCGCCCGCCGCGACCCCGCCGCGACCCCGCCGCGACTCCGGCGCGCTCTGGTGCGGAAGATGAGCCGCGTTGCTCGATATGGCCGTGTTTCGAGCTATTGTGCTCACGAATGGGACTGGCTAGCCTGCGCTGCGCAGTGATCGGGCCGTCTCAGTGGGGCCCCGCCCGGCCCTGGGATCGGATACTGAAAGCCATGTCCGTTCGACAGCCGCACCATCCAATGCAGCGACTCGACGCTGCTCACCAGGAGGAGCACCATGGCTGAACAAGGGATGCCTCGAAGGCGTTTGCTCGCCGTCGGCGGAGCGGTCGGCGTGTCAGGTGCGCTTTTGACGAGTGGTCAGTCGGCTGCCCGTAGCGAGTCGCGCGCGACCGCGCAGCCAGGGAACAGTGCGACCGGAGCCCCGGCGCCCACGCGGTTCGAGGACACCGTCGACAGCGTCAGACTTATTGTGTCGGCCGCGGCGAAGGCCCCGGGCTACACCGTGGTCGTCACCAAGTCGCCCTTCCGGATCACCACACTGCGCGATCGCAAGGTGGTGTTGCAGACCGACGCGGGCTCGTCCGCGTCGTCGGGGTCCGGCCCCGCGGTCTTCCGCACGGCCCAGGGAGCGTGGGCGACCGCCACGTCCGTTACGAGCGCGCGCTGGAGCGACGGTGTGCTCGTACTGACGCTGGCGACCACGGTACCCGGCAGCACCGTGACCTACCGGATCACTCCGGCCGCTGACCGGTACCGGATGACCTGGTCGGTCCAGGGACAGGTGGCCGCGACCAAGGTGGCCAGCCATTATCTGGTCGAGTCGGCCGGTCACTGGTACGGGCAGGGCGAGGCGGTGACCGCGAGCGGTGCGCCGTACATCGACCAGCCGTGGCCGTTGGACTCCGGCAAGGTCCGGGACAAGGCGATGGCGCCCGCGGAGTATCTGATCACCGAGCCGTTCTGGTTCACCCAGCGGGGCACCGGCTTGTGGGTCAACACCGAAGACGTCATGGATGTGTCCATCAACGACGCGCAGCAGGGTGTCTTCGGCTACACCCTCACCCAGAGTTCCACGATGGACGCCACCGTCTTCGTGGAACGCAACGCCAGAGACGTCTATGAGAACTACATCGGCATCACCGGCACGCCCGCCAAGAGCGACGCGTCGAGCGCGCAGTACGCCAAGCCGTTGTGGAACTCGTGGGCGCAGTTCTACTCCGCCGTCTCACAGGACTCGCTGCTGGGCTGGGCCAGGAGTCTGCACGACGCGGGAGTGCCGGGGCACACGGTCCAGATGGACGACGGCTGGATGAGCCATTACGGCGACTTCACCTTCAACGGCAAATTCCCGGCGCCGAAGGCGATGTCCGACGAGATCCACGCGATGGGATACGACTTCGGGATCTGGGTCACGCTGTGGATCAACACCGACGCCGACAACTTCTCCTATGCCGCCGACCACGGCTACCTCCTGAAATCGAGGACCGACCCGGCCGAACCGGGCCTGGTCAAGTGGTGGAACGGCACCGCCGGCATCGTCGACATCGCCAATCCCGAGGCCCGCGCCTGGTATGTCGGGAACCTTCAGAGCCTGCGGCAGGACTACGGCGTCGACGGGTTCAAATTCGACACCCGCTTCTACGACGAGACCTGTGCGCCGTATCCCGGTCACACCGCGCTCGACTACCTCAAGCTCGGCGCGGAACTGTGCGACCAGTTCGACCTGCAAGGCGCCGGCGTACGGATCCACTGGACCGGCTCGCAGCGGTACGGCTTCGTCACCCGGCAGATCGACAAGGGAACAAGCTGGGTCTCGCTGCGCGCGGCGGTGGCGCAGAACCTCTCGATCAGTACCGTCGGCTACCCCTTCGTCGAGACGGACATGATCGGCGGTTCGCTCAGCAAGGCCCCGCCTGCCAAGCAGGTGCTCGTGCGGTGGGCGCAGGCGGCGTCGCTGATGCCGCTGATGTACTCCTCCACCTCGCCGCTCGGAGTGTCCAACGCCTACGGCAGCCAGAAGTACGATCAGGAGACGGTCGACCTCTACGTCGCCGCGGTCCAGGCTCACGAACGCCTCGCGCCGTACATCGAGTCGCAGGCCGAGCGGGCGGTGCGCACCGGGGAACCGATCATGAAGCCGCTGTTCTTCAACTACCCGCAGGATGAGGCGGCCTACACGATCGCCGATCAGTGGCTGCTCGGCGACTCGCTGATGGCCGCGCCTGTCCTCACCGATCAGACGCGGCGCGACATCCATGTCCCGCCGGGCCAGTGGTACGACGTCCTGCACCGGAGGACGATCCACGGACCCGCCGAGCTGACGGGCTACGCCGCCGACCTGAGCCGGACCCCGGTGTTCGTCCTGCTGGGCACGCACGACACCGACGCCCTGATGCATGCCGTCTCCCGATGACGCGTCTCCTCGCGGGGGGGGGCTCACTCCCCCCGTGAGGCCGCTCGGGGCGGGGCGTCTCGACGCCAGAAGGTCGGCAGCCACCAGCACAGCACTGTGCGGTCCTGAGGCCAGGGAGCCCGCTCCGCCGCGTCCCAGTCCTCGAAGAAGTCGCGGGACGGATCGATGGGGCGCCACGCCGGGTCGAGTGGCTCGTCTGCGGCGGGCGGCCGTACGTACTGTCGAGCACGGCGGTCACAGGCCCCGAACTCCCGGTAGTTCCGCTGGGCTTCGACGAGCGGGACGCGGTTGGCTCCGCCGGCCGTTCCGGGCCACCGGAGCTGGATGTCGTCGTCTTCCCAGAAACAGACGGGGCAGATCTCGTAGGAGCCGGGCATGTCGTCAAGGACGAGATGCCCGCAGCACGGGCACGGGAAGGGTCCGCTCATCCGCGCAGTGTGGATGAGGGCCGCGCCGTTTCACCACTGGGTTTTCGAATGCAGTTGGCCGTCGGCGTGCGTGAGCGGGTGACCCGGTGCCGCGCCACGGCAATGAGGCCGGCCCGGAGTCGCGGGTGGGGACTTGGGCGACTCCGGGATGGCTCGTGGTGGGGGAAGGCGGGAGGGGGTCAGCCCTTGGCGCCCTTGGGGACTGCCTTCAGGGTGGAGAGGTCGCTGCGCAGGACGTCCTTGCAGTAGGAGACGTTGCCGGTGTTGTCGACGTACTTCGCCGAGACCCAGTTCGAGTTGTCGCGCAGCAGGTACCAGATGTCGTTGCCCGCGATGTTCTGGGCGCGGACCTTGCAGCGCAGGCCGACCTGCTGGTGGTAGCGCAGCGAGCCCTTGACGGCTGAGTCCGTGCTCGGGAACTGGCGCTGGACCACGCCGTCACCGGCGACGACCGTGCCGTACGGACGGGCCGGGGTGACGGTCGGGGCGGCGGCCTGGGCGGCCGTCGCGCCGAGCAGCGTGGTGCCGAGTACGACGGCGGTGGTCAGCGCGCTGGCGCCGGTGATGATGCGGCCTCGGAGGGAAGGAAGAGCAGCGAATGTCGCCAAGGGACTTCTCCTGTTCCTGATGTGCAATGACACGCATGGGCACCGCTGAAAATACGCCGGACAATCTCCAACAACTAGGAAAAATGGCCACGTTGGGCCGAACGTGTGCAGTCCTCACCCGTCTGCGCGTGCCGCCGCCACCCGGACGGCGGCCTGTGCGCACAGCGGGCCCGCCGGACAGGCCCTAGAAGTTCTAGAGGTTGTAGCCGCCCGAGACCTCGATGGTCTGGGCGGTGACCCAGTGGGACTCGGGGGAGGTGAGGGTGGCGATCATGGGGCCGATGTCGGCGGGTTCGCCGAGGCGGCCGAGGGCGGTCTTCGCGGCGAGGGCCGGGATGACCTCGGGGAACTGGGTGAAGGCGTCGTTGGCGATGCGGGTGCGGGTGGAGCCGGGGGAGACGGCGTTGACCCGGATGCCGCGCGGGCTGAATTCCTTGGCCATGTAGCGGGTCAGGACGTCGAGGCCGCCCTTCATCGAGGCGTAGACCGAGTAGCCGGGTTCGAGGCCGGCGGACGCGGTCGAGTTGCTGCTCGTGTTGACGATGGCGCCGCCGTCGGCCATCAGGGGGAGCAGCTTCTGTGTCAGGAAGTACGGACCCTTGAGCAGGACGCGCATGAGCCGGTCGAAGGTCTCCTCGGTGGTGTTCTCGATCAGCGAGGTGAGGGAGAGACCGGCGTTGTTGACCAGGTAGTCGAAGGTGTCGCGCTGCCAGGTGTCGTGCAGTACGGCGGCCACGGTGTCGCGGAAGGCGGTGAAGGTGCCGGCCTCGCCGACGTCCAGGGGCAGGGCGACGGCTGTGCCGCCCGCCTTCTCGATCGCGGCGACGGTCTCCCGGCCGCCGGCCGGGTTGTTGGCGTAGGTCAGGATGACGCCGGTTCCGCGTTTGGCGATCTCGATCGCGGCGCTCTGTCCGATGCCGGAGCTGGCGCCGGTGACGATGGCGACGTTCATGGTGGTCCTCCAGAAGGGGGTGGGTCTACGCGGCCGGGTGGGCTTACGTGACCGGGTGGGTCTACGCGGCCGGGTGGGCCTACGCGGTTACGTGACCGGGTGGAGTTACGCGGCCGGGTGGGCCTACGCGGTTACGTGACCGGGTGGGTTTACGCGGCCGGGTGGGCTTACGTGACCGGGTGGAGTTACGCGGCCGGGTGGGTTTACGCGGCCGGGTGGCCTTACGCGATCAAGGGGGCTTACGTGACTGGTTGGGCTTACGTGACCAGGCCGGATTACGTGACCGGGCGGGGTTATCCGGCCGGGCGGGCCTATGCGGACAGGGTGCGGGCGAGCCAGTCGGTGCGGGTCCTGCGAGCGGTGGCCGCGATACGGGCCTGCGGGTACAGCGCGTCGAAGCCGTGGAAGCCGCCCGCCCAGACGTGGAGCTCGGCCTGGCCGCCGGCCGCCCAGATCCGGGTGGCGTAATCGGTGTCCTCGTCGCGGAAGACCTCGGCGGAACCGGTGTCGATGTAGGCGGTCGGCAGATTCGACAGGTCGTCGGCCAGGGCAGGCGATACGTACGCGGGTACGTCGTCGCCGACGAGGCCGCCCAGCAGGCAGCTCCAGCCGAACTCGTTCATCTCGCGGGTCCATACGCCGGGTTCGTTCGCGTACTGGCGGCTGGAGGCGGTGGTGTTGCGGTGGTCGAGCATGGGGCCGATCAGCACCTGGGCGGCGATGGCCGGGGCCTGCCGGTCGCGGGCCGCCAGCGCCACCCCGGCGGCGAGGCCGCCGCCCGCGCTGGCACCCGCGACGACGATACGGGCGGGGTCGATGCCCAGTTCGGCCGCGTGCTCGGCGACCCAGAGCAGCCCCTGGTAGCAGTCCTCGACGGGGATCGTGCCGCCGGACTCCGGCGCGAGCCGGTACTCGACGGTGACCACGACGGCGCCGCACTCGTCGAGCCACTCCAGCGGAATGTCTATCTGGGAGAAGCGGTCGCCCATGACCATCCCGCCGCCGTGCATCCAGTAGACGCAGGGCGCCGCGGTGGCACGGCCGCCGGTGGCCGCGGGGCTGAACACCGACAGCGCGATCGGCTCGCCGTCCCGGCTCGGGACGGTCACCTCGCGGCGGTCGATCGCGCGCCCTTCCAGGAGCGGTTCGACGGGCGCCGAGGAGAAGGGGCGGACCTGCGCGAGCACCTCCGGGCTGAGCCCGGACATCAGCGGCAAGTCGGCGAGCAGGTCGTGCAGTTCGGGGTCGAGGCCGGGGCGGGGCGTAGTCATGGGCGGTGCCTTTCTCAAGAGGTGGAGCCGGGGGTGGTGGCGGACTGGCGCATCAGAAAACGGGAGCCGACCGGTGAGCCGGAAAGCCGGGGCCGACCGATGAGCCAGAGCGCGGGAGCCGGCGGGTGAGCCGGAGCGCGGGAGCCGGCGGATAGGAAGTCAGAGCAGGCGGATCAGAAAGCGGCCTTGCCCCGCACCGGCACGTAATCCGTGTAGTCGGACTCCTTGGCCAGCAGCGGGCCGATCCGCGCCACGATGGCCTGCGCCGCCTCGCCGGCGAAGACGCGGTGGTGGTCCTCCTCGCTGGTCCAGCCCTCGGTGACGTGGACGACGTCCGGGTCGGAGGCGGAGCGGGAGACGAGGTAGACGACGCAGTGCTCGCTCGCGCCGGGGCTGCCCTCGTCCAGGCCGGTCAGCAGCAGCTCGACGAGCTGGTCGCTCATTCCGGCCTTGGCGGTCAGCGTGGCGTTGAAGCCATAGTTCGCGATCATGGAATCCTTCTTCTCTCCGTTGGAGTGCGGTGATTCCATTGAACCGCTCTGACCTGCGGAAACGTTAGAACGTTCCTCGTTCGTACTTGCACGATCCTCGCGGTCACGGGAGCCAGGGCGCGGTGGGGTGGTGCAATGGACGTATGACCCGTGAAGAACACCTGGACGAGCTGCGCGCCCTGCTGGCACGGCACGCGCCGCGCTCCGGCTGGACCACCGCCATCGACGGCGTCCTCATCTCGAAGGTCGACCGCCCCGACCCGCCCGCCCCCTCGATGTCCGGCACGGTCCTGGCGGTCATCGCCCAGGGCGCCAAACGCCTGGCCCTGGGGGAGCGGGTCTTCGAGTACGGGGCCGGGCAGTATCTGATCGCGTCCGTGGATCTGCCGGTCACCGGACAGTTCCTCCAAGTCGACGCCGAGGAACCGGCGTTGGGGTTCGGCCTGGTCCTCGAACCGTCCGCCGTCGCCGAACTGCTGCTCCAGGCCGGGCCCGGCAACTCCCCCCGCACCGGGGGCGGTACGCCGTCGGGCATCGTCGTCAGCGACTCGCCGCCAGCACTGCTCGACGCGGTCGTCCGGCTGCTGCGCCTGCTCGACGAGCCGCACGACCGGGCCGTCCTCGCGCCCCTCGTCAAGCGCGAGATCCTGTGGCGGCTGATCACCGGCGAACAGGGCGCGGCGGTGCGGCAGTTCGGCCTGGCCGACAGCAGCCTCAGCCATGTCTCGCGCGCCGTGCGCTGGATCCGCGAGCACTACGCGCAGCCCTTCCGCGTCGAGGACGTGGCGCGGCAGTCCGGCATGAGCGTGTCCGCCTTCTACCGCAACTTCCAGGCGGTGACCGCGATGAGCCCGATCCAGTTCCAGAAGCAGATCCGGCTCCAGGAGGCCCGGCTGCTGCTCACCACCCACCCGGGCGACGTCACCGGGGTCGGGCAGCGCGTCGGCTACGACAACCCCTCGCAGTTCAGCCGCGAGTACCGTCGCCAGTTCGGCGCGCCCCCCAGCCGGGACGCCGCCCGCCTGCGCCAGACCGTCCGTACCGTCCGCACCCCGGCGGGCGTCCTCCCCTGAGCGGGGAGACCTCCGGGCCGGGGAGCGGCGGGGCGGACCCGGGTGAGGGCGCTCATCCCCACGACGGGAGCCAGGGCGCCTGTGGGACCCAGGGCAGCGTGAAGGCGGCGAAATCCGCTGATCATGCGTCAGATGGCGTTCGCCGTGCGGGAAGGCGGCGCGGCCGGTATGCGGGCGCAGGGCCTCGACGACCTGCGCGTGATCCGCGCGGTCACCGACGTCCCCCTCATCGGCCTCTGGAAGGACGGCACACGAGGAGGACGTCGCGACGGCGCCGTCCGAACTCCCGGAGGGCGCCGTCACCGCGTCGGCCGAGCCGGGGCCCGGCCGGGCGGGGGTCAGTTCGTGGCGCGGGTGGGCAGGTAGCCGAAGTACGGCGACAGGTTCATAACGGACGCTATGCGCGGAATCGACCGCCGACTCTCCTGAGCCCGCCAATCGAGCGCACCGCTTCGCTCGAGCGACTAATTCGTACGCCGAAGCAGCTGATCGAACACTGGCTCCGCCGTGCCGACGCCCCGGCGTCAGCCCCCCTTCCGCCGCGCCGCCACTGACCCCCGGAACCCCGGCTCGTGTTGGTCCGAGCCGGGGTCCCCCCGGAGGTCTCGCGCGCCGAAGGTCAGACGCGGTCGGCGACGATCATCAGGTACTGGAAGCTGCCGTTCTTGTACGCGGTCAGGAAGGCGTCCTCGACTCCGGTGACCAAGTGGTCGGCGGACTTGCGCAGTTCCCAGTACGGGATGGTCGCGGCCGTCAGGTCCTCGACGTGGGTGGGCACCAGCCGGTGCTTGGCCATCGCCTGGAAGTACGCCGAGCGCGGGTGGATGTCGCAGATGTAGTGGGCGTTGATCAGGGACACCTCGCGGGACGCGCGCCCGTACGTGTCGTTGTAGCAGCCGGTGATGACGACGTAGCGACCGCCGCGGCGCAGCAGCCGGGAGTGCTCGGCGAAGAGCAGATCCAACTCCACGTACATCGTCGACTCGTTGTTCCACGACGCGGCGTAACCGCCGGTCTGGAAACCGGTGTCGAGCATGTTGCGGTGGTGGTAGCGGACCTTGCCGTCGATACCGCGCGCCCGCGCCTGCTCATTGGCGAAGTCGGCCTGCTTGGTGGAGAGCGTGACGCCGTCGGCGTGGCACTGGTAGCGCATGTTCGCGGTGACGCTGCCGCCGCCGCGCCCGCAGCCGGCGTCGAAGACCCGGTCCTCGGGGCTCAGCGGGCCCAGGTGCTTGGCGAGGAGTTCGGCCTGGGCGTGTTCGAGCCGGTGCAGTTCCGCGGTGATCACGTCCCGGCGCCTGACGGGGTCCATCTCGTCGAGCACGGACCAGTCCACGTCGCCGACACCGTAGTGGTGGTGGTACAGGTCGTCGATCCTGCCGAGTTCGAGGTTGACCGGATTCTGTTCGGCGTTCCAGTAGTCCGCGACGCGGGTCTGGTACGTGGACTGGGCCGGAACCGGTGCCTTGGCGACGCCGGGGTGCGAAATGGTCAACGCTGACTCCTCTTGGTACTGGGGTCGGTCATCGTGCCGTGGAGCGGATGAAGCAGCCTGCGCCTACCAGTAGTTGGGCAGGCGGTATCGGTGGGTGTTGGTCGCGTGCCATTCGTGGTTGCCGGCCACCCAGTCCGACAGCCCGCGTGCGTACCGCGCGACCAGCGGTGACGTCGCCGACGCGGCGGCGGCCTCCTCCTCGAAGGAGCCCATGATCCGGTTGTGGATCTCGACGCTCTCCAGATAGGCCGCCTTGAGGCCGCATCCCTCGTTGGCGGCCACGACCTGCGGCAGATTGAGGTGCGTCGGGTCGCCCTCCAGCTCCTTGGTGAAGGAGTAGAGGTCGTTGACGATGGTCGTCGCGTTGCAGGCCAGCGCCGTGATCCGCTGGATCTCCGGCCGCGCGTAGACGGCCTCGGGCAGCTCGTATCCGTCGACCGCGTCGATGATCGACAGGCAGGGGCGGAAGTTGTTGAACTGCCGCATCACCAGGTATTCCCACACCTGCGGGACGAAACGCTTCTCCGCCCAGGCCGCTTCGGCGAGATAGCCCAGGTGCAGCCGGGCGATGTCGTGCAGGAAGCGGGTGGTCTGGCTCGGGGTGGCGAACTGCGCGTAGTCCTTCATGGCCCAGTGGTACGAGCGCAGCGGCCCGTCCGCCTGCATGCCGAGCCGCCACTGTGCCTCGGACTCGGGCGTGCCGTGGTGCGGGTCGATCGCCGACTGGGCCATGAGCAGCGGCCCGCCGAGGCCCTGGTGGGAACCGCCTCTTCCTTCCTCCTCCTCGCAGTAGCAGGAGTCCACCAGGTTCTCGGCGAGCAGCAACTCGCCCGCTACGGTGAGCCGTTCGAGGTCGGCGGCGCCCGGATGCTGGAGCACCACGGCCCGGCCGAACTGGAATCCCGCGAAGTCCCCGTTCCACGCGGGCGGGAACAGGTCGAGGCCGCGCGCCCACTCTTCGAGCCGCCGATCCACCTCGTCGACCTTCGCCTGGTCCACGGGCGGCGCGGGCTGGTACCTGAGACCGGGAACGGCCCCGGTGCGCCGGGCCTTGAGCGTCCGGGTGAGATTCTGCGGACCGGGCAGTTGCCGGGGGACGGTGGGGGTGACGGCGGCCACCGTGGTGGCCGCCGCCTGCGATACGTCCGTGTCCGGGGGTGCGCCCGTCGCGTGGTCCACGCTCGGCCCGGTCACTCGACGGTCCTGCCGAGCTGGACGTTCTCCAGGATGCCGACCGCGTCGGGGACGAGGATCGCCATCGAGTAGTAGGCGGTGACCAGATAGCTGATGACCGCGGTCGTGCTCACCCCCATGTGGCGCATGTTCAGGCCCGGTTGAAGCTGATCCGGCAGCGCGGTCGGGAGCAGGCCGACCACGCCCTGGTCGTCCTCACCGGTACGCAGCGCGATGATGCTGCTGGTGTGGTGCGCGGTGACCGGGATCTTGCCGCAGGGCAGCAGCGGCACACCGCGCCAGGCGGGCACCGCGTGCCCGTTGACGTCGGCGAGGCCCGGCATCAGACCGCGCTTGCTCACCTGCCGGAAGAAGGCGGTGATCGCCTTCGGGTGGGCGATGAGGAAGCGGGTGCCCCGCCGCATGGACAGCAGCTCGTCCAGGTCGTCCGGTGTCGGCGGGCCGCTGAAGGTGCTGATCCGCTGGTCGTACTCGGTGTTGTGCAGCAGCCCGAAGTCGCGGTTGTTGACCAGCTCCCACTCCTGGCGCTCGCGGATCTCCTCGATGGTCAGCTTGAGCTGCTGCTGGGTCTGGTCCATCGGGTCGTTGTAGAGGTCCCCGACCCTGCTGTGCACGCGCAGCGTGGTCTGGGTCAGCGACAACTCGTACTCGCGCGGGGCCAGTTCGTACTCCACGTAGCCGCTGGGGATCGACCGCTCGCCGCGGTGCCCCGCCTGCATCGGGACGTCCGCCTCGCCGCGCCGGTTCGTCGGCCGCCGCTGCCGCTCGGCGTACGCGGCCAGGTGCGCGGCGAAGGAGGGTACGCGGTCGGCGACTTCGGCGACGACGGTCCAGGGGACGGTGAGCAGGACGGCCGCGGTGTCGGCCCGCGCCGATGACGTCCACCGCGGCTCGTCCTGGCCGATGGCCTCGTCCCCCAACTGGCCGCCGTCGGTGACGACTCCGGTGACCGCCTCCTCCCCGTACGTGCCCTCGGTGTACCGGGTCAGCCGTCCGTGGACGACGAGGTAGGTGTCGGTGATCGGCTGCCCCGCGGTGAACAGCGCTTCTCCTGCGCGCACTTGGCGGACCTCGTAGCGGCCGGCCAGCTCCCGCAGCACGTCGGTGTCCTGGTAGCCGCGCAGCGCCGGGAGTTCGGTCAGCGTCTCCGGGATCACCCGGACGTTGTCGGCGCCGTTCTGCTCGAAGCTCACCCTGCCCTGGCCGACGTGGAGTTGGAGCCTGCGGTTGACGCGGTAGGTGCCGCTCGGGACGTCCACCCAGGGCAGCATCCTGAGCAGCCAGCGCGAGCTGATCCCGCGCATCTGCGGTTCCGACTTGGTGGTGGTGGCGAGTTGCCGCGCCCCCGGGGTGCTGAGGCTGGTGAGCCGCGCGCCGTCGCCGGGTGCGGCGGGCGGCGGCTCGTCGGTCGTGGGGCGGATGGTGCTTTCCGAAGCGGGCACTTTGCCTCCGGGACGGGGAACAGAGCTGTGCGCACAGGCCAGTCGCGGACCGGACGGCCCGCGGGACCGAACGGCCCCGGGACCGGACGGCCCACCGCACGGGAACCAGCGAAACAGCCCGGGGCGCCGTCCCGGTACGGCGCGCGGGGGGCGACTTCGCGCCGCGAGTGGTGCAAACCTGCCGGCCGAGGCGGCAAGGGGCGCGCGCCCCCGCGATCACCTCAGCCCGCCGCCACACCCCCGCCGCCAGCCGTTTTCCCCACCCTTCACGGGTTCGGGTGATCCCCCCCGCCACAAGGTTTCACCCCGGCGCGCCCCCTGCCCGTGCGCCGTTCGCGGGACGCGGGAAAGGCCCCCGAGGGGCACGTCTCAGACGGTGTGGACCGTGACCCCGGCCGCCGCGAGGGCTTCGGTCTCCTCGGCGGGGGCCGCGCCGTCCGTGACGACGGCGTCGAGGGCGGTCGGCGCGGCGACGAACGCCAGCGCCGTACGGGAGAACTTGGCCGCGTCGGCGACGGCGATGACCCGGCGGGCGGCGGAGATCGCGGCGCGCTTGACGGCGGCGTCGGCGAGGTCGTAGGCGGTGAGGCCGTCGGCCGCGGTGAGGCCGCAGCAGCCGATGACGGCGGTGTCGAAGCGCAGGGAGGCGAGCGACGCCTCGGTGAGCGGTCCGGTGAGGGCGAGTTCGCCGGGGCGGGGCTCGCCTCCCGGCAGCAGCAGCTTGACGCGGGCGGCGCCGGTGAGGGCGTTGGCCGCGTGGAGGGACAGCGGCATGACCGTCAGGCGCCGGTGTTCCAGGGCGCGCGCGACCTCAAGACATGTGGTGCCGCTGTCGAGCACGACGGACTCGCCGTCGGTGAGCATCTGCGCGACGGCGGCGGCGATCCGCCGCTTCGCGTCGCTCCCGTCCTGCGCGCGCAGCGCGAACGGCGGCTCCTCGCCGCGCAGCAGCAGACTCCGGGCGCCGCCCCGGTAGCGCTCGATGACGCCCTGCTCGGCCAGCGCCTCCAGGTCGCGGCGGATCGTCATCTCGGAGGTATCGGTGAGTTCCGCCAGGTCCGCGACGCTCATCCGGCCCGCCTCGCGCACGGCCTCCGCGATCCTCCGCAGCCGTTCCGCCGCCCCGGCGTGCGCCGCGCCGCCCGTTCCCTCAGTACCGCCCGTCGTACTCGCCATGACGCAATCGAACACCCGAGATGTTCGGATTGCAACTTTACAAACAGAGAATCTGTTCGTTACGTTCGAACCATGGAGAGATCCCTGCGGGCCGGACGGCTGGCCACCTTCGCCTTCTTCGCTCTCAACGGCTTCGTCCTGGGCATGTGGATCGTGCACATTCCCGCCATCGAACACCGCGTGGGCATCAGCCACGCCGTGCTCGGCTGGCTCCTTCTGCTGCTCGGCGGGGGCGCCTTCATCGGCATGCAGCTCGCCGGGCCCCTCACCGACCGGATCGGCTCCCGCAAGGTCGTACCCGCGAGCGCCACGCTGTGCGCCGCCGCCGTCGTCCTGCCGGGCCTGGCCACCAACCCGTGGGCGCTGGCCGCCGCCCTGTTCGTCTTCGGCTTCGGCAACGGCTCCCTCGACGTCAGCATGAACACCCACGCCGTCCAGGTCGAGCACGGATACGCGCGGCCCATCATGTCCGCCTTCCACGCCGTCTTCTCGGTCGGCGGCGTCATCGCCTCGCTGCTCGGCGCACTCACCTTGAAGCTCGACTGGAGCCCGGCGGTCACCCTCGGCGCCGCGGCCCTGGTCGGCCTCGCCGTCATGGCCCTGGCCACCCCGGCGCTGCTCCCCAAGGAAGTGGCCGAGCGGGCGGACGCGAGCGCGGCCACGGATACGGCCACAACCCCGGATACGCCCAAGGCGGCGGCCAAGTCCGCCCGCAAGACCCCCTCCCGTATCTGGATCCTCGCCGCCCTCGCCCTGATGCTCATGCTCAGCGAAGGCGTCGCCAACGACTGGAGCGTGCTCCACCTGCGCGACGTCCTCGACGCCCCGCAGGCCACCGCCGCCCTCGCGTACGGCGCGTTCGCCACCGCGATGACCGTCGGCCGCTTCCTGACCGACTCGGTCGCCGCCCGCGTCGGCACGGTCGCGGTCCTGCGGTACGGCTCCGCCCTCGGCGCCGTCGGTCTCGCGACGGCCGCGCTGTCCAACAGCGTCCCGCTGGCCCTCGTGGGCTGGACGGTCTTCGGTATCGGCCTGTCCGGCTGCATCCCGCAGCTCTTCAGCGCCGCCGGCCACGCGGACAAGGACGCGGCGGGCGCCAACGTCTCCCGCGTGGCGGGCCTCGGCTACCTCGGCATGCTCGCGGGCCCGGCCGTCATCGGCCCGCTCACCCACTTCATGCCGCTGAACGCCACCTTCGCCCTGCCGGTCGCCTTCTGTGTCATCGCGAGCGTCGCGGCGGGCACCCTGAAGCCGGACGCGGAGGCGGACACGGCGGCCGAGGCGGACACGGCGGCCGAGAGAGACACGGCGGCCGAGGCGGACACAATGGCGGAGGCGGACGCGATGGCCGAGACGGACGCCGCCAGTGCGCCGCACGGGGCCTGAGTGTCAGGCGGGGCTGACGAGTTCCCTGAGTTCTGGACACGATCCGATCACAATGAGCTGCCCCGCAAAGCAACATCAAATTGGGCATAAGGGACCGATTTAAGCCGTCTTGTTTGCGCTGCGTGTGACCTCGGGTAGGCGGCGACGCGGAGTCGGAAGGTTCGGCTCCGCTCTGTCCCCTGCCCCGAAAGGCCACCGTGACACAGCTCGTCGTCGAGCACGTAAGCAAGATCTTCGGCAGAAGGCCGAAGGAAGGAGTACGTCGGCTTCAGGAAGGCGCCGACCGCGAGAAACTGAGGGAGGAAGGGACGACCGCCGCGGTCGTCGATGCCTCCTTCACCGTGGAACCCGGCGAGATATTCGTCGTGATGGGCCTGTCGGGATCGGGCAAGTCCACCCTGCTGCGCATGCTGAACGGTCTGCTGGAGCCCACCTCGGGCAGGGTGCTGTTCGACGGGCGGGACCTCACGGCCCTGTCCGCGAAGGCCCTGCGCGACCTGCGCTCCCGCAGGATCAGCATGGTCTTCCAGCACTTCGCGCTCTTCCCGCACCGCAGCGTGCTGGAGAACGCCGCCTACGGCCTCGAAGTCCAGGGCCGCCCGCGCGAGGAGCGCGAGGCCAAGGCCGCCGAGGCGCTGGCGATGACCGGCCTCAGCGGCTGGGAGAAGTCCTGGCCCGACGAGCTGTCCGGCGGTATGCAGCAGCGCGTCGGCCTGGCCCGCGCGCTGGCCACCGACGCCGAACTGCTGCTGATGGACGAGTCGTTCTCCGCGCTGGACCCGCTGATCCGCCGCGACATGCAGGACCAGCTCCTCGAACTCCAGCAGCGGCTGCGCAAGACCATCGTCTTCATCACCCACGACCTGAACGAGGCCATGCGGCTCGGCGACCGTATCGCCGTCATGCGCGACGGCCGGATCGTCCAGATCGGCACCGCGCAGGACATCCTCACCGAACCGGCCGACGACTACGTGGCCAGCTTCGTGCAGGACGTCGACCGCTCCCGTGTGCTCACCGCCGCCTCGATCATGGAGGAGCCGCGTGTGATGGTCAGTCCGGACGACGGGCCGCGCGCCGCGATGAGCGTCCTGCGCGACGACCACGCGACCGCCGCCTTCGTCGTCGAGGGCGGGGCCGAGGGCGGTCGCAAGCTGGTCGGCACGGTCACCGAGGCCAGCTGCACGCAGGCTGACAACGATGGCACCGTGCGCGACCTCATGGACACCGACTGCGTGACGACCCAGGCCGACACCCCGCTGTCCGGCCTGCTCACACCCGCCTCGCGGACGAAGCTGCCGCTGGCCGTCGTGGACGACGACGGGCGGCTCACCGGAGTGATCCCGCGCGTCGCGCTGCTCGCGGCGCTCGGCGACCACGAGGACGAGACCGCGCCCGAATCCGGGACCGTCGAATCCGGGACCGTCGAAGGGAAGGAGGCCGCCCGTGCCTAGGATCCACCTCGGTAACTGGGCGGAGGACGCCGTCAATTGGCTGACGGACCACCTCTCCTGGCTCTTCGACGCGATCAGCAGCGTCGTCAACCACATGTACGACGGCGTGGAATGGGTGCTCGGCGGCCCGCCGCCGCTGCTCATGGCGGCCATCCTCGCGGTGATCGCGCTGTGGATGCGCGGCCTCCCGGCGGGCGTACTCGCCTTCCTCGGCTTCGCGTTGATCGACTCCATCGCGCAGTGGGACGAGGCGATGCAGTCGCTGTCCCTGGTCGTCGTCTCCGGTGTCGTGGCCCTGCTGCTCGCGGTGCCGCTGGGCATCTGGGCGGCGCGCAGCCGGACCGCGAGCATGGTCGTACGGCCGGTGCTCGACGTCATGCAGACGCTGCCCGCCTTCGTGTACCTGATCCCGGCGATCATCTTCTTCAGCCTCGGTACGGTCCCGGCCGTCATCGCCTGCATCGTCTTCGCGATGCCGGTCGGCGTCCGGATGACCGAGCTGGGCATCCGGCAGGTCGACGAGGAACTGGTCGAGGCCGCCGACGCGTTCGGTACGTCGCCGGGCCGCACGCTGATGCGCGTGCAGTTGCCGCTGGCGCTGCCGACCATCATGGCGGGCGTCAACCAGGTCATCATGCTGACGCTGTCGATGGTCGTCATCGGCGGCATGGTCGGCGCCGAAGGACTCGGCTCGACCGTCTTCGGCGCGATCAGCCAGGTCAACATCGGCCTCGGCTTCGAGGGCGGCATCGCGGTGGTCATCCTGGCCATCTACCTCGACCGGATCACCGGCGCGCTCGGCGACCAGGTCTCGCCGCTGGGCCGCCGCGCCCTGGCGCTGGCCCGCGCGAAGCTCCCGACGCGCGGCCTGAGCGTGCTGCGCTACCGCCCGCGCCCCGCCGTCGGCCTGTCCGCCGTCGTCGCCCTCGCCCTGATCGCCTGCGGCACCGGCATCTTCGGCGGCGACTCCGACGACGGCCCCACGACGGCCGGTTCGGCGAACGTCGGCAAGGGCCGGACGGTCAAGATCGGCTCCTTCAACTGGGACGAGTCCATCGCGTCGGCCAACCTGTGGAAGGAAGTCCTGGACTCGCGCGGCTACAAGGCCCAGGTCAACACCTACGACCCCGGTGCCGCCTTCACCGGCCTGTCCACCGGCAACTTCGACTACCTCACCGACGCCTGGCTGCCCACCACGCACGCGTCCTACCTCCAGCAGTACGGCAAGGACTACGCCGACCTCGGCAAGTGGTACGACCAGACGTCCCTGGAGGTCTCCGTCCCGTCGTACGTCAAGGGCGTCTCGTCCATGGCCGATCTCAAGGGCCGGGGCAAGGAGTTCGGGGGCAAGATCATTGGCATCGAGCCGGGCGCGGGCGAGATGAAGCTGCTCAACTCCACGGTGCTCAAGGGCTACGGCCTCGACAGGGAGTACAAGGTCGTCAGCAGCTCCACCTCCGCCATGCTCGCCGAGTTGAAGCGGGACTACGCGCAGCACAGGCCGGTCGCGGTCGTCCTGTGGTCCCCGCACTGGGCCTACAGCACGTACGAGCTGACCAAGCTCGCCGACCCCAAGGGCCTGTGGGGCAAGGCCGACTCCATCCACAATCTGGCCAACAAGGGCCGGGCGGACAAGCTGCCGCAGGTCACCGCCTGGATGAAGGACTTCCACCTCACCGAGGAGCAGCTCAGCTCCCTGGAGGCCGACATCCAGTCCGCGGGCCAGGACAACACGGCGGCGGGCGTCAAGAAGTGGCTCGCGAAGAATCCGGGGATCGCCGACAAGATGGCGCCGGTGACCGCCACCGGCTGACCTTCCGTCAAATCTGTTGTGCGGGACAGGGGTTCACAGAATCCCGTACCGCATCGCGCTCGTCACCGCCGCCGTCCTGTCGGTGACGTCGAGCTTGGCGAAGGCCCGCAACAGGTGGGTCTTGACGGTGGATTCGCCGATGAACAGGCGTCGGCCGATCTCGGCGTTGGTGCAGCCCTCGGCGACCAGCCGCAGGACGGCGGTCTCGCGCTCGGACAGCCGGGGGCGCTCCGGCCGGGCGCGGAGCCGGTCGACCAGGCGGGCGGCGACGGACGGGGCGAGCACGGTCTCGCCCCGCGCCGCCGCCCGCACGGCGTCGGCGAGTTCGCCGCGGGCCACGTCCTTGAGGAGGTAGCCCGCGGCGCCCGCCTCGACCGCCCGCAGGATGTCGCCGTCCGTCTCGTACGTGGTCAGCACCACGACCCGGCAGGGCAGCCCGGCCGCGGTCATCCGCACGATCGACTCGACCCCGCCGCCGCCCGGCATCCGCAGGTCCATCAGGACGATGTCCGGCAGCAGGTCGGCGCTGAGCGCCTCGGCGCGCGGCCCGCTGTCGGCCTGCCCGACGACGTCGAGGTCCGGCTCCGCGCTGAGCATCGCCGCCAGCCCTTCCCGTACGACGGGGTGGTCGTCGGCCAGCAGCACCCGAATGACCCTGCTCACGTCACAGCCTCCAGCGGCAACCGTACGGTGATGGTCGTGCCGTGGCCCGGCGCCGATTCGACCCGCGCGACCCCGCCCATCTCGGCGGCCCGCGCCCGCAGCCCCGGCAACCCGTATCCGGGACGCGGCAGTTCGGGGTCGAAGCCGCGCCCGGTGTCGCACACCCGCAGGCCCAGCGCGTCCGGCGCGTAGTCCAGGCCGAGCGCGACGGCGGCGTTCGGGCCGGCGTGACGGCGGGTGTTGGCCAGCGCCTCCTGGCAGGTGCGCAGGACGACCACCTCGACGGCGGCGGGCAGCCCGCGAACGGACCCGGTCACGTCCACGGCGGCTGCCGCGCCGGTCTGCTCCGCGTGCCGGGCCGCCAGTCGGCGTACGGCGTCGGGCAGCGAGCTGTCCCGCAGGTCGGCGGGGGCGCCGCCGGTGACCAGCGCGCGGGCCTCGGCCAGGTTCTCGCGGGCGGTGCGGGCCATCAACTCCAGGTGCCGACGGGCCTGTTCGTCGTCGTGCCCGACCTCGGCCTCCACCACCTGGGCGAGCATCAGCAGGCTGGTGAAGCCCTGCGCGAGGGTGTCGTGGATCTCCCGCGAGAAGCGTTCGCGCTCCGCGAGAGCGCCGCGTTCGGCGGAGAGCCGGGCGATCACCTCGCGGCTGGCGTCGAGTTCGGCGACGAGTTCGGCGCGGCCCGCGCTCTGCTCGATGATCTGGATGATCCAACTGCCCACGACCGCGGAGAACATCAAAGTGACGACCGCGAAGACCGAGTTGTAGTAGAGGTCGTGCGCGTCTGGACGCCACAGCGCCGCCCAGCCCGCTACGGGCGTGATGTTGATGACGGCGTCCGCGACCAGCGCCCACCGCACCCGCAGCAGCATGAAGCACTGCGGGACGAGTGCGAAGGTCGCCAGGCGCGTCTCGCCGACCAGCACCGCGGGCGGCAGGAACAGCGCCACGAGGACGGCGATGTAGCGGACGGCCGTCCGCTCCCCGTAGGACTGCGCGATCAGCAGCGGGCGGCCGACGAGCACGTACCACGGCACGAGCAGGCCGAAGAGGCAGGCGGCCGTGGTGCGCACGCCGGGCCCCGGGCTCTCGGCGGCCAGCGCGAAGAGCACGGTGGCGACCCACACCACCGCGAAGAAGCAGTCCCAGGGCAGGAACGAGCGCTCCCACACGTCGGGGGACCGGGCCCCCGCCCCGGCCCCCGACGCCTCGGCCGCCGTGGCGCTCAGCCCTCGCTCCGGTTCTTCCACCGGAAGGTCAGCAGACACAGCACCAATCCTCCGACGACCCACGCCCCCAGCACCAGGGCGATCCGCCCGTACTCCCAACTCCCGGCCGGTTCCAGGGAAGCCGCCGCCTGGGGCAGGAACACCCCGCGCAGCCCCTGGCACAGCCACTTCAGCGGGAAGACCGACCCGATCGTCAGCATCCAGTTGGGCACGGTGTCGATCAGGATGTACACCCCCGAGATGAACTGGAGCACCAGGAAGGGCAGGACGACCACCGAGGTCGCGCTGCGGCCTGTCTTCGGCACGCTGCTGATCGCGATGCCCAGCAGCGCGCACGAGGTGGCCCCCAGCAGGAACAGCCACCCGAAGGTCAGCCAACCGCCCACGTCAGAGGGCAGGTTCACGTCGTAGATCGTCGTTCCGAAGAGCAGCAGCAGCGCCGTCTCCGCCACGCTGGTCACCAGCACCAGCCAGATCTTCCCGAGGAAGTACGCGGCCGGCGGCATCGGTGTGCCGCGCAGCCTGCGCAGCACGTGCTCGTCGCGTTCGATCGCGATCGAGACGCCCAGCGACTGGAAGCTGGTCGACATGATGCCCGCCGCGATCATCGACGCCACGTAGTACTGCGACGCCGTGGACCCGGTGTTCGCCATGTCGTCGCCGAAGATCGACGCGAAGAGGAACAGGAACACGATCGGGAACGCGAAGGTGAAGACGAGCTGCTCGCGCAGCCGGAAGAAGATCCGCAGCTCCATCGCCCCGCGCGCGAGCCCGAGCCGCCAGGCCCCCGGCAGCCGCTCGTGCTCGGCACGCGGAGCGCCGCCGGGAGCGGTCTCCACCCCGGCGCCGGTCTCGGCGGCGGTCATATGGCGTCTCCTCGGGGTGCGGTGGGTCCGGGGTCCGGTGCGTCGCCGTGGGTGGGCTCGGCTCGGTGCGGGGGCCGTGGCGTTTGGGCGGGCGTCGCCGCAGGCGTCTCGGCGCTGATCAGCCGCAGGTAGATGTCCTCCAACGTGGGCCGGGTGATGCGGAGTTCGGGGATCTCGCCGTCGAGGCGGGCCGCGAGGGCGGTGACCGTGCGGGTCGGGGTGTCGGTCTCCTGCGACCGCCGGGTGCCGTCGGGCTCGGCCCAGTGGACGGTGGCGCGGGCCTGGGCGCGACCGGCCAGGGAGGCGGGCGCGCCCTCGGCGACCACGCGCCCGGCGCTGATCACGGCGAGCCGGTCGGTGAGGGCCTCGGCCTCCTCCAGGTAGTGCGTGGTGAGGATGATCGTCGTGCCCTCGTCCGCGAGGTGCCGGATCAGCTCCCAGAACTGCCGCCGCGCCGCCGGGTCGAAGCCGGTCGTCGGCTCGTCGAGCAGCAGCAGCTCGGGCCCGCCGATGACGCCCAACGCCACGTCGAGCCGCCGCCGTTGACCGCCCGACAGCGTCTTGGTCCGGCTGCGCGCCTTCGCGTCGAGGCCGACCAGCGCGATGACCTCGTCCGGGTCGCGCGGGCGCGGGTAGTAGCGGGCGAAGTGCCGTACGGTCTCGGCGACCGTCAGCTCCTGCGCCGCCGACTCGTCCTGCCACACGATCCCGACCCGCGCCTGCCAGGCCCGGTCGCCCGCCGCCGGGTCCTGCCCGAGAACGTCGACCTCGCCGCTGTCGCGCGAGCGGTACCCCTGGAGGATCTCCACGGTCGTGCTCTTGCCCGCCCCGTTGGGCCCCAGAATGCCGAACACCTCGCCCCGCGCGATGTCCAGATCCACCCCGTCCACCGCGGCGACCTCGCCGTACCGCTTGCGAAGCCCCCGTACCCGTACCGCCGTGTTCCTCGTCATGCCCCCACGCTCCCGCGCGCGGACGGCCCGGCGGGACGACCGTACGGGTACTCCGCTGTCCACCGAACGGTGGACGGGGAGCCCGCGGGGTCGTCCCGCCGGGCCGTCAACAGGCTCTAGGGAAGCGCCAGATGGACGAACGCGCCGTCGTGGTGGATCAACGGCCGGGCGGGGGAGGGGGCGTGGGTGGCCTCGACGACCCGGCCGATGGCCAGGGCGTGGTCGCCGACCGGCACGAGCTGGACGAGGGAGACGATCAGCGCGGCGAGGACGTCGTCCAGCACGGGCAGGCCGCGCGGCCCCCGGTGCCAGGCGGTGGCCGCCCCGAATTTCGCGGCCCCGCCGTGGGCGAAGCGCCGGGCGGTGTCCTCCTGGCCCTCGGCGAGCAGGTGGACGGCGACATGGCGGGCGCTCTCCACGGCGGTGAAGGACGCCGCGTGCAGGCCGACGGTGAAGGAGACCAGCGGCGGGTCCAGGGAGACCGACGTCAGCGAGGTGGCGCAGAAGCCGACCGGCGGCCCGGCGTCCTCGCCCGCGGTGATGACGGCGACGCCCTTCGCGTGCTGCCGCATCACCGCCCGGTAGAGCCCGGGCCCCACGCCCGCCTCCAACTCCGTTACGGAGGCGGGCGCCTCGGCGGACGCGGTCACGCCGCGCCCTCCCGGCCGCTCGGTACGGACTCCCGGCCGACCGTTGCGGACTCCCCGTCGCCCGGCACGAACTCCCGCATCCGCTCGGCGATCTCCTCCACGAAGGGCGACGCCTCGCCCTCCCCGTAGGCCGCCAGGTGGTCGCGCCAGTCGGCGAAGGCGCCGTCCGTCTCACCGAGCGCGAGGCGTACGGCGCCGCGCCGGTAGAGCAGGTCGGGGTCCTCGTCCGCGAGCGCCGGGATCGCGATGTCCAGGTCGGCCAGGGCCCGTTCGTACGCGCCCAGGTCGTACAGCGCCAGCGCCCGGTTGCCGCGCAGCACCGGGTCGTCGGCCAGCTCGATCGCGTGGTCCAGGTCGTCCACGGCCTCCGGCAGCCGCCCGGCGGAGTACGACAGCACGGCCCGGTTGACCCAGGCGGCGACGAACGACGGGTCGGACTCCAGGGCGGCGGTGAAACTGGAGAAGGCCGCGTCGACCTGCTCGGACTCGGCCAGCAGAGTCCCTTGCGCGCACAGCAGGTTGGCGTTCTTGGAGTCCAGCGCGAGACCCGCCTCGACGTCCGCCGTCGCCTGCTCGATCTCCCCGAGCGCCATCAGCAGGTCGGCCCGGTTGACGAGGGTGTCGACGTGGCCGGGGTCGAGGATCGCCGCGTAGTCCAGATCGCGCAGCGCGGCTTCCTCGTCGCCCAACTCCCGCAGCAGATCGGCCCGGTTGAAGTGCGCCTCGTGGAACGGCGGGCTGAGCCGGATCGCCTCGGCGTAGTCGGCGAGCGCCGCGTCGAACTGCCCGTTGGCCCGCCGCCCTCCGGCCCGCTCGAAGTAGTAGTCGCCGTAGTCGGGGTCGCGGCTGATCACCAGGTCGTAGTCGGCGAGCGAGCCGTCGTGGTCGCCGCGCGCGGCCAGGATCTGCGCGCGGTTGTAGCGCAGCACCGAGCGGTGCAGAAGCTGCTCGTCCGGGCCAAGGTCCTCGTCCGTCATCGCGATGGCGTCGTTGACCAGCGCCAGCGCCGCGTCCAGGTCGGCGCGGTGCAGCTCGACCAGCGCCTTCGCGTTCCGCATGAAAGCGCCGACGAAGACGCGGCGGTGCGGGTCCGGATTCCAGTCCGCGATGGCGATCGCGGTGTTGACCCACTCCAGCGCCCGCATCTCGTCGTGCATGCCCTTGGGCAGGTGGCGGGTGTAGAGCATCGCCATCATGTAGCAGCTATTCATGTGGATCTCGGGCTCGGTGCTGCCCGAGCGCAGCTCGGCGAAGTACGAGAAGCCCTTCTCGCCGCGCCGCAGGTACGACAGGCAGGCGCCGATCTTGTTGGTGAGGTTCCAGTACGGCTTGGGCCGCGCGTCGCCGAACAGCGCCCGCCCGCGCTGCGAGATCTCCAGCGCCGCCTCGTAGAAGCCGCTGTCGAAGCAGGACTCGCAGGCGTCCACGAAGGCGGTGCCCGCGCCGGCCGCCGGGTCGGTGCCGTGCTCCAGGTGGTAGAGGTGCGCGCCCAACGACACACCCGGCTCGGCGCGTTCGGCCAACAGTTCCGCGCGGGCGCTGTGCCGGGCGGCCCGCTCGGCCGGGTCCAACGCCTCGTAGGCGGCGGTCAGTCGCGGGTCCTTGCTGGTGCCGTCCGCGTCGATGAAGAGCTGCGCGAGATCCGCACCCTCCAGCCGCTCGTCCGGGGTCCCGGCCGTCTCCGGCGCGGCCCGGTCGGCATACGTGCGCAGCGCCTGCCCCAACTCGTCGTCGGCGAGTCCGTCCGTCTCCACCACCAGCCGCAGGACGGCCGGGTCGCAGCGCCGCAGCAGGACGGCGACCAGCTCACGGTCGGTGGGGTCGGCGTCGTCCAGCTCACGGAAGCGGATCACCGTACCGCCGGGGCGGACGGTACGCGCCCAGTCCGTCAGCAGCTCGGCGACGCCGTGCGAGACGCGCAGCGTACGGGCGACGGAGTAGAAGCGGGTGCGCTCGGCGCGGCTGGCGAGCGCGGTCAGCGTCTGCGGCGCGATCGGCACCCGGGGTGCCAGGTCGGGTGCCAGCGAGATCACCTCGGTGGCCCGCGCGGCGATGAACTCGTCGTGCTCTCCCGCCAGTTCGGGGATCACCGCGCGCAGCAGGGCCCCGCCCCCGGTGTACGGGCCCCGCAGCCGGCGATGACAGCGCACGTCGATGTCGGGCTCGGGCGCGGGCGGGAGGTCGCCGTACGTGACGGAACCGGCCGGGTCGACGGGGTCGGCGGTGGTGCCGGTGGCGGCGACCCAGCAGTGCCGAGGCGGGGACGAGGTCATGAAGTGCTCCTTGTGGTCCTGGAGTTCCTGGGAGTTCCTGAGGTTCGTGGGGTTTATGCGAGCCAAGCGGGGTGAGCGAACAAAGCGGGGCAAGCGAGCCGAGCGATCCAAGAGGAAAGGCGTGCTTTAAGCGACGCCTGCGATTTCCGGCTCCTGGCCGTTCGGGCCCTGTTCCTCTGCCCGTTCCGAATCCCCACGGGATTCCTTGGCGGCGCGCCGGTCCCGTACTGTCACGTAAAGCAGCAGCCCGAACTGGAGTGCGGTGAGGCCGACGAAGCTGATCGCGTCGAGAATCCCGCTGGTGGCCGTCCCGGAATCGCTGAAGCGGTTGTTGATCTGCGACCAGAAGTGCACGGTGGTCGGAATCCCCGCCCACAGCAGGCTGCCGAGCGAGAATCCGTAACCGACCACGAGCATCGGCGCGTACCAGCGCGCCATCCGCCGGTCACGGTCGGACCATTCGGCGTCGGGGTCGGCCACCGGGGGCGGCCTGCGCGTCCAGCGGCGGAAGAGCGTACGGACCTGGAAGCGGGCGGCGTTCTGGAGGTCGGAGCAGCGCAGGGCGTTGGTGAGGACGTAGTAGAGGTCGGTCTCCAGGTAGAACATGAACTGCCAGAGCAGCCGCATCACACACGTGAAGGAGATCGCCAGCATCAGGGCGGAGATCCACGCGGGGCCGTGTCCGCGCAGCGCCACGGCCAGCAGCGTCAGGCCCGAGATCAGCACGGCGTCGGCCAGCATCCCGGCCACGAACGGCAGATAGCGCCGCTTGCGCTCCACGCTGAACAGCGAGTCCAGCCGGGTCTCGGCGACCAGGTAGTACAGCCGGCGGCTGATCGTGAGCGTGGACGGCAGCCCCAACCGCCGCCCGGACAGGGCGTGATAGCCCTCGTGCACGAGGATGCAGGGAATCTGAACGACCGTCAGGGCGATGGGGATCAGCGCGAGATGGTCGGTGAAGAACACGTCGTGGTACGAGGGCCGCAGCGACGAGTCCCTGATCATCCAGGCGGCGGCGGTCACCATCAGCGCGAGGTAGACCAGCCAGGCGGGCCAGGAGAACGTCCAGGCGCCGAGCCGCTGCCAGCGCACCGGGCCGGCCGGCTCGTCCTCGCCGTCCCCGCGCAGGAACCCCAGATCGGCCAGGACGTCGAGGAAGTCGTCCACGTCCAGCGGCTCGCCGCAGGTCCGTTCGTACCAGGCGGCCACCCCGGCCACCGGCACCCCGGCCTCCAGCATCCGCAGCGCCTCAGCCCCCTCCTCGGGGAACACGGCGTACGAGGCGGTGTCCGGACGGCCGACCATCACGCCGTCGTCCTCGGGGATCATCGTGAGCTTGTGCAGCAGGACCGCGCCGCCGCCGCCGTCCGGCGCGGTCGTGGTGCCGTCCGACGAGGTCACGGTCATGCGGGGTGCCTCTCTACGGGGAAGTCGGTGACCGGAGTCGGTGACCGGAGCCGGTGACCGGAGCCGGGGCCTGCGCGAGGTGGTCAACAGGGCCCGGCTCCGGCGGTGTTGCTAGAGAGCCGAGCAGCAGTAGTACGCGGAGCTGGTCAGGCGGATGGTGCCGGCCTTGCGGATCGACATCTTCTTCATGGGGTTTCCTCCTCCCGGTTCCGTCGAGCGGTCTTCGGCCGCGGCTGGCCGCCGGGCCGAACCGGGCCAACTATGCGGTGGTAAAGCGCTCGCGCACGTCTGCAACATGACGTAGGCGCGTATGTGGGAATTGACTAGATGTACTCGTCCACGACCGCCGGGTGACCCCTTTTCGGCGTATACCCGCGTACGGCCGGGGACTTCACGGATTTCTGTTTGCGACAGATACGAGACCGCCGCCGGGGCGCGGCGCGGGGAATTACGCCGGATTCCCGCCGCGTCCGGTGAGCGAACACCGTCCGCCACCAGGCACCAAACCTTCACGCGGCCTTTCCGGAACGCCCGTACCAGCCACGATGAAAATGGGCCGGTTTCGCTCCGCCCCCGATGGCAGCTTCTTCGCTTCGCCGTCGACACACCGCTGCCGCGTGCTCACACTGCGCACATGACCAAGTCAGCGCCCTTCGTCGGGCGGTACCCCGAGAAGCGCGCCGCCGTCGCCGCCTTCGACCGCGCGGCGGCCGGCCACGCCCAACTCCTCCTCGTCACCGGCGAGGCGGGCCTCGGCAAGACCCGCCTCGTCCAAGAGCTCGCCACCCTCGTCACCACGGCCCCCCGCCACGCCCACCTCCGCACCGGCGACTCCGTCCCCCTCACCGGCCCCACCCTCGCCTACGGCCCCTTCATCGCCGCCCTCCGCGACCTCTTCGCCTCCGGCGCGGCCCCCCACCCCGCCGCAGACAGCGCTCCGCGCGAGCGCGGACCCTCGCCGGACGGCGGCGCGCGTGGAGCGGGGGGCTTCGGGGGTTCGGCCGATCCGTCGGACGGCGGTCACCTGGCGGACGGCGTGGCCGGTGGGCGCGGCGATGCCGAGGGTGGGCGTGCTTCCGATGGCGCTGTGGGTGGGGACATCCCCGCCACGGGCGATTCCGGCCCCGCGCCTGCTACGGGCGCGCCTTCGCGCGAGCGCGGACCGGTGGCGGGTGGTGGCGCGGAGGGTCGCGGCGCCACGCGCGGCTTCGGGGGTTCGGCCGGTGTGTCGGGCGGTGGTCACCTGGCGGACGGCGTGGCCGGTGGGCCCGGCCGTTCCGGCGCGGGGCGCGGGCCCGGCGATGCCGGGGTTGGCCCCGCGCCCGCAGCCGGGGGCGCTCCGCGCTGGCGCGGGGGCTTCGACGGGCTGGCTGAGCCCGGGCCGGTTGGTGGACGGGGCGCGGCGTACGCGTTTGGTGGGGGGCGGCCGGCTACGCGGCAGCGGGTGTTCGAGCGGGTGCTGGGGGTGCTGGGGGAGATGTCGGTGCGTACGACGCTGGTGCTGGTGCTGGAGGACCTGCATTGGGCGGACGCGTCGACGCGCGATCTGCTGGCGTTTCTGGCGGTGCGGCTGAGACGACAGCCGGTGCTGATCGTGGCCACGGTGAGGGAGGAGGAGCTGACGGCGGACGCGCGGCGCTGGTTCGCGGAGCTGGGCCGATGTCCGAGGGTGACGCGGCTGCGGCTGAGCGGCTTGGCGGACGCGGAGGTCGCCGAGCTGGTGACCGCGCTGCTCCCGGCCGACGCGGACGCCGCCGACGTGGCGGCAGCCGTATCGGCGGCGGAGGGAAACCCGCTGTACGCACAGGAGTTGGCACGGGCGTCCCGCCCCTGGCCGCCCGCGTCCATCGCGGAAGTGGTCCTCGCCCGAGTGAGCTGCGTGGACGCCGACGTCCGCGAGGTCATCGACCAGATCTCCGTGACGGACGACGGCATGACGCACGAACTCCTCGCCTCCACCGTCCCCTTACCCGAGCGAACGCTGCTGGCCGCCGTGCGCCGGGCCGTCGAGCAGCGCCTGCTCACCTCCACCGAGGACGGTTACGCCCTCCCGCACGGCCTGATCCGCCAGATCCTGTACGCCGACCTGCTCCCGGGCGAGCGCCGCCGCCTGCACCGCCGTTACGCGCACGCCCTCGCCGCCCGTACCGCCTCGGACCCCGCCCTCCTGGCCCGGCACTGGCACCTCGCCGACTGCCCCGCCCGCGCGGCCACTTCGGCCCTGACGGCCGCCCGCCTCGCCGTCAGCGCCCGCGCGTACCCCGAGGCCCACCGCCTCTACGCCCTCGCCGTCACCCTCTCCGACCACCTCTCCGAGGCCGCCGCCACCTCTCTCTGGCCGGAGGCCGCCCGCGCGGCCAGCTACGCGGGCGAGCCCCAGTGCGCCACGGAGTACGTCACGCGCGCGCTGGCGCTGTCGACGGGCGGCGGCCCGGCCACCCTCAACACACCGCGCCACGGCCCGCGTTCGGCCGAGGCGTACCGCGCCGACGGAAGCCACGCGGCAGCCGCCGCACAAGGGCAGGCGCAGGCACAGGCGCAGGCGCAGGCACAAGACCGCGCCCGCCTGCTCGAACGCCTCGGCGCCTACCGCCGCGAGGCCGGAGACCCCTGGGGCGCCATCGCCGCGCTGGAAGAGGCGCAAGGGCTCCTGGCCACGGCGCCCGAGGCGACCGGCGCCCTCGAAGCCAGAGTCCTGGCGGCGGCGGCCGACATGCGCGTCCAGGTCGGCGACCCGGACGGCGCGCTGCCGTTGGCGCAACGGGCCTTACGGATGGCCGAGCGCATCGGCGCCCTCGCCGAGCACGCCCACGCCCTCACCACCCTCGGCATCGTCCGCGCCCAGCGCGGCGACCTGGAGGCGGGGCTCGAAGCCCTGTGCGCCGCACGCGACTTGGCCCGCCGTACGGACTCCGTCGAGGACGTCCTGCGCGCGGCCAGCAACCACATGTACCTGCTCTGTACGGGGGGCCGCTTCGCGGAGGCGCGCGAAGTGGCCCTGACCGGACGCCGCGCGGCCAGCGAACTCGGCGCGCCGCCCCCGCTCACCGCCGTCCTGGACTTCAACACTGCCGCGGTCCTCGTCGCCACCGGCCGCTGGCCGGAGGCCGACCAGCTCCTGGCCGAACTCGTCGGCCAGTCCACCGCCCACATCACCCGCTATCTGCACCTGCTCCAACTGGAGTTGGCCGTCGCCCGCGGCGACCGCCGCCGCACTGCGGAACTGACCGCCGTACTCGCCGAAGCCCCCGACGACCCCCGCCTGCTCGGCCCCTGCCACGCCTGCCAGGCCGAACAGGCGCTGGACACAGGGGAGTTGGCGACAGCCGCCGACCACGTCCTGCACGGCCTGCGAGCCGTCGGCGGCGGCGCCCTCGCCGAGGAGGAGATCCGGCTGCTCGCCGACGGCGCCCGCCTCGCCGCCGAACTGGCCCTGCTGCCGGGCCCGGTACGCCCCCACGGCCTGCCCGCCGCCTGGGACAGCGCCGCCGGGACCTTCGCCGAACGCGCCGCCGCCATCGCCGCCCGCCACTGCGGCGAACCCGTCGTCGCCGCCTTCGGCGCCCTCGCCGCGGCCGAACACTCCCGCGCCGACGGCTCCGACGACCGGGCGACCTGGCGCCAGGTCGCCGACGCCTGGCGCGCCGCCGACCAGCCCTACCGCGAGGCGTACGCACGCCTGCGCGAGGCCGGGACCGCGATCCGCGCGGGCCGCCGCGAACAGGCGGGCCGCGCCCTGGCCGCCTGCCTCGGCCTGGCCGAACCCCTGTCCGCGGAACCGCTGTTGCGCCTCGCGCACGAACTGGCCACCCGCGGCCGTCTCACCCGGCCGCCCGACCCCACGCCCCGGTCCGTCGCCGCCCAGGCGCGCCTCGACCTCACCGAACGCGAGGCCCAGGTCCTCGCCCTGCTCTCCCGCGGCGAGAGCAACCGCCAGATCGCCCGCTCCCTCTACATCAGCGACCGCACCGTCGCCGTCCACGTCTCCCACATCCTGGAGAAGCTCGGCGTCCGCAACCGCACCGAAGCCGCCCTGGTCTACGCGCGTACGGACCGCCCCCGCCCCGAGCCCGCCCCGTAACCCGCCGCATCCGCGGTCCGCCGCACCCGTAACCCACCGTGCCCGGAACAAACACACCTTCGCTCGATCGAGTCAAAAACCGACGACATCGCTCCGCTTGCCGCATTTGCCAGAGGCATCACACCAAGATCAGCGGCGGGCCGCCTCCCGGCCCGAAGAAGCGAGCGAGCCGGGCCGGGTGCCGGGCTCCGCGTGAAGGGGATTTGTGTGAGCTCGAAAGCCAAGAAGGTCATCGGCTCGATGACCATGGCGCTGGCCGCCGCCGCCGCGCTGACCGTCGCCGTGCCGAGCGGCCCCGCCTTCGCCATCGACCACGTCGAGTGTGTCGGCGGCGCGGACTACCTGAAGATCTACTCGCACCTCAACGGCCGTGACAGCGTGGACTGTTACGCGAATTCGGGCCGGACCGACTTCGGCGGCTGGTGGGTCGACCGGATCGTCACGGGCAACAACGACTTGATCTACTACGACGTCAACGGCGACTCGGTGCGGATCAATCGCTGGACCGACATCACGTTCCCGAACCGCCCCCCGCAGGTCAAGAGCATCCAGATCCTCTGAGCCCGCGAGCCCGCGAGCCCGCGAATCCGCGCGCCCGCGAGGGTCCGAACCGGCGGCCGGGCGACGTACGGCGCCCGGCCGGGGTACCGGCTCCTCGGATCAGCCCGCGCGGACGCCGTCGAGGATCGCCAAGGCCCGCTCCACGGACTGGTCGACGCCCGCGTCGCTGTACATCGTGTCGACCATCACATGGTCGATGCCGGTACGTTCGCCCGCGGTCTTGATCACCGTCACCACCTGCTCCGTGGACGTGCCCGCCTCGATGTTGACGCGCAAGATCGCGTCGATGGAGCGCGGATCGCGGCCCGCCGTCCGCGCCGCCTCGTCCACCCGCGCCCGCTGCCGGACGATGCCGTCGAAGTCCACGAAGCCCGGCACCACGCACACCGGCAGCCAGCCGTCGGCGCGTTCCCCGATCCGGCGGAGCGCCCGCCCCGAGCGCGCGCCCAGGTACACGGGCGGCCGGGGCCGCCGCGCGGGCTTCAGCGGCGCGTGGTGCAGCGGCACCGACAACCGCGCCCCGCTGTACCCGGCCGGGTCCTTCGTCCAGATCTCTTCGAGTACGTCCAGCGTCTCGTCCATCCGGGCGCCCCGCGTGGCGAAGTCCACGCCCGCGGCCTCGTACTCCTCCGGCGACCAGCCCACGCCGAACCCCGCGAGCAGGCGTCCCCCGCTGATCAGGTCAACGGTCGTGAGCGACCTGGCCAGTTGGACCGGCGGATACAGCGGCGCCACCAGTACGTGGCTGCCGAGCAGGACGCGCTCGGTGGCGCTCGCGGCCACGCCCAGCAGGACGAACGGATCGGCCGCCGCGTTCAACTCCGGCGGAATCGTGCTCCCGCCGCCGTACCCGACGCTCGGATCGACGGCGGCCAGATTCCGGTCGCCCACCCACAGGCTGGCTCCGCCCGCCGACTCGATCCCGCGCGCGAACTCGGCGGCCCGCGCGACCTCGAAAGCCTGCTTGTTGAACTGCGGCAGTGCGAATCCGACCTTCATGGCCTCCTCCTACCCCGCAAGCCTCAGAGTTGGCTCGCAAAGCTCAGGAAGTCCGCCCACTGGGCGGGGGAGAAGGCGAGTTGGGGCCCTTCCTTGTCCTTCGAGTCCCGCACGTGGACGGTGCTCGGGCAGGCCGAGACCTCTACGCAGTTGTCGCCGCTGCCACTGCTGTGGCTGGACTTGTGCCAGGTGGCGGCCACTTCGATGCAATTGTCACCCTGAGCACTGCTGTAGCTGCTCTTGAACCAGGCCAGTTCGGGGGTGCTCATAGTTCTCCTCGAAATCGCTCCAGCAGGCTCCGGGTGTCCTCGGGAGTGAGAGCCTGCGCGCGTAGTTTTGCATACCGCTGCTGGAGGATGCTGACCACTTTCGGATCGGAGATCAACTGGCCGGTCTCTTGCCCCTCACCGTAGGCAAGCCACCGATTGTCCGGGGTCTCCTGCATGACGATAGGGCCGATCAATCCCGAGTGAACGCCTGTGGACAATGGCAGGATCTGGATCTCGATGTTACGCCGCTGGCTCAAATCCAGGATGTGATCGATCAGTTCGCGCGTGACGTCGACGCCGCCCGTCCTCCGTAGGAACAGGTGCTCGTCGAGGACGAAGCTGAAGGCGGTGTTAGGTCGCTCCGTGAGCAGCCGCTTCCGCTTGGCTCGTTCGGCCCATTGCGCCTCCATCTGTTCGTCACTCAGCGGCGGCAGCAAGTCCGCGAACATCGTTTGCGCATAGGCCTCGGTCTGCAACAGGCCCGGGATCATGCGGCACTCGTACGTGTACAGGGTGATCGCGCTCTTCTCCAGCCGCGCCCACTGGCGGAACCAACTGGCCAATCCGCGCTGCCGCCCGAGGTGTTGGTGGGCCTTGCGTAAGGCCCCGGTGTTGCCGAGAACCGGTTCGGCGCGGTCCACGAAGTCGGCGTCGGGCATGCGTCGCCCCTGCTCGATCGAGGCGATCGTGTGTTTGGAGAAGCGCACCTGGTTGCCGAACTCTTCGCGGCTGAGGCGCGCGTGTTCCCGGAGGGCCTGGACAAACGCACCGAAGGTGCGCAAGCTGTCCGAGGTCTCGGGCTCGCTGCCGGGAGTGCCGGCACCCGTACCGGCGGAAGTTTCCGCCTCTCCCGCACCGTCCATGCCATCGGCCATCCTTGGCCACCTCCCGCGCGCCCGCCCGTTTGACCACATCGAGTCGGACAATGCTCACAGGGGGTGACGGGTACTGTCTACGTTTTGTGCGCGTACGCTGGCGCAGCGTACGCGGCGGGACCCTGGTGGGAGGGGCGGGGCCGGGGTCACATTGGGCGGTATGACAGCACCAACGATGCACGAACTCCCCGTGACCGAACGTGAGTTCAGCCAGCGGTTCAGCGCCACACGGCGCGGGGCCCGGCTGGCGCGGCACGCGGCGTCGAACGAGCTTCACCTGTGGGGTGTGCCGCACGGCACCGAACTGGCCGAGACGGCCGCCCTGTTGGTGGCCGAGCTGGCGACCAACGCCGCCACCCACGGCCGCGTCGCCGGGCGCGACTTCGAACTCCGTATCCGCCTCACGGCGACCCTGCTCCGTATCGACGTCTCCGACGCCCGCGGGGAACGCCGTCCCCCGGACCCCGGCCACCTCCGTCCCGCCTCCCCGCTCTCCGACTCCGGCCGGGGCCTCCTCCTGGTCGAAGCCCTCGCCACCCGCTGGTCCGTCCTCCCCCGCGACCCCGTCGGCAAGACGCTCCGCGCCGAACTCGACCTCCCCCTTCCCCTGGAAGCGGCCCCGTAGCGAGAGCGTGCCAAAGTGGGCGTTATGACGGCTGACGCACCAGACGTAACAGCGGATGAGGTCGAGGAGTTGTCGGCGGACGCGCTGCGCTGGCTGCTCGGGAACGCGCGGGAGGACGAGGACGGCGGCCTCGCCTGGACCACCACGCCCTCGGACGACGAGCCGAACGCCTCGCTCTACAGCGGTACGGCCGGTGTGATCCCCCTACTCCTCGAAGCGCGGCGGCACTTCGGGGACGACCGGTACGGCGACGCGGCCGTGCGCGCCGCCCGCAGTGTGGCCGCCGCCGTCGACGGCTGGGACGGCAGCTCGCTGCGTGCCGGGCAGTTCCCCGCCGCCGAACGGCGCGCGCAGTTCCACACCGACATGGCCCGCGCGTGGTGGCAGTGGGGCAAAGCGGCGCAGACCGCCACCGCTCTCATGGACGCCCTGCGCGTCTCCCCGTCAGAGGTACGCGACCGCCCCGCGCTGCGCCGCATCGTCACCGACCTCCGCGACCACCACCCCCTCGTCCCCGGCGTCCGCGAACTCGCCGCTTTGACGGGCTGACGACCGGTCCCGGGCGGGTGCGGGGCGGGGGTCAGCCGCGGCGAGAGGATCTGCCTTCGGGGTCGGGTCCCGGGTCCGGGGCGAAGAGAGTGAGGGGCGGGCCCTCGACGGCGAGGGCGGTGAAGCCGGTGTCGGTGCCGGAAGTGTGGGGCTCGCCCTGGTCCCAGCGGACGCCCTGGCCCGCGGTGAGGGGGGTGCGGACGCCGTCGGGGCCCGCGATCCAGCCGCTGCCGCTGATCATCAGGAACGCCTGGGGCGAGGGCGCGGTGTGCGTGCCGATGATGCCGCCAGGTGTCACCTTGAGGTGTGTGAGCTGGACGGGGCCGCCGTCGCCCGCGGCGACGCGGGTGGCGTGGACGCCGCTGCTTCCGTAGTGGGTGACGCGGCGTTCGTCGCGGTCGAAGTCGAAGATCTCCACGGGGTCCTCCGGGCGGGTGAGGGGCGGGGGTTATGTCGGGGGGTGGAAGCCGCCGGTCAGTGGTTCGAGCAGTTCGGCCAGGCGCAGCGGGGTGCGGTCCTCGAACATCGGGCCGATGAGCTGGACGCCCACCGGCAGGCCCTCGGGGGACCGGCCCGCCGGAATGGCGGTGGCGGGCAGGCCGGGCATGGTGGGCAGACCGGCCCAGACGAGCTGGTCGAAGTACGGGTACCCGGCGCCGTCGATGTCGATCCGGCGTCGCCTCGGATCGGGGCCGTGGTCGTGCGGGAAGGCGGGGGTGGGCGTGATCGGGCAGACCACGGCGTCGAACTCGGCGAAGAACCGCCGCCAGCCGTGCCGGTGGAGCTCGCGGCGGCCGTTCGCGCCGAGCCAGTCGCGGTGGCTGAACACCATGGCGCGCAGCCGCGTCGCCTCCAGACTCTGGTCGTCCGGGCTCAATTCGGCGGCGAGGGACCGCAGTTGCTCCTGCGCCTCGACGGGAAAGTGCGCGGTGGAACTCGACATCAGGAGCTGTGTGTAGACCACCGCGGCTTCGGCCAGGTCGGGCAGCAGCGGGCTGTGCCGTTCGACGCGGGCGCCCCCGTCGGCCAGGGCGTCGGCCACCCGGCCCACGGCCGCCCGTACCGCGGCCCCGGTCGGAATGTGCGGGTGCTGGTCGAGGACCAGGACCCGGAAGTCGCCGAGCCGCTCGTGGCGCGCGGGCGGCAGCGTCAACTCGTACGCCACACCGGACGTCAGCGGGTCAGGCCCTGCCATGACGTCGAGCAGGAGCGCGAGGTCGCGCGCGGAGCGCGCCATCGGGCCGACGACGGCGAGGTCGAGGTCGACCGGCAGCGCCGGTCCGGGCGGCTGGGCCATGCCGCGGTTCGCCGCCAGCCCGAGCGTCGGCTTGTGCGCGTAGACCCCGCAGAAATGCGCGGGGGTGCGCAGCGAACCGGCGATGTCCGAGCCGATGGACAGCGCGCCGAATCCGGACGCGAGGGCCGCCGCCGATCCGCCGGAGGAGCCACCCGACGTGCGGCCGTGGTCCCACGGGTTGTTGGTGGTGCCGTAGATCTCGTTGAAGCTCTGGATGTCCTGGAGCCCGACCGGCACATTGGTCTTGCCGAGCACCACCGCGCCCGCGGCCCTGAGCCGCGACACCTGCACCGCGTCCTCGGCCGGCAGGTGGTTCCGGTGCCGCGGCATGCCCCAGGTCGTCGGGAGTCCGGCCACGTCGTACGACTCCTTGACCGTCACGGGAATGCCGAGCAGCGGCCGGTCCTCGCCGCGGGCCCGCGCCGCGTCCGCCTCGCGCGCGGCGGCCCGCGCCCGGTCGAAGTCCGGCACGCAGATCGCGTTGACCGCCTCGTCGTCCCGCTCGATACGGGCTATCGCCTCGTCGGTCAGTTCCGCCGAGGTCACGTCACCGGCGCGCAGTGCGGCGGTGAGTTCTTCCGCCGTCTGAAAGCTTCTGTCCATGCCGGGGACCGTACGGGCGGTCGGCTGGAGCCACGAAATGTCGATTCGGGCAAGGGAAAGCCGCCCCGATCTCCGGGGTCCGGGGGCTACTTCGCTGCTGCCCCCGGCGCGCCCGGAGCCGTAGCCCCGCAATTGTCACAGCGCTGTTATATTAGCGCTGTGACAACTTCTGATCCCACCGCGCTCCCCGACCCCTGGCACACCCTGCACGAGCTGCTGGCGGCCATGGACGCCGAGATCGAGCAGCTCTACGTCGAGCGCGGCATCACCGGCGTACGGCCCCGGTTCGCGTATCCGCTGATCCGGCTCGCGCACACCGGGCCGCTGACCATCCGCGAGCTGGCGAAGTCCCTGGACCGCTCGCACTCCGCGATCAGCCAGACCGTCGCCGCCATGCGCAAGGAGGATCTGGTCACCTCGGAGCCCGGCCCCGACGCCCGCACCCGGCGGATCGACCTGACCGAACGCGGCCGGTCGCTCGTACCGTTCCTGGAGGCGGAGTGGCGCGCCACCCACGAGACCGTCGCCGAACTGGACGCCGAGGTGCCGTACGCCATGACCGCCGTCGTCGAGGAGGTGCGGCGCGCGCTGGAACACCGGTCGATGCGGCAGCGCATCCTCAACCGCCTTGTCGAGCCGCCGAAGTGAGCGGGCCGAAGTGAGCGGACGGATACGCGTCCGGTTCCTCGACACCCGACCGCTGCGCGGCAGTCAGCCCTTCCGCGACCTGTGGATCGGCACGTCCGTCTCCCAACTGGGCGGCCAGATAGCCAATGTGGCCGTCCTCGCCCAGGTCTGGGACCTCACCGGCAGCGCGGTCGGCACCGGCGCGATCGGGCTCGCCACCGGCCTGCCGATGCTGCTCTTCGGGCTGCTCGGCGGCGCGTTGGCCGACACCGTCGACCGCCGCGCGCTCGTACGCGCCACCACCACGGGCCAACTCCTGGTCGCCGCCGCCCTGTGCGCCCAGGCCCTGGCCCACAACAGGAACGTCCTGCTCCTGCTCGCCCTCGTCGCCCTGGCCACCGTCTTCAGCGCGCTCGGCGCTCCCGCCCGGCGCACCTTTCCCGTCCGGCTGCTGCCCGGCGACCAGGTCGCGGCCGGTCTCGCCCTCACCAACGTCTCCTTCCAGGCCGCGCTGCTGGTCGGGCCCGCCGCGGCCGGACTGATCATCGCCCGCTGGGATTTCCCCGCCGCGTACGGGATTCAGGCCGTGGCCATGGCGGTCTCGATGCTCGCGGTGATTCGGCTGCCGGCGATGCGGCCGGAGGGGGGTGAGGGGACGGCGTCCGAGGGGGGCGGTGGTTGGCGTCGGCTCGCGAAGGGCGGTGGGCTTGGGCTTGGGCGCGCGAAGGGGGGTGTGTTTGGGCTTGGGCGCGCGAGGGGCGGTGGGCTCGCGCTCGCGAAGGGCGGTGCGCCGGGGCCTTCGCGGGGCGGACGGCGGGGTCCTGAACGCGGCGGGCGGCGGCGCCCCGAGCGCGGCGGGTGGCGGATCGTCCTGCGCCGACCCACCCTCTGGGGCTCGATGGCCACCGACCTGGCCGCGACGCTCCTCGCCATGCCCGTGGCGCTCTTCCCCCTCGTCAACGAGATCCGCTTCGGCGGCAACCCGCGGACCCTCGGCCTGTTCCTCTCGGCCGTCGCGGTCGGGGGCATCACGGCCGGTCTGCTCTCCGGCACGGTGACCCGCTGGCGGCGCGGCGGCCTCGTACAGCTCTCCGCCGCCGTGGTCTGGGGCCTGGCGCTGGCCGGGTTCGGACTCGCGGGGCCGCTGTGGCTGGCGCTCGGCTGCCTGGCCGCGGCGGGGGCCGCGGACACTGTGTCCGTCGTCACGCGCAGCGCCCTGGTCCAGTTGGAGACGCCGGACGCGTACCGGGGGCGGGTGTCCTCCGTGGAGCACGTGATCGGTGTCGCGGGCCCCGAACTCGGCAACTTCCGCGGCGGCCTGCTGGCCTCGGCCACCTCCGCCCCGTTCTCCCTGGTCCTCGGCGGGGGGTCCGCCGTCCTGGCGGTGCTGGCCGTGGCCGCGACGAACGCGCCGCTCCGGGCGTACCGCACGCCGTCCCACGGCGGTGCGGACGCGGACGCCGGGCCGGTCCCGGACGCCGACCTGGCGGTGGCCTCCGGCCAGGTCCCGTAAATTCTCCGAATCCGATCCGGCCGCCGTGTCGATCCGCTCCCGTGCCGTTCGACCTTGGGGGTGAGAGGGTCGGGAAACGGCCCCCGGAGCGCGTCAGCGCTGAACGCACGGAACAGAGTGGAGACAGCGGTCATGGCGAAGTACATGCTCATCATGCGTGGTACGGACGAGTCCGTCGCGAAGATGATGGAGACCCCGTTCGACGAGATGCTGGAGACGGTCGGCCGGTTCAACGAAGAGCTGATCCGGGCCGGGGTCCTGGTGGCGGCGGAGGGGCTCGACGACCCGGGCCAGGGGGTCGTCGTCGACTTCAGCGGTGAGGCGCCGGTGGTCACCGACGGCCCGTACGGCGAGACGAAGGAGCTGTTCGGCGGCTTCTACCTGATCGACGTGGCCTCGAAGGAGGAAGCGGTCGAGTGGGCGAAGCGGCTGCCGGCCGTCGCCGGTTCGAAGTGCGAGGTGCGCCGGGTGCCGAGCATCGAGGAGTTCCCGCAGGACAACGAGTGGATCACCAAGGAGCGGGCGTGGCGCGAGCGGACGGGCCAGATCTGAGCGGGCCGGTTCCTGACGAGGTGGCTCGGGACGGGTCGGCTCCGGGCGGTTCGGCTCGGGACGGGTCGGCCCAGGGCGATCGGGGTCCGGACGACGAGGGTTCCGGCGAACAGGGCGGCCGGAGCCCCGACGGGGCGGCTCCCGACGCTTCAGCCCCTGGCGGGTCGGCTCCCGACAGGCCGGCTCCCCGCAGTACGGAGGCCGCGCGCCGCGCCGTCGAGGCCGTCTGGCGGATCGAGTCGGCCCGCGTCGTCGCGGCCCTGGCCCGTTACACCGGGGACTTCGAGCTGGCCGAGGACGTGGCGCAGGAGGCCCTGGCCGAGGCGCTGGTCGGCTGGTCACGCGACGGCACACCGGCGAACCCGGTGGGCTGGCTGCTCGCGACCGGGCGGCGGCGGGCGATCGACGCCTTCCGCCGCCGCTCGGCGCTGGACCAGCGGTACGCGCTGCTCGCGGGGGAGGCGGCCGAGGACGCGGGTACGGGCCTGGCCACGGGAAGGGCTACGGGCCCGGATACGGGTGTGGGCTCGGCGGCCGACGCCGACCTGCCCTGGGACCCGGACCGTATCGACGACGACATCCTGGCCCTGATGTTCATCTCCTGCCATCCGGTCCTCTCGCCCGAGGCCCGCGTGGCCCTGACCCTGCGCGCGGTCGGCGGCCTGGCGAGCGAGGAGATCGCGCGCGCCTTCCTGGTGCCGGTGCAGACCGTCCAGGCGCGGATCACCCGTGCGAAACGTACGATCGCCGCCGCCGAGGTCCCGTTCGCCCTGCCCCCGGCCGAGGAACGGCGGGAACGGCTCGGCGGCGTCCTCAGCGTGCTCTACGTCATCTTCACCGAGGGGTCGACCGCGACGTCCGGCGACGACCTCCTCCGCCCCGACCTGGCCTACGAGGCGATCCGGCTCACCCGCGTACTGGCCGCCCTGCTGCCGCGCGAGCCCGAGGTGCACGGTCTGCTCGCCCTCTGCGAACTGACCGCCGCCCGCTTCCCCGCCCGCACAGGTCCCGACGGCGAGGCCGTACTCCTGGAGGACCAGAACCGGCGCCTGTGGGACCGCTCGGCGATCCGCCGTGGCCGGGCGGCTCTCGAACGCGCCTCCACCGTCGGGCGCGGCCTCGGCCCGTACGGCCTCCAGGCGGCCATCGCGGCCTGCCACGCCTCCGCGCCCTCCGTCGCCACGACCGACTGGGAACGGATCGTCGTGCTCTACGAAGCCCTCGGCCGTATCGCCCCCTCGCCCATCGTGGACCTCAACCGCGCGGTCGCCGTCGCGATGGCCCACGGGCCGCAGCCCGCCCTCGACCTCGTCGACGAACTCGCCGCCGCCGGTCACCTCTCCCATTCCCATCTCCTCCCCACCGTGCGCGGTGAACTCCTCGCGCGCCTCGGCCGCACCGCCGAAGCCCGCGCCGCCCTCCACCTCGCCGCCCGCCACTGCCCCAACACCCGCGAACGCGCCATGCTGCTCCGCAAGGCCGATGCCCTGCCGATGCCGTGACCGCGTCCGGGCGTCAGCGGTGGGTCGGGGTCGGGGTCGGTGCCGGGGGCGGTGTCGGTGCCGGACCGGCCGGGCCCGCGCTCGACCGGGGCGGCGGGCGCGTCACGCCGTGAGGACGACCTTCCCGGCGACCGTTCCCGACTCGGCCGGCCGGACCGCCTGCGCCGCGCGTGCCAGCGGCAGTCGGGCCGCGACCCGGGCGGTGACGTCGCCGCGCTGGGGCGCCGCGAAGACCTCGGTGAGATCGGCGCGCAGCCGGGCCCGGAAGCGGTCCTTGGCCAGGGCCTTCCCGGCCCAGAGGTGGTAGAAGTAGGCGCGGCGGCCGTTGGGCAGCGTGTTCCGGACCCGGACGCGGGCGATGATCTTGAGCACGGGCCACTGCTTGGAGCCCTCGTCGTTGAGCGTGGACGCGGTGCCGTGGGAGACGAGCGTGCCTCCGGGCTGGACCCGCCTCCACGGCGTCCTCTCCCTCGAAGCCGCCGGCCACTTCACCGGCATGTCCCCCCTCGACCCCGCCCAGCTCTACGAAGCCGAACTCCACGCCCTCCTCAAGCCCTGAGGCCGTGACCCGCGTACGGCACGGCGCCGAGAGCGGGCGGGGCTCGCGAGGGTTCTAGGACGTGGTGGCGGGGAGGGCTACGCGGGTGGTGGCGGGGGTGTGGGGGAGGGGGCGGCGGCCGGTGAGGACGGGGAGGCCGGTGGGGTCGGCGTACAGCTCGTAGCGGTAGAAGGCGACGGCGTACGCGGTGAGGGCGTCCTGCTGGTGGGCGGGGGTCAACTCCTGCGCGGGGCAGGTGCTGTCGTCCTCGCCGAGCGAGGCCGGCGGGGTCCAGGACCGGTTGAAGTAGTTGTGGTTGGCGTGCTGGAGAGAGATGGAGAAGTCCGTCACGGTGTTCAGGCCCGCGATGTCGTCCAGATACTCCTGGCCCTGTTCGTGGACGGCTCCGTCACAGGTACTGGTGACGACCGCGAACGGCACCTTCGTGTCGAGGGTGTCGCTGTTCTCGCCCTCCGGGTAGTCGAACTTGACCGGCGCCAGCGCGAGAACGGCCTTCACGCGTACGCCCGTCGGCCACTCGGCGCGGTGCTTGTCTGACGCCTGCCACATGGCGCCCTTGCCGCCGCGCGAGTGCCCCAGGGTGCCGACGCGCGTCATGTCGACGTGGCCGGTGAACGCGGGCGCGACCTCGCGGCCGGTCGCCGGGTCGGTGAAGCGGCCCTTCAGGGCGCCGCCGCCGTTGGCCAAGTCCCGCCACAGCCGCAGGTGTTCATTGATCAGGCGGGCGCGGTCGCCGTAGTCGAAGGACGTCATGTTGATGGCGTCGGCGCTGAGCGAGACCACGACGAAGCCGCGCTCGGCCAGCGCCCGGCCGAGGTAGTCGTAGCCCCGGTAGCTCGGGTACGGGTGCGAGCCCGCCGGGCACGGCCAGGTCTGCGCGTCCGCGTCGTCGCACGCGTACCAGGAGCCGTGCGACATGACGACCAGCGGCAGCCGCCCGGTCAGATGACGCGGGTAGTGCACCACGGCCCGCACCTCGCTGACCGTGCCGGACTCCGGATCGGTGAACGCCGTGTCCCCGAGGTCGTATTCGGCGGTCGCGACGCCGGCGGCGGTCGCGGCGGCGGCGGTCGCGGCGGTCGAATGCGGTACGGCGGCGACGGCCGGTGTCTGCGTGCCCGCCGCCAGGAGTCCGGCGGCCAGCAGCAGCGAGGCCGCCGCCGTGCGGACGGTGGATCGAAGAGGAGATCTCATACTCCGGTCAACACGCTGGAGCACCGGCCGAGTTGCCTCACCGGCCCCAGGCGTGTCAAAGACGATCGCCAGCGCCCTACTTGCCCTTCAGGATCTTCGCCACCGACCGGTCGAGAGAGTCGGCGAGCGGCCCCGGGTCGATGGACGAGCCGCCGCCGCTGAACGGACCGGTGTCGGAGATCCAGTCGTGCAACTGCGCCTGGAGGAGCTGCGTGAGAGCGCCGTAGTACGGGGTGCGGGGGCGCTGCACCGCCTGGGTCAGCGCGGGCAGCAGCGTGGAAGCGGCGTACGCGGGGCGGCCGTCGGCGTCGCGCGGCATGTCGAGCGACTCCGACGACGCCGAGGCCCCCGGACTCGGAGAGCCGCCCGAGCCCGCGGAACCCCCGGACCCGCCGGAACCCCCGGACCCCTTCGTGCCCGGCGCGAGCGTGCACCGCACCTTCGCGTCCTTGTACGCCGACTCCCGAGTCGCCGCGAATCCGGCGTCCAGCAGGCACCGCTCCGACCGCGCGTTCGTCAGGTACTTGATCAGGTCCAGCGCGTACTTCGCGCGCGGCGACCCCGCCGCCACGGCCAGATTCTGCCCGCCGAGCACGGCCTTCCCCGGCAGCCGCGCCACCTGCATCCGCGACGGGCCGAACGTCCGCGACAGCGCGCCGTACGCGTACGGCCAGTGCCGCAGGAAGACGGTGTGCCCGGCCGCGAAGTCGCCGAGGGATGTCGACTCGTCGGAGGTGAGCGCCTCGGGCAGCGTCTCGTCATGGCCCGCGCGGGACTTCAACTCGCTCAAGGCAGCGCGCAGTTTCGCCGGGTCGGCCGTGTAATGACCTTCGGCGTCGGCGAGTTGGACCCCCACCGAGGCGAACGCCTCGATGGCGTTGACCGTCAGCCCCTCGTACGCGCCGAGTTGGCTTGTCCACCCCGCCATGTAGCCCTTGGGCTGGTGGTCCTTGTCGGCGTCGACATCGCTGATGAGCGTCTGGAGCTCCTGCCAGGTGGTGTCGGCCTTCGGGAAGCTCGCCGGATCGATGCCGATGGCCTTGATGGTGTCGGCGCGGTAATAGAGCAGCCCCACATCGCTGTTGAAGGGCGCCGCGTAGGTGTGGCCGTCCCACCGGGCGGTGCCCGCGACGGACGGGATGACGTCCCCGTCGTCGAGATTCATCTGGTGGTCCAGCGGGCTGATCAGCCCGGCCTGCGCGAACTCCGGCACCCAGGTGACGTCCAGATTCACCACGTCGTACGCGGAACTGCCCGACTGGAGCGCGCCGAGCAACTGACTGCGCTGCTGGTCGGCCTCACCGGGCAGCTCGACCAGCCGCGCCGGGTGCCGCTTGCCCTCCGGCGTCCCGTTCCACTGCTCGATGAGCTGCTGGCGCACCCCGTCGCTGCCGGTCACGTCCAGACCGCTGGCCACGATGATCTCGCCGCCGCCGGTCGTCGTGGGCTGCGCTGCACGGCCCCCGCCGCCCCCGCCGGTGCACGCGGCGGCGGCGAGCGCGAGCAGGCACAGGGCGGCGGTCGCCGCGCGACGCCGCCTCACCGGGCGTTTCCCGTTCCCGCGCGGGCGACGTCGTCGCGCAGCTCCGAGACCTGGCTGCTCGACGCGTTCAGGCAGCGCCCGCCGCTGGTCTTGGCGATCTGCGCGCCGACCGACCCGGCAGCGCAGCCGCCGCCCGGCGCCAGCGACACCCACTCCACCGGTACGGGACGGGCGGCGATCCGCGCCAGCAGATCGGGGAGATCCCGGCCCTTGAAGTGCTCGTCGTCCTCGTCGTCGGTGATGTAGACGATCAACTGCGCCCCGCCCGTGGCCTTCTGGTGCTCGGTCATTTCGGTGAGCGCGGCGTCCAGCGCGGGTCCCGGGTAGGACTCCTCGTCCACCAGCTTCGTCCCCTTGACCTCGCGGCGGATGCCGGCGAGGTCGGAATGCCTGCCCAGCGGCACCAGTTGCTGCGTCGGCGGCTTGTCGACCACCGTCCACACGCCGTACGCGTCGTCCGGCCCGAAGGTGTCGAGCGACTGCGACAGCAGGTCGAGGGCGCCCGCGGAATTGCTCCAGTAGGCGTCCATCGAGCTGGACTTGTCCAGCAGATACAGCACCCGGCCGGGGCCGAGCGCGTGCCGGTAGCGGTCCAGCGCACTGCCCACGGCGGCGGCGTACTTCGCCAGCCACTGGGCATCGGGCGGGTAGGTGCTGGGCATGACCGTACTGCCGGGAACGACGGCCCCGGAGCCCGTGTCCGTCGCCGTGCCGCTCGCGGAACCGCTGGTGGTGCCGGTCGCGCCCCCGACCGTCCGGTAGCCGTCGTCGGTGAAGACCTTCTGCCCGGCCGCGCCGGTCAGCCACGCGTGGAAGCGGTCGACGGCGTCCTTCCTGGCCGTCGCGTCGCGGTCCGCGCCCTTCCACGTGACGTGCACGAACGGCAGGTCGAGGGGCGCGACATCGGCCGGATACTGCGGCGCGCGGGGATGGAGCCTGTTGTTGTCGCAGCCCACCCGCGCCTTGGCGTCGGTGTGCTTGTTGAACTGCGTCATCACCTGCTCGGGCACCAACACCGCCGCGTTGTCCTTCAGTTCGGGATTCGCCCCGGCCAGCGCGCACATCAGCGCGTACGAGTCGGGCTGCGCGGGCCGCAGTTGGGCCGCCTGCCGCTCGAACTGCCCCACGACCGCGTCGCTCACGGGCGCGACGCCGTTCTGCCCGTACACCCCGACCGTCGCGAGCTGCGCCGAATCCGTGGACTCGGGATCGGCGCGGAGCACCGGCACCGTCTTGGGATTGTTGCGCTTGAGCTGGTCGAGGAGCTGACCGAGCGGGGTGCCCGTGACCGAGGCCGGGGTACTGGCCAGGGTCGTCGGGATGGCCAGCACGACCGGGGAGTACGCGACCGGGCCGAGCGAGCCGAGCTCCACGTCGTCGCTTTTGCCGACAAGCGACTTGGCGCGGGCCAGGGAGACGTCGGAGCCCGGTATCCAGATGTCCGGCTGCGCGCCGATGTCGCGCTGCGGGCGCAGTTCACCGGTCGAGCGCGGCGTACGCCAGTCGGCCGCGTGCTGGAAACCGGTCACCGCGTCGGCGGACTTGGGGTCGACCAGGCTGATCCCGGAGCGGCGGCAGCCGCTCCCCGTGTGGTTGGCGCCCGAGGTCAGATACGCGGCCACGGCCTTCTTCACGGTCGGGGCCGCGTCCGGGTCGGTGAGCAGCCGCAGTTCGACCGGCGGCGCGCAGGCCGTGCTCCCGCCGACCCATGTGTAGACGCCGTAGCCGCCTCCGGCGAGGAGCACCGCGAAGGCGGTGAGCAGCGGGATCAGGACCTTGAGATTGTGGCCCTTGCCGGGACCGCCTGTGCCGGAACCCCCTTTACGGGGACGGCTCTTGCGCTGCTCGCGCTCCCCAGAACGGCCGCGCTCTCCACGACGACCCGGCTCTCCACGGCTTCCGGGCTCTCCACGGCGTCCGCGCTCTCCGCGACGGCCCCGCTCCGTACGCCCCTCGCCCGCGCCGATCCCGGCCGCCGCGAGCGCCGCCCGCCACCAGGCCGCCCGGCCCGCGGCGTTCCGCCGGTCGATCTCCTCCAGCAGCCGAGGCGAGAGCCCGAGCAGCACGTCCTGCTGGGACTCGGCGGCGTGGTGACGCGGCACCCACGGGTCGTCGCCGCCCTCCGTGAACTTGTGCCGCATCGCCTCGTACAGCGCGGCCGACAGCGGGATCAGCTCGATCTCCGCGGCCTCTTCCGGCCCGATGTCCTCATCGGTCCTCGGCAGCCCGTCGTGCAGCAGCCGGATGAGCTGTTTGGTGTACGGCGTCGGCTCGTGCCCGTTGCCCCCCGGTATCCGGCGGTTGATCTGGACGGCGGTCAGCACCGAGATACGGTCCCTGCCGCGGTGCAGCGTGCCCGGCTTGAATTCGAGCAGCGCGTTGCCCGCGTAGCAGCAGTCCAGGATCACCACGATCCGGTCGACCAGCCGGCGTTCGGCGATGTCCCTGAGCCTGGGCAGCACATGGCTGCTCCAGGACACCGCCTCCGCGTAGTCGTCGCGGCCGATCCTGCGGGACTCGCCGACCAGCAGGTGGAAATTGTCGCCGTTGCGGTCCACTCCGCCGTGCCCGGCGAAGTAGAGCAGGAACAGGCCCTTGGCGGCCTTGGCCTCGGTCTCCAGGTGCGAGAGGAATTCGAGCTGGGTCCTGGGGAGCACCTGCCGGACCTCGTTGGCCCCGAACACCCCTCCGGCCATCAGGGTCTCGACCAACTGGCCGAGGTTGTGCCGCACGCCCGGCAGGTCGTCCAAGTGGTCGTACCGGTACACCCCGAAGAGCAGTGCGCGATTGGCCTTGCCGCGTGGGTCGTAAGCATGCGAGGACACGATGGCTAGGTGTTCCTTCCGCCTTCGTCGTCCTCCGGCTCCTCGTCGGCGTCGTCCGTGTCGTCCGCCCCGTTGCCCCCGTTGGCTGCGTCGTCCCCGTCCCCGTCCCCGTCCCCGTCCCCGTCGACCCCGTCGACCCCGTCGCCCGCGCCGTCCGCCTGGACGTCGGTCACCATGGGGTGGTCGTCGCTGCTGCTGTTGTCCGCCCAGGCGTGGGCGGCGACCTTCGCGCGGTTGTACAGGTCCTCGAAGACCGGGGTGATGGCCGCGCCCGCGATCACCAGCACCAGTTCGACGAGGCCGCCGCTCATCGGCGGGCCGTCCCGCCGCTCCTCCGGGTCATGCCGCGCGCCGTCGTACTCGCGGACCTCCGCCTTGAGCTGATGCGCGGCCTCGGCCTGCGCGAACCAGTCCTCCAGGCTCAGCCAGCGGTACAGCGCTTCCAGATCCTGCGCGTCGTCGCCAGTGACCCGAATCCGGATCCTGCGGCCCGGCTCCCCGTCCCCATGAGTCATAACTCACTACTCTTGCACGGACGCTGACACTCCGTCACTACCTTGCGCCGACGCGTCCCCACGGGTCACCACCGGCCCCCTGCGGGGCTGGTGCCCTGTGCGCGACGGCGGGCCGATCTTTTCAGGGGCGCGGGGAACCGCGCGCTCAGCCACGGTGTTTGCGCAGGTCACCACCGGCCCCAGCGGGGCAGTTCGGTTGTCGTCGGGCCACCGGCTCGGTGGTGGGCTGCTCGCGCGGTTCCCCGCGCCCCTTCGGGGCGCGCGCGGCCGTGACGCTTCCCGGCCGTCGGCCGGAGGGGGCGGGGCTGCGGCCAAGGGCGGCCGAGGTCACGGCCAGCGCCAGCGCCGCCGCGGCGAGGGCAGCGCCGAGCCAGTTCGGGGCGGTGTAGCCGAGCCCGGCCGAGAGAAGGAGGCCGCCGAGCCACGCGGCCAGCGCGTTGCCGAGGTTGAAGGCGCCGATGTTGACGGCGGAGGCGAGCGTCGGGGCGCCGGACGCCTGGTCGAGAACCCGCTTCTGGAGCGGCGGGACGGTCGCGAAGCCGAGCGCGCCGATCAGGAAGATGGTCACGGCGGCGGCCACCTTGTTGTGCGCGGTGACGGTGAAGAGCGCGAGGACGAGCGAGAGCCCGCCGAGCGTGGCGTAGAGCATCGGCATGAGCCGCCGGTCGGCGTACCGGCCGCCGAGCAGATTTCCGCCGACCATGCCGAGCCCGAAGAGCACCAGCAGCCAGGTGACGGACGAGTCCGCGTAACCGGTCACGTTCGTCATCATCGGCGCGAGATACGTGATCGCGGCGAAGACGCCGCCGAAGCCGAGCACGGTCATGGCCATGGCGAGCAGCACCTGGACGTTGCGGAAGGCGGCCAGCTCGTGCCCGAGGCGTACGCCCTCGGGCCGGGGGATCTCGGGGACGAGCTTCGCGATGCCCGCGAGGCCGAGGACGCCGAAACCGGCGACGACGAAGAAGGTGACGCGCCACCCGGCGGACTGCCCGACGAAGGTGCCCAGCGGTACGCCGACCACGTTGGCCACGGTCAGGCCGGTGAACATCATCGCGATGGCCCCGGCTTTCTTCTCCGCGGCGACCAGACCGGCCGCGACGACCGAGCCGATGCCGAAGAAGGCGCCGTGCGCGAGGGAGGCCACGATGCGGCCCGCCAGCATGAGGGCGAAGGTGGGCGCGACCGCGGAGACGAGGTTCCCGGCGATGAAGAGCCCCATCAGGAGCATCAGCATCCGCTTGCGGGAGATCTTGGTGCCGAGCACGGTCATCAGCGGCGCGCCGACGACGACGCCGAGCGCGTAGCCGGTCACCAGGAAGCCCGCGGTCGGGATGGACACCCCGAAGTCCCCGGCGATGTCGGGCAGCAGCCCGATGATCACGAATTCGGTCGTGCCGATGCCGAAGGCCCCGAGGGCCAGGGCGAGCAGCGCGAGCGGCATGGGAAACACCTTCCGGAGGGAGAGGGGACGGAACCGGCGGTACGGACGGGTACGGGACCGGTGCGCTTTTAACCAGCGCCCACAATAATTGCAGACGCGGGATAAGTGCAAACGCCGCCTATTGCGGAAGCGGGCTATCCTGAAGACGCGGCCGACGACGACCGCGGGACCGACCGGTGCGAACCGGCCGGTCGGGGACGAGGGTGGTGCGAGCCGCCGCGAGGCCGGTGGAGGAGCCGAGGATGACCGAGACCGTGGCGCTGGCCCAGGGCTGGTGCGCGCTGTCCCTGCTGCACGGCAGGATCGAGGCGCACATCGAGCGCGCGCTCCAGGCCGGGCACGAGCTGAGCGTGCGCGAGTTCTCGCTGCTCGATGTGCTCAGCAGGCAGCACAACGGCCCCGGCGGCCACCTCCAGATGAAGAAGGTCGCCGACGCGGTCGTGCTCAGCCAGAGCGCCACGACCCGGCTGGTCAGCCGCCTGGAGGACCGCGGCCTGCTGGTCCGCTACCTCTGCGACACCGACCGCCGCGGCATCTACACCGACGTCACGGAAACCGGGCTCGCCCTGCTCGCCGAGGCCCGCCCCACCAACGACCGCGCCCTGCGCGAAGCCCTCGACGAGGCCGCCCGCGAGCCCGAACTCGCGCCGCTGGTCCGTACGGTGGAAGCGCTCGGCGCCCGCTGAGCCCCACCTGCCTCACGCGTACGGCCGGGGGTGACGATCCGTCAGCCGACCCGACCCGACCCGACCCGACCCGGCCCGAGCCGAGCCGAGCCGAGCCGTCAGCCGTGGCCGTGCGCCCCCGGCCACGGTCGTCGCCCCCGAGGTGACCGCCGGGGTGATCCGCCGGGCCCCGGGTTGGCCCCCCGCCCGCGCCCCGTCAGTGATCCGCCGGGCCCCGGGTTGGCCCCCGCCCGCGCCTCCGTCGGTGATCCGCCGGGCCCCGGGTTGGCCCCCCGCCCGCACCCCTGCCCCGCGATTCGGTGCGGAAATCGGCGAGGAATGCCCTTGGGCGGTCGTCGCAAGGGTCCGACGGGGGGCGGCGGGACGTTATGAGGAGATATGTACGCCATCCGAGTGGCCTGAGTGGTATCAGGCGATTTACGCTGTGTGAGGATGCGGCAGCTTCGGGGCGGAGACCCGAAGGACATCCGGTGGTAGAAGCGACTGCACTCAGCAAAGGAGGTGGCTGGAATGGCCACCGAATCGACCAACCCGACGACGGGAATCGATACCCACCCGGACCTGATGGCCCTTCGGGGCCGGTACGAGGAAGCGGCGGCGAAGCCATGGGCCGGTCTCGTTGAAGGTCTGGCCCTGCTGGCCGGGCTTTACCTGGCGATCTCGCCGTGGGTGGCCGGATTCACCGGCTTCCACGCTCTCACCGTGACCAACCTGATCCTCGGCATCGCCCTGGCCGTCCTGGCCCTGGGCTTCGGCTCCGTCCTGGAACGTACGCACGGACTGGGCTGGGCCGCCGTGGTGATCGGCGCGTTCACGATCGTCGCACCCTGGGTGGTGTCCGGTAGCCCCCACGTGCACAAGACCATCCTCAGCAACGTGATCACCGGAGCGGTGATCTGCCTGGTCGGACTCGCCACGATGGGCATGGGCATGCTCGGCCGTAGTCGGTCCAGGAGCCGTGGGCTCCCGGCCGGTGGCGGCCGGATGGGCTCGGACCGCGCGGAGCGCGGTTTCAGCTCGGACCGCGCGATGAGCACGGACCGCGGTGTGCGTTCCGACCGTGGGCTGGGCGCCGACCGGAGGACCGACCCCGACCGCAGGATCGACCCCGACCGCAGGATCGATCCCGACCGCTGATCCGGTACTGAGTCCGGAGCACCGACTCCGGAACCCGGTGGTACGGACGACCGCGAGGCCGCCCGTACCACCTTCACGTACCATCCGCCCCATCTACCACTCCTGAGCGCCCTTGTGAAGGGCTCGGGGAACTGAGATGCCGTGCGCTGTCCGTATGAGTGACAATGCGCCGTATGAAGATCGGCACCGACGGTGAACTCCCCGCCCCCGAACGGGATTTGGGCTCGGACCCGGCCGCCTCAGGCCCGGCCGCCCCGGACCCGGCCGCCCCGGACGCGGCCCCCGAGGTGATCGTGCGCCGCGCGACGGCCGCCGACGCGGACGCCCTCGTACGCCTCAGAGCCGTGATGCTCGACGCGATGGGCACGCGGGTCGGCGGGGACGACGCGCCGTGGCGGACGCGGGCCCGTACGTGGTTCACCGAACGCCTCGCCGCCACGGGCGAGTTCGCCGCCTTCGTCGTGGACGACCCCGAGCTGGGCGTGGTCAGCAACGCGGTGGGCGCCTGCGACCGGCACGCGCCGGGCCCGACCAACCTCAGCGGTCTGCACGGCCACATCTCCAACGTCTGCACCGACCCGCGCCGCCTGCGCCGCGGTTACGCGCGGGCCTGCATGGAGGCGGTGCTCGACTGGTTCGCCGACGAGACCCAGGCGCGGGTGATCAACCTCAACGCGACCGCGGACGGCGCCGGTCTCTACACCGGCCTCGGCTTCGCGACCCCGCCGCACCCCGCCCTCCAGGTCCGCCTCGGCGGCACCGTCGCGCCGGTCCCTGTCATTCGTCAGGAGCGGACCGGGCCCGGCCTCTCCTAGCGTCAGGCGGTGACGGCGGCCGGCGGGACCCGGCCGCCGACACGACGGCCGGCGGGGGTCCGGCCGCGGACGGAGGGACATCACCATGCGCAGGATCACGCGGGGCGCCGCCGCGCTCGCCATCGCCACCGCGGCCGTGGCCGCGGTCGGCACCGGTTCGGCCCACGCCAGCGACAAGCCCGCGTACGGCTGCCCGGGCGGCGCGGTCTGCATTTACGCGCAGAACGCGGACTACACGGCCGGTCACCCGACCGACATCTTCTACAGCTACGGCGCCCACAATCTGAGCGGCCAGATCGGTTACCACACCGTGCTGAACAACCAGTACGGCAGCGCCAACGCCACCGCCCAGCTCTGCTGGCAGTACAACGGCGGCGACTGCCGGATCACCCTGGAGCTGAACGACCACTGGTCGTACAACCTCACCCCGGTCAACTCGATCGTCCTGAACCGGCCCTGATCTGGGGCGGTTTGGCCTCGGCCGTCACCGCCCGCATCGCGGGTCCACCGCGCAGCAGCGACGCGGTGGCGGCCAGCAGGCCCATCCCTGCCGCCGTCGCGAAGACGATCACCAGCCCGTGGTGGAAGGGCGCCGAGATCAGATGCGGGAAGAACTCCTTCCCGGTCAGCACCGCCCTGTTGTGCGCGGGCAGCGTGTCCAGCACACCGGTCGGCCCGAGCAGCGTCTGCACCGGGTTGACCCCGAGGAGGGCCGAGAAGACGGTCGAGACCGGCGGCAGCGACGCCGCGTGGTGGGCCACGTCCGGGGGCACGCCCTGCGCCCGCAGCCCGCTGTCCAGCGCCGACGGCAGCCCGCCCAACACCAGGCCGACGAACTGGCCGGACAGCGCCGAGATCTGGTTGATGCCCAGCGCCATGCCGCGCTGCTCGGATCGCGGGCATCGAGATGATCACGATCGAGGAGTCCACGGTCGCCATGAACATCCCGAGGCTGGTGTTCGACAGCGCGATCCACTTGTAGCGGTCGGGGCGGGGGTCCGCGGGGTCAGGGCCGGGCGGGGCGGCGCGGGAGGGTATGTCCGAGGGGTCGGACTCCGCGGGGTCAGATACGGCGGGTGATCCTCTCCAGCAGGGGAATCGCGTCAGCCAGCAGCCGCTGCTCCTCGGGGGTCAGCTCCTCGTCGATCGCGCGGGCCAGGCGGCGGGCGCGCTCGGCGCGGGCGCCGTGCAGTCCGTCGAGACCGGCCTGGCTGAGGGAGACGACGATGCGGCGGCCGTCGGACGGGTCGGGGTCGCGGACGACCAGGCCGCGCTCCTGGAGCACGCCGATGATCGTGCACATCGACTGCGGCCTGATGCCCTCGCCCGCGGCCAGCTCCGTCGCGGTGGCCGGGCCCTCCCGGTCCAGCCGGACCATGGCCGAGATCTGCGAGAAGGTCAGCTCCCCGTCCGGCTTCACCTGCCGCAGCCGCCGCACCAGCGGGCTCAGCGCCACGCGCAGGTCCACCGCGATCCGCCCGGCCTCGGACGGACTTCCCGGACTTCCCGGACTTCCTGGACCGTCCGGACTTCCCGGGCCGTCCGGACTTCCCGGGCCGTCCGGACTTCCCGGGCCGCCGGGACCGGCCGGGCTGTTCGCGGCAGCGGGCGCGCCGCCCGCCGCGCGGGGGTCGGGGCTCGCGCTCGCCGTCGTAGCGGCCGCGCCGCCGGGGCCCCGCGCCGTACCGGTCGCGTCGGTCGCGGTGCCAGCCGCGGCGCTGCTGGTCGTCATGATGATCAGTGTAAACTTATCAGTCCAGACTTATGGTATAGCTGGCGCATGACTGTTTCCCCCAGCGGTTCGCTGACCGCCACCACTGTCACGATCACCGGCCACGGCGGCGACGAGATCGAGGCGTACGTGGCCCGGCCGGAGGGCGACCACCGCCGCGGCGGTGTCGTCGTCATCCATCACCTGCCCGGATACGACCGCCCGACCAAGGAGATGACGCGGCGGTTCGCCGAGATGGGATACGACGCCGTCTGCCCCAACCTCTTCCACCGCGAGGCCCCCGGCGCGGCCCCCGACGACGCCGCCGCGGTCGGCCGCGCCAACGGCGGGGTCCCGGACGAGCGGCTGGTCGGCGACGTCGAGGGCGCGGTCGCGTACCTGCGCGCCCTGCCCACCTCCAACGGCAAGGTTGGCGTCATCGGCCACTGCTCGGGCGGACGGCAGGCCGTGCTCAGCGCCTGCCACCTCGACGTGGACGCCGCCGTCGACTGCTACGGCGCCTTCGTCACCGGCACCGTCCCCGAGGGCTTCGTCCTGCGGATCACCAACCTCGTCGACCAGCTCCCCAACCTCGGCGCCCCGCTGCTCGGCCTGTTCGGCGCCGCCGACAGCCACCCGAGCCCCGCCGAGGTGGCCGAGCTGGAGCGCATCCTCACCGACCTCGGTAAGGAGTACGAGTTCCACAGCTACGAGGGCGCCGGGCACGGCTTCTTCGCCGTCGACCGCCCCAACTACAACGTGCCCGCCGTCCAGGACGGCTGGGAGCGGATCGCGGACTTCTACGGCAAGCACCTGGAGGGCTGACCATGTGCACGTACTCCACCGTCAAGGCCGAGGTCGAGGGCAGCGCCAAGGGGCCGGGCGGCTCCTGGTTCCACGTCACCGACGTGACCGTCTACTTCGACCACCCCGTGCACGCGCTGGCCGAGCACACCCTGAACATCGACTTCGCCGCCCCCGCCAAGGGGCCCTCGGCCCGCGTCGCCCTGGAACTGACCGCGGACTCCGCGCGGGCGCTGATCACCGCGATCCAGGACGCGCTGGCGGCCGTGCCGCGCGAAATGGCCGTCTGACCTCCGGGTTACGGGCCCAAGGCCCTTGCCGCGCGGCGGAGTTCGGGCCGGGCGCCCGGACCCCGCTGTTACGCGACCCCGTCCTCGCTCTGCCGCACGCACGCCGACTCGCACGCGTCCAGTCGCGCCAGGCCCGCCAGTATCGTCCGCGCCTTCGCCTCCAGGCGGTAGGTGCGGGCGAGTTCCAGGGCCCGGTCCCAGTGCTTGCGGGCGGAGGCGGGGTCGCCGCGCTCGAAGTGCGTACGGGCCAGCACCTCCAGGGTGTCGGCCGCCGTACCGCGGTCCCCGAGCCGGTCCAGGATCGCGACCGTCTCCTCCAGCGCCGCGACCGCCTCGTCGTACCGGCCCACCGTGCGCAGCGCCTCGCCGAGGCTGGTCAGGCTGCGCGCCGTGCTGGTCAGCAGCCCGCGCTCGCGCCACATCCCCAACGCCCGCCGGTAGCAGGCGATCGCGGCGGCCGGGTCGCCCGCGCCCAGGTGCGCGTCACCGAGATTGCCGAGCACGGTCGCGACCCGGTCGGCGTCGCCCACCGCGTAATGCAGGTCGAGCGACTGCCTGCCGTACTCCAGCGCGAGACCGTGGTCGCCCAGCGCGTGATGCAGCCCCGAGAGGTTGTTGAGGATCGCCGCTTGCCCCTGGAGGTCGCCCGCCGCCTCGAAGTACCGCCGGGCGACGCCCAGATGCTCAAGGCACGGGTCCACCCGGTCGGCCATGCCGTGCGCGACGCCGAGCCTGCTGTGCATCCACGCCCGGCCCTGGACGTCCCCGGTCTCCTCCACGCAGGCCATCGCCTCCTGGAGGCACAGGTCCCACTCACCGGTCCACCAGTACGCCTGCGCGTAGCCGAACAGACCCGCCGCCAGCCGCCACGCCACGTCGGGCCAGCGGCGCGCCGCCGCCAGCCGTATCGCCTCCTTGATCGCGGGCAGCTCCTTGACGCACCACCGCAGCGCGGCCTCCTCGCTGTCGAACTCCAGCGGGGGCACGGCCGGTTGCTCGTGCAGCGGCGGTATCGGATGGCCCTCGGGCGCGAGCAGGGCCGCGGTCCCGGCGACCGTGACCGTGTACCAGACCAGCAGGCGGCGCAGGCCGTTCTCGCGGACCCGCGGCGGCACCTCCTCGGCGGCGCGGGTCGCCGCGTACTCGCCGAGCAGGTCGTGGAAGGCGTAGTGACCGGCCCGCGGAGTCTGCAACAGGTGCGTGTCGACCAGTGCTTCGAGCAGGTCCTCGGCCGGCGCGGGGTCCCGGCCGATCAGCGCGGCGGCCGGGACGAGGTCCAGCGGGTGGCCCGGCCACAGGCCCAACAGCCGGAAGGCGCGGGCCGCTTCGCGCTCGGCGGCCTGCGGGCTGTCGCGCATCGCGAGATAGCTCATCGCGAAGGTGTCCTGCACGGCCAGGCCGCCCGCGGACAGCGCGTGCAGCCGGTCGCCCGCGCCGTCCAGCCGCTCCGCCAGCGCGGTCAGCGGCCAGTTGGGGCGGGCCGCCAGCCGGGCGCCCGCTATGCGCAGCGCCAGCGGCAGTCCGCCGCAGGCCGCCAACACCCCGGCCGCCGCCGCCGGTTCGGCCGCCACCCGCTGCTGCCCGCACACCGCGACCAGCAGCCGGTGCTGCTCCTCCGCGCCCAGCGGCTCCAGCGGCAGCCGCACCGCGCCGGGCAGATCCGCCAGCGTCCTGCGGCTCGTCACGATCACCGCGCTGTCGCCGCGCCCCGGCAGCAGCGGCACCACCTGCGCCGCGTCGCCCGCGTTGTCCAGCACCAGCAGCACCCGGCGGCCGTGCAGCGCCTGACGCAGCAGCGCCGACAGGTCGTCCGGGTCGTCCGGCAGCGGCAGCGCCCCGCCGCTGCCCGGCGCGCCGCCGTCGGCCAGATCGCCCAGGAACCGGGCCAGCAGGTCGCGCGGGCGCCGCGCGTCACCCGCGCCGAAGCCGCGCAGGTCGGCGTAGAGCACGCCGTCGGGGAAGTCGCAGCGCGCCCGGTGCGCCGCGTGCACTGCGAGCGCCGTCTTGCCTATGCCGCCCATGCCGGTGACGACCGCCACGCGCGGGGCGTCCGGGTCGCAGGGCCGTATCACCCTGAGCAGCGCGGCCAGTTCGTCCGTACGGCCGGTGAAGTCGCCCGTGTCGGCCGGGAGTTGGGCCGGAGGAGTGGACGGCTGGGCTTCCTGCGGGGCCGTTTCGTCCTCGGGGGCCGCCAGGATCTCGCGGTACGCGGCCTGCACCGAGGGGCCCGGCTCCACGCCCAACTCGTCGACCAGCGTGCGGCGCAGGTCGTGGAAGGCGGCAAGTGCCTCCGCCTGCCGGTGCGTTCGGTGCAGGGCCAGCATCCACTGGCGGTGGAACGGCTCGCGCAGCGGATGCGCCGCCGTCAGCGCCGCCAATTCCGCCGCCATTCCCTGATGGCGGCCCAGCGCCAACTCCGCGTCGAACCGCCACTCCAGGGTCTGGAGCCGGGCCTCCGCCAAATGCGCCGCGTACGCCCGCAGCGGGTCCGACAGCGTCGGTACGTCCGCCAGCGGGTCGCCGCGCCACAGCGCCAGCGCCGCCCGGCACTCGGCCAGCACCGCCGGCCAGTCCCCGTCGCGGTGCGCCGCCCGCGCCGCCGCGTGATGCCGTACGAACACCTCGGCGTCCAGCTCGCCGACCGCCACGTCCAGTACGTAGCCCTGCGGGACCGCCCGCAGGCGCGAACCCGGGCGGTCGTCCTCGGCCAACAGCCGTCGTAGCCGCGCCACATGATTGTGCAGCGACGCCGTCGCCGTCGGCGGGGGCTCCTCGCCCCACATCGCCGCCTTCAGGGCCTCCGGGCGCACCGCCCGGCCCGGACTGCTCAACAGCGCGGCCAGCAGTGCCCGCGCCTTCGCCGAACCGACGCCGCCACCCTCCACGGTCACAGCTCCGAGCAGCTCGAACCGCATCCGTGGCCCTCTCTGGCCGTTCCCCCGAACGGCGCGTTAGCCCCATGTTAGCGGCCGGTTGGCGCCCCCCTCCATGCTTGACCTCCGGGTCCGGCCCGGCGGCGCGGGTGGGTCCATCCACCGCCGCAACGGGGGCGCGGCACGCCGCGGCCGGACCCGACCAATTCGCCCCCTCCCCAAGAGGGTTCCCCTTGCCAGTGCGGGTCCCCCCGCCGCGGGGAGAGCGCCTTTTCTCTGCGCAAGGCCGTGCCCCTACGTGCGCCGCAAATGCGGTTGTTTTCGGGCCGGCAGCCCGGTGGGGGCTTGTCGCGCAGTTCCCCGCGCCCCTCGAATGCCCCGCCTTGCGCAAGGCCAGCGGTCCTCGTCCTCATCCGCGAGGACCTGTGCCCCTGGTGGGGCGGACCGTTTTTGTCCGGGGGCCAGGCGCGGGTTTTTAGGGGCGCGGGGCTGTGTTTGATGTGCGGCTGCCGCCGCGTGGGCGCGCTCAGCCACGGCGGTGGCGCGGGTGAAGAACCGGCCCCGGTGGGGCAGATGCGGTTTGTTTTCGGGCCGGCAGCCCGGTGGGGGCGGGCCGCGCAGTTCCCCGCGCCCCGCAAATGCCCCGCCTTGCGCAAGGCCAGCGGTCCTCGTCCTCATCCGCGAGGACCTGTGCCCCTGGTGGGGCGGACCGTTTTTGTCCGGGGGCCAGGCGCGGGTTTTTAGGGGCGCGGGGCTGTGTTCGGTGTGCGGCTGCCGCCGCGTGGGCGCGTTCAGCCACGGCGGTGGTGCGGGTGAAGAACCGGCCCCGGTGGGGCAGATGCGGTTGTTTTCGGGCCGGCAGCCCGGTGGGGGCGGGCCGCGCGGTTCCCCGCGCCCCTAAAAGATCGGCGTGCCGCCCTGGGCAAAGGGCGCTGTCCGGGGGCGCGGGCCGGGAAGGTTCGGGGGCCGTCCTCAGAAAAAGAGTGTCGTCCGGGGGCGCGGGCCGGGAAAGACCGGGGGGCCGCCCCGGACCGGCGTAACGCACAGCGCGAGCGTGTCAGTGGGGTGTGGGCGGCGTGTCAGTGGGCGGGGGGAGGGTGGGGGGCATGAAGACGACGGTGGGCGGGGAGAGAGCGGCAGCGAAGGCGGCGGCGTTCGGGAAATTCGTGGTGTGCGGCGGAGGCGTCGGGCTGCTGTCGAGCGCCGTGCTGGTGGCGGCGGCGGGCCACGCCCCGTTCGCGTTGGTGAACGCGGTGGTCACCGTGGTGTCGACGCTGCTGGCGACGGAGCTGCACCACCGGATCACGTTCAGGTCCGCCGAAGGCGGATGGGCCGGGTGGCGGGTGCACAGCAAATCGGCGCTGACGCTGCTCGGGGCATACCTGTTCACGACGGCGGCCGTCCTGACGCTGGACCACGCGCACCCGCACCCGGGAGCCCTGCTGGCGCAGGCGGTGTACCTGGGGGCGTCCGCCCTGGCGGGCATCGCCCGCTTCGCGACGCTGCGCCTGCTGGTCTTCCCCGCCCGAAACTCGGCCCGCGAGGGTGCCCGCGACGCCGCGAAGCCGCTGGACCGGGACGGTGTGGCGGCAGCCGCGTAACAGCCCGGAGACGTCCCCCCGCGCCCCGTAACATTCCCCGTCCCCCGCCGCGTCGAAGAGGTGAAGGGTCGTACGGGGGAAGGGGAGCGGGATGCGAGAGGGGGAGACGGCGGCGTATCTGGAGTTCGCGGCCGTCCGCGCGAGCCACCTGTACCGGTCGGCCTGTCTGCTCGCCAGCGGCGACACGCACCTGGCGGAGGACCTGGTCCAGGAGACGCTGGGCCGGATGTTCGTCGTCTGGGGCCGGATGGCGAAGGTGGGGAATCCGGCCGCGTACGCCCAGACGGTTCTGGTCCGCGCCTTCCTGACCCACCAGCGGCGGCGCAGCAGCAAGGAACGCCCGAGCGCGGAGCTGCCGGACAGCCCCACGCGGCACGGCGACGACGCGACGCTCAGGATCACGCTGCTCGACGCGCTCGGCCGGCTCTCCCCGAAGGACCGGGCGGTCCTGGTGCTGCGGTACTGGGAGGACCGCAGCATCGAGGAGACCGCCGAGGCCCTGCGCTCCACACCGGGAGCGATAAGGACCCGCACGGTACGGGCGCTCGCCCGGCTCAGGTCGGATCTCGGCAGCAGCCTCGCCGATCTCATCGCCCGCTGAGCCGCGTCGGCTGAGCCCCCGCAACCGACTCCCGCCGAACGACCGAACGACCGGACGACCGGCCGACCGAACGACCGGACGACCGGCCGACCGGACGACCGACCGGCCGCACCCGTGGCCGTACCCCACACGTAGACCGCATCCGTACACACCTAGCCGAAACGGTGGTTCCGCCATGCCCATCGAACCGATCGAATTCGAAGACGAGCTGGGCGACGCGCTGCGCCGCACCGCCGACACGTTCCAGCCGGACGACGCCCGCGGCCTGGTCGCGGAGGGCCACGCGCACGGCCGCAGACTGCGCCGCAGGCGTACGGCGGCGATCAGTGCGGGCGTCGCGGCCTTCGCCCTGGTCGGGGTCGGCGGCGCGCTGGTCGGCGGCCTGGCCAAGGGCGACGGGGGCAGCGGGGTCGCGTCGGCGTCCACGAAGCCCGCGGTGTCGTCCGCGGCCTCGGACAAGGCGAGTTCCGCGGCGAAGCCGGCCAGGCCCGCGATGACGGCCAAGCAGGTGATGGACCTGTTCCTGGCGACGCTGCCCAAGGGGCACGTCACGAAGTCCACCTGGCCCAGCCGCGGCACCGAGGAGGGCATACCGCTGGCGGCGGTCGTCTTCAACAAGGGGCTGGTGACGCTCGGCATCGGTGTGGGCGAGGCGGTGCCGTCGTGCCCGGACCTCCCCTCGCAGGACCCGGACACCTCGTGCACGTCGACGCACGTGCACGGCGGCACGCTGACGATCTCCAAGGGCTTCGAGTACTCCGACCACCGGGCCGAGACCAAGGAGTGGTACGCGACCCTCGTCACACCCTCCGGCGCCGTGATCAGCCTGAGCGAGTGGAATTCCAGGGACGAGAAGGACGCCCCGATCTCACGTCCGAATCCGCCGCTCAGCTCGGCCCAGCTCGCCAAGATCGTCACCGACCCCCGCTGGCAGCGGGTGATCGACGCACTGCCCGACCCGTACAAGGCGACCACGTACAAGGCGACCACGTACAAGGCGACCACGGACAGGGCGACCAGGGACAACGCGGCCGCGGACTCGGCGGCGAAGGACAAGGCGGCCACCCGCCTGGCGGGCACGTACGGCGGCTGACACCGCCCCTGGCCCGGACGTCCCCCCGGCACGTCCCCCGGCGCCTCGTAGGGCCTTCCCCCCGCCCCCTCCTCCGGTCCGCCGCCGACCGGACCGGGGGAAGGGGGGCTTCCCGTTCACAAGCTTTTTGCGCATGCTTTGAGTACCCGGGTGCCGTCGGCGACGGCTTTCGGGTGACAATGCGACAGTCGAAGCTGAAGTATTCGGCACAGTTGGCCCCCTGAAAGAAGCGAGGATCTCCATGTTGCGAAACGGGCTGGAGCCGTGGCACCTGATCGTGGTGGCGATCGTCGTCATCGTGCTGTTCGGTTCCAAGAAGCTGCCGGAGGCGGCCCGCGGACTCGGTAAGTCGATGCGCATCCTCAAGTCCGAGGCGAAGGCGATGAAGAGCGACGACACGGGGCCCGCGAGCCCCGAGCCGACCGCCACCGCCACCCCGGCGCCCGAGGCAATCACCCCGAGCGACGTCGTGACCGCGAGCGAGACGACCCCGACTCCGCAGCCGACGACCACGGCCAAGTAGCCGCCCCGCGCGCGGCGTTCACCGCCGCGTCCGCCGGGTATCCGGCCGAATCACCGCGAAGCGCCCGTCGGCCCCCCGCCGGACGCCGCTGAGACGCGGCCTGCCCCGGCCCCCCGTTTCCGGGATCCGGCAGCCTTGATACGTTCCTGATGTCCAGGAACCGGAAGGCCGGATCCGGTGGAGTGACGGGGGGCCAGTGGTGACCACGGGTACGGGCAGCGCCGCGGAAGCCGTACCGCCGGAGTTTCTGACCGGTTTTCCCGAAACGCTCGCCGAGGTCTCCCGCAGTTGCCGCCCGCTCAGCCGCGCGGAGCGCGAGAGCCGCCGCGCGCTGGGCGAACAGGCGGCGGACTCCGGCATAGCCCTGCCCTCGCTGATCGGCACCCACCTCACGGCCGTCCGTGAGACCTGGCCCGTACTGCCCGGCGTGGCGGACGCCAGGAGCACCGCCGAGCTGCGGCAGGTCGTCGCCGCCGTGCTGGCCGCCCTGGAGACCGGTGTCGCCGCCCTCGCCGAGGGCCACAGCCGGGCGCAGCGGCACTCGGTACGCCGCGCGGCCCTCGCCCGCCGCGCCTTCGTCGACGACCTGCTCTACGGCCGCAGCGACCCCGGCCGCCTCGCGGAACAGGCCGAGGGCTTCGGACTGCGGCTCGCGGGCCAGCACGTCGTGGCGGTCGCCGCGGCGCCCGAGGACGGGCCGTACGACGAGACGCACCTCGCCCTCAGCCGGGTCGAGCGCGAACTGGCGGGCCGCTTCGGCGACCACGACGCGCTGGTCGCGCCCAAGGACGGCCGGATGGTCTGCGTCGTCCCCGGCACGCAGCGCCAAGTGCTCGACGCCTTCGTGAAGACCGTCGCCGCGCCCAGGACCGCCGTCGGCCGCCCGCACAGCGGCGCCTCCGGCGTGGTCCGCTCGTACGAGGAGGCGCTCAGCGCCCTGGACCTCGCCGACCGGCTCGGCCTGGAGGCGACCGTGCTCAACGCGGCCGACCTGCTGGTCTTTCCGGTGCTCATGCGCGACCGCGCGGCGATGCTCGACCTGGTCAAGACGGTGCTCGGCCCGCTGGAGGAGGCGCGCGGCGGGGCGCTGCCGCTGCTGGAGACGATCACCGCGTACGCCGCCGCCGGGTACGTGAACGCCGAGGCCGCCCGGCGGCTCGACCTGAGCGTGCGCGCGCTGTCGTACCGGCTGGAACGTATCGCCGCCGTGACCGGCTTCGACCCGGACGACGCCTTGCAGCGCTACACCCTGGAGACGGCCGCGATGGGCGCGAGGCTGCTGGACTGGCCGACCAAACCGCTGTGAGCGGCGCCGACGCGGCGGGTGCGCTGACGTGGACGGGTGCGCCTG
>NZ_JBIBHM010000005.1:195869-515281 GCF_042957025.1 Streptomyces sp. NPDC008139
TGCCCGAGAGCCGTGGCCACCCGGCGGGCGGGACGGCTCGACCGGCGGGGTGGCTCGGTGGGTGCGCTGACGTGGCTGGTGTGCCGACGCGGCGGGTGCGCTGACGTGGACGGGCACGCCTGCCCGAGAGCCGTGGCCACCCGGCGGGCGGGACGGCTCGACCGGCGGGGTGGCTCGGTGGGTGCGCTGACGTGGCTGGTGTGCCGACGCGGCGGCCGTGGCCACGCGCGGGCGGGACGGTTCGGCGGGTGCGCTGCCGTGGCTGGTGTGCCGACGCGCGGGCCGGGGCTACGCGGCCGGCGGGGGCGGTGTCGCGCCGGTGGGTATCGCGGCCGCTCCGGCGGCGCGGGCGGCGGCCACTTCGGCGGCTTCCGCCTCCTGCGTCGGGCAGCTCCGGTCCTCCTCCGAGCGGGCCTCCTCGCACTCCGTCTTGAGCCCGGCGCTGATCGCCCGGCCCGCGTCGCGCAGCGTGGCCAGCTGCTCGGGGGTCAGCACGTCGAAAAGGTGCTCGCGGACGGCCGTCACATGCCCGGGGGCCGCCGCTTCCAGCGCGGCGAACCCGGCGTCGGTGAGCGTCGCCACCCAGCCGCGCCGGTCGCAGTCGGCGGGGCTGCGCACCACCCAGCCCTGTTTCTCCAGCGCGGACACCGCGTGCGAGAGGCGGCTGCGCGAGGACTGCGAGGCCTCCGCCAGCTCGCTCATCCGCAGGCTGCGTCCGGACGCCTCCGAGAGCCGCACCAGAATCTCGTAGTAGGCCATGGGCATGCCGGACTCGCGGCGGAGCTGGCGGTCGATATACGCCGAGAACTCCACGCTCGCGGTCATATACGCACGCCAGATCTCCTGCTCGTCGTCGCTCAGCCAGCGCACATCGTCCATGCCCACCAGCATACGGGTGGTTGAACTCTCAACACCATGGCGTTATGGTGGGTGAGCGCTCAATCAAATACCCCGGTTCACCGCTCAAGGAGCCCCACATGTCCTCCCAGACCGAAGTGATCGACGGCTACGTCGCCGGCAAGTGGACGATCGACGCGGTCCACTCCGATGTCTCCTTCTACGTCCGTCACCTCGGTGTCTCCAAGGTCCGCGGCAGCTTCGACAGCTTCGAGGGCACCATCGAGACCGCCGAGAACCCGGTGGACTCGAAGGTCTCCGCGGTGATCAAGACCACCTCGGTGAGCACCAACAACGAGATGCGCGACAACCACGTCCGCAGCGCGGACTTCCTGGACGTGGAGAAGTTCCCGGAGCTGACCTTCACCTCCACCGCGATCCGCCCCAAGACCTCCGAGCTGTTCGAGGTCGACGGTGACCTGACGCTGCACGGCGTCACCAAGACCGTCACCCTCCAGCTCGAACTGAACGGCTTCGGCACGGCCCCCCAGGGCCACGCCATCGCCGGCTTCTCGGCCGCCACCGAGATCAGCCGCAGCGACTTCGGCGTGACGGGCGGCGCCGCCGGCGCGGCCGTCAGCGACAAGATCCGCATCGCCCTGGAGATCGAGGCCGCCCAGGGCTGAGGCCCCCCCGCGCCCGCTCCTCGCACGGCACGGCGGCTCGCGCCTCCGCAGCACGGCAGATCACGCGTTCTCGCGCCTTCGCACGGCGTATTTCACGGCTCCGGCCGCCTTCCGTACGGGTCACTCCGCGCGGACGGCGGCCGGAGCCGTTTCGGTTGCGGTCGGTTCAGGACGTGTAGACGCGGTGAAGACTGCCGGGAACCGGCAGTGCGACAAAGGTTCCCGGACTGCGACAATCATCGCGGGGCGGGGGAGAGCCGCACAGGGGGGAGGTGTTGGGGATGGGGGAGTTCACCGGCATCGTTCTCGGCTTTCCGACCGTCCTGTTCGGCGGGGCCTTGGTGGTCGTGGTCTGCTTCTGGCTCGTTGTGCTCCTCGGGGGGGCCGATGCCAACGGACCCGGACACCACGGCCCCGACGCCGACTTCGGGGGCGCCGGACACGGCGGCCTCGACGCACACGCGCACGACGCCCCGGACGGCGGCCACGAGGGCCACGGCGGACTCGGCGGCCTGCTGGCCGCCACGGGACTGGACGGCGTGCCCGTCACCGTCGTCTTCTCGCTGCTCACCGCCCTCGCCTGGTTCCTGAGCCTGGCCGGTTCCGCGGCGCTCGACGGCGCCGACCTGCCGGGCCTGGTGCGTACGCTGCTGTCCTTCGCCGTCCTGTGCGGCGCCGTGATCGGCTCCTGGTCACTGACCTGGGTGCTGGTCCGCCCGCTGCGACGGCTCTTCCCGCACGAACGCCCGCCCTCACGCGAGGACTTCGTCGGGCAGCCCTGCGTGATCCGCACCGGACGCGTCACCGGCGCCTTCGGCCAGGCCGAGGTCACCTCGCCGGACGGCTCCACCGCGGTGGTCCAGGTCCGGCAGAGCGGCGAGGACAGGTACGCGGCGGGCAGCACCGCACTGATCTACGCGTACGAGCCCGACGGCGAGTTCTTCTGGGTCGCGCCGTTCGACCCTTACGAACGCATCGGCCCCGCGACGGTCTGAGCGGTTCAACCCCTGAAGGCCGCGACGCCCGAAGGCTTCACCGCCTCAGGGCCGCGACGCCTCGCCGCGCCCGCCCGTCCGCACCCCCCGCCTGAACGTCCCCGCCGGCCGGACCACTTCGGCCGGTCCGCCTCGCCGCGCGGCACCACCCCGCCGTACGGCGGCACATCGTCCCTGCACCACCAGACCCGTAGAACCTGAGGATCTGCCATGGATGCCACCGCTATCGGAATCGGCGTGCTCTTCGGAGTGCTTCTGCTCATCGCCCTCGGAACGCTGTTCACCGTGAGCCGGCTGTTCCGAAAAGTCGCCCAGGGCCAGGCGTTGATCATCTCCAAGGCGAAGCACGTCGACGTCACCTTCACCGGCGCCGTCGTGCTGCCCGTCCTGCACAAGTCCGAGCAGATGGACATCTCGGTGAAGACCATCGAGATCCAGCGGACCGGCCGCGAGGGCCTGATCTGCCAGGACAACATCCGCGCCGACATCCACCTGACCTTCTTCGTCCGCGTCAACAAGACGAAGGAGGACGTGATCAAGGTCGCGCAGGCGATCGGCACCGAACGGGCCAGCCACCAGGGGACGTTGCAGACGCTATTCAACGCGAAGTTCTCCGAGGCGCTGAAGACCGTCGGCAAGCAGCTCGACTTCGTCGACCTCTACACCCACCGCGAGAACTTCCGCGACCGGATCATCCAGGTCATCGGTACCGACCTCAACGGCTACCACCTGGAAGACTGCGCGATCGACTTCCTTGAGCAGACCCCGATGACGCAGCTCGACCCGGCCAACATCCTGGACGCGCAGGGTATCCGGAAGATCACCGAGCTGACGGCGATCGAGCACGTGCGCACCAACGAGTTCCAGCGCACCGAGCAGAAGGAGATCACCCGGCAGAACGTCGACGCGCGCGAGACCATCCTGGAGCTCGAACGCCGTCAGGCCGAGGCCGAGATCAAGCAGCGCCGCGAGGTCGAGACGCTGCGCGCCAAGGAAGAGGCGGCCACCGCCCGCGTGCAGGAGGAGGAACGGCTGGGCGCGCAGGGCGCGTTCATCCGCACCGAGGAAGTGCTCGGCGTCCAGCGCGAGAACCAGCAGCGCGAGATAGCGGTCGCGCAGAAGAACCGCGAGCGGGTCATCGCCGTGGAGAACGAGCGGATCGAGAAGGACCGCGTCCTCGAAGTCATCGCCCGCGAGCGGGAGACGGAGCTGTCCCGGATCTCCAAGGAGAAGGAGGTCGAGTCCGAGCGCCGCGAGGTCGCCGACGTCATCCGGGAGCGGATCGCGGTCGACCGCACGGTGGCCGAGCAGGAGGAGTCGATCAAGGCGCTGCGGCTGGTGCAGGAGGCCGAGCGCGAGCGGCAGGCGCTCATCATCACCGCGGAGGCGCAGGCACAGGAGCAGCTCGTCAAGGACATCAAGGCGGCGGAGGCGTCCGAGCAGGCCGCGCACCACAAGGCGCGCGAGTCGCTGACCATGGCCGAGGCCCGCAAGCAGGCCGCGGAGCTGGACGCCGCCTCCAAGATCCGGCTGGCCGAGGGCATCCGGGCGGAGGCCGCGGCGGCCGGGCTCGCCGAGGTCGAGGTGCGCGAGCGCAGCGCGGAGGCGATCACCAAGGTCGGTCACGCCGAGGCCGAGGCCACCGAGGCCCGGCTCAAGGCGGAGGCGGAGGGCTCGCGGCTGCTGGCGCTCGCCAACGCCGAGGGCACGACCGCGCAGGCCAAGGCCGACGCGGCGATGATCGGCGAGAAGCTGAAGGCGGAGGCCGAGGGCCTGACGGAGAAGGCCGCCGCGATGGCGGCGCTCGACGACGCCTCGCGCGGCCACGAGGAGTACCGGCTGCGGCTCGCCGCGGAGAAGGACATCCGCATGGCCGGGCTCGACACGCAGCGCTCCATCGCGGAGGCGCAGGCGAAGGTGCTGGCCACCGGCCTGGAGCACGCCGACATCCAGATCGTCGGCGGCGACAGCGTCTTCTTCGACAAGCTGCTCGGCGCGGTCTCGGCCGGGCGCAGCGTCGACAACTTCGTGGCGAACTCCGAGACCGTCAAGACGCTCGCGGGTACCTGGCTCGACGGTTCGGGCAACAGCTTCACCGAGGACGCCACGCGCGTGCTGTCCTCGCTCGGGTCCGGTGACGTCGCCAACCTCACCGTCTCCGCGGTGCTCGGCCGTCTGATCGCCGAGGGCGGTCCCCAGGCGGGTTCGCTGAACAAACTCCTCGACCAGGCACGGTCGTTGGGCCTGGCTGACGCGCCGCTGAGCGCTCTGCGCGGTGCCGCGCCCGACGCCCAGCCCGCGGCCTCCTCGGCCAACGGCCTCGTCAAGAAGTGAGGGGGCCGGGCGTGAGCGGGGCGCAGGAGTCGCGGGGCGCGGCACCCGAGAGTTCGCCGGGCGCGGCCTCAGGGGGGCCGCGCCCGGCGGGCGGGTCAGCCGCGGGCGGGCTCGACGGGGACGCGTACGAGGTGCTGCGCGCGCGGCTCACCGCGTCCGCGCGGCTGCTCGCGGACCGGGCGGGGGCGCTCAACTCCCGCCGCCAGGAGGTGTTCGGCACCACCGAGCTGCGCCTGGACGGCACCGAGCGACTGCGCACCGCCCACCCCGCGCAGGCGGCGGACGTGGCCGCCGTCGGCCCGTACCTGCTCTTCGCCTCGAACCCGCCGGAGGTCACCTCGGTCGGCGACGTCTTCCAGGCGCTCCCGGCGGCGTCGGTCGGTGAGGGCGGTGCGAGCGGCGAGAGCCGTGCGGGCGGCGAGGGCGGTGCGAGCGGCGGCTACGCGGGTCCCGTTGGGCTGCTCGACGACCCCGTGTTCGTACGGGAGTTCGGCGAGCTGTACCGCTACTACCGGCAGACGCGGCTGCTACGGCTGCGCGTCGCCGAGGGGCGGCTGCTCGCGGTCTTCAGCACCGGGCCCGGCGTCGGCGACGTCCGCGTGGTCGGCTGGCGGGTCGCGCCCGACGGGAGCTGCGCGTACGAGGGGACCGCGCGCGAGGAGTGGGCCGACTCCGACGGCGGCGTCTACACCGTCACCTGGGCGGCCGTCACCCGCGAGGACCAGGTCGCGGGGCGCGACCCGCACCTCGCGCTGACGGCGGCAGACGGCGGCACCGTCACCGTCGCCACCTCCGGCGGCACGCTCGCCATCGGCGCCGACGAGGCGTCGTACGAGGAGCCCGTCGAGGACGCGCTCCAGGCCCTCGCGGACGCCGACGTCGCCTACGCCACCGTCGGTCCGCTGGTGCTGCTGCGCGTCCGGCCGTACCGCGAGGACGCCGACCGGCACTTCGCGGTCAACACCAGGACCGGCGAGATCGAACGGCTCGACGCCCTCGGCCAGGCGTGCCTGCGGCTCCCCGACGACCAGGGCGTGGTCTTCCCCGGCGGCTACGCGCTCGCCACCGGCGGCACCCGCGCGTACGAAACCGGCCCGGAGGAGCTGGAGTTCGAGCGGATCGTGCGGTCCGCGAACGGCGAGGACGTGCTGTACGTCTTCCTCGCCGCAGACGGCCGCCGCCTGCTGCTGCCGTACAACCTCATCCGCAAGGAGGCCGCGGCGCCGCTGCACGTCCAGGGCGCCGCGCTGTACGAGGACGGCACGCTGCTGACGCTGCGCCCGGCCGACGGCGGCGAGGCGGCCCGGGTGCACATGGTGCAGCGCTGGGAGACGCCGTTCCTGTCCGACGCCTACGCCGCCGCGCAGCCGGTGGGCGGCGGCCCGCTGGAGCGGATCGGCAACCCGGACCTGGTGCGGGCCGTCGCGGACACGCTGTCGGTGGCCCGTACCGCCCTGGCCCTGGAGGCCGCGCCCGCGCTGCCCGGCTACGAGGCGCTGGTCGGCGAGTGCGAGCGGGTGCTCGACCGCTACCACTGGCTCGGCGACATCGAGGAGGACTCCGCTTCGGGGGACGCGGCCTCCGGCGACCTGGTCGCGCCGCTGGCCCAGGTCCGCGACACCGGACGGCAGGTGCTCGCCGAGTACGCGCGGGTACGCGACCTGACCGCGCGCGCCGCGACCGCCGTCGACGAGAGCGCCGCCCGTATCGCCGTCCTCGTCCGGCAGGCGCGCGGCGAGGCCGTGAAATCCGCGGACGAGTGGGTCGAACGGCTCACCGAACTGCGGCGCGCGCAGGGCCACTTGATGTCCCTGCGCGAGATGAGGTACGTCGACGCCGAGCGCCTGGACGCGCTCACCGCGAGCCTGGCCAAGGACCTGGCGGACGCCGCGCGCCGCGCGGCGGGGTACTTCGCCGACGAGCACGCCTTCGACGGCTACCGCGACAGGGTCGCCGCGACCGCCGCCGACGCCGAGGCCATCGGGGCCGCGGCGGACGCGGCCGAGGTCGCCGCCGTCCTGGACGAGCAGGCCACCGGGCTCGCCACCGTCACCGAGATCGTCGGCACCCTGGAGATCGACGACGCGACCGTCCGCACCCGCATCCTGGCCGCCGTCGCCGACGTGCTCGGCGCCGTCAACCAGGCGCGGGCCGTCCTCGACGGCCGCCGCAGGGAGCTGGCCGCCGCCGAGTCCGAGGGCGAATTCGCCGCCGAGAGCGCGCTGTTGGCGCAGAGTGTCAGCGGGGCGCTGGCCGCCGCCGACACCCCGGAGAGCTGCGAGGAACAGCTCGGCCGGCTGCTGGTCAGGATCGAGAACCTGACCACGCGCTTCGCCGCCGACGACACCCGGCTCGCGGCCCTGGACGAGCGCCGCGAGGAGATCCACCAGACCTTCGCCGCCCGCAAGCAGGCGCTCGCCGACGAACGCGCCCAGCGCGCCCAGCGGTTGGCGGCCTCCGCCGAGCGCGTCCTGGCCGGGGTGCGGCGCCGCGCCGCCGCGCTGCCCAGCCTTGACGACGTCAACACCTACTTCGCGTCCGACCCGATGGCCGCCCAACACCGGCGGATCGCCGCGCAGTTGCGGGACCTCGGCGACCCGGCGCGGGCCGCGGAGGCCGAGGCCGCACTGGCCGCGGCCCGGCAGGACGCGGGCCGCTCGCTGCGCGACCGGCTCGACCTCTACGACGCCGACGGCACGGTGATCCGGCTCGGCCGCCACCGCTTCGCCGTCAACACCCAGCCGCTGGAACTCGCCCTCGTCCCGCACGCGGACGGCCTCGCCTTCACCATCTCGGGCACCGACTACCTCGTGCCGGTCGCCGACCCGGCCTTCGCGGCCACCCGCCGCTTCTGGGACCGCCCGGTCGTCTCGGAGTCGCCCGACCTCTACCGCGCCGAATACCTCGCCGCGACCCTGCTGCTCGACGCCCCCGGCGCTCTGACCGACATCCCCGCGCTGGTCAAGGAGGCCGCCGCGGCCCGGCTCGACGAGGGTTACGAGCGCGGTGTCCACGACCACGACGCGACACTGCTGCTGACCGCGCTGCACGAGCTGGACACGGCCGCGGGCCTGCTCCGCCACCCCGCGGCCGACCGGGCCCTGGCCCAGCTCTTCTGGACCCACGGCGCCGTCCCGGCCGCCCGCCTGGCCTGGACCACCAGGGCCCGCTCGCTGAGCAGAGCCGCGTCCGCCTTCGGGGACTCCGCCGCCGCCGTGCCCGCGCTGACCGAGCTGGCTGCCGAACTCGACTCCGCCGTACGGGACTTCGCGGCCCGTGCCGGACTCGGCCGGATCGGCGCGGTGGGGGAGGGGACGCCCGTCGGCGACTACCTGGTGGCCGAACTGGCCGCCGACCGGACCGGTTTCGTCGGCGGCGCCGAGGCGCGGGCGCTGCGGGAGCGGTTCGTCTCCGCGCTCGGCGGCGCGCAGGGCGTGCCGAACAAGGAGTTCCTCGACGACCTCGGGGCGCTCGGCGACGACCTGGGCGCGCGCTGGCAGCTCGTGACGGGCTGGCTCGGCGCCCATGCCACGAGCTCCTCGGTCTCTTCGGCCTCTTCCGTCTCTTCCGTCTCTGCCGCGGATGGTGAACTCGCCGAGGCCGCCGCCGCGTTCGTCTGTGGTCCCGACCTCGCGGTCTACGCCTCGGAGGCCGCCGTCGGCACCACCGTGACCGGGCTGCTGGGCACCCACCCCCGGATCACCGCGCGGCGGATGGCCGTACGCCTGGACGAAACCCTCACCCGTGTACGGCGGTTCAGGGCCGAGGACGTCCCCGCCTACCGCACCTACCAGCGGCACCGCACCTCCGTGGTGGCCGCCGAGCGCGACCGCCTCGACCTGGACGCCTACCGCCCGCGGCCGTTGACCGGCTTCGTCCGCAACCGGCTGCTCGACGAGGTGTCGCTGCCGCTCATCGGCGACAACCTCGCCCGCCAATTCGGCCCGTCCGGCGGCCTGTTGATGCTGATGTCACCGCCCGGCTACGGCAAGACCTCGCTCGTGCAGTACGTGGCCGCGCGGCTCGGCCTCGCCCTGGTGACCATCGACGGGCCCGCGCTCGGCACCGGCGTCACCTCGCTCGACCCCGAGCGCGCCCCCGACGCCACCTCACGCCGCGAGGTCGAGAAGATCAACTTCGCGCTGGAGCTGGGCTCCAACGTGCTGCTCTACCTGGACGACATCCAGCACACCTCGCCCGAGCTCCTCCAGAAGTTCATCACGCTGTGCGACGCGCAGCGCCGCGTCGAGGGCGCGGCGGGCACGTACGACCTGCGGGGCAAGCGGTTCGCGGTCTGCATGGCGGGCAACCCGTACACCGAGTCCGGCCGCCTCTTCCGCGTCCCGGACATGCTCGCCAACCGCGCCGACGTCTGGAACCTCGGTGACGTCCTGACCGGCAGGGAGGCGCTCTTCGCGCTGAGCTACGTGGAGAACGCGCTCACCGCCAACGAGACGCTCGCGCCGCTGGCCGGGCGCGAGCGCGGCGACCTCGAACTCCTCATCCGGCTCGCCGAGGACGACCCCACCGCCCGCGCTGACGACCTCGCCCACCCCTATCCGGCCGCCGAGCGCGAGGACATCGTGGCCGTCCTGCGCCATCTGCTGCGCGCCCGTGCCACCGTGCTGGCCGTCAACGCCGCCTATATCGCGTCCGCGGCCCGCACCGACGCCTCGCGCACCGAGCCGCCGTTCCTCCTCCAGGGCTCCTACCGCACGATGTCCCGCCTCGCCGCCCGTATCCAACCCGCCATGAACGAAGCCGAGTTGGAGGCCGTCATCGACGACCACTACCGCGCCGAGGCCCAGACCCTCGCTTCCGGCGCCGAATCCGCCCTCCTCCACCTCGCCGCCCTCCGCGACCGGCTCACCCCCGCCGAGGCGGCCCGGTGGTCCGCCATCAGGTCCGCCTACGCGGGGGGCGGTACGGCCGTGGGGTAGCGGGACGCGGTCGGCCGCGTCGGCCCACGCGGCAAATCCGGTGACGCCGGGGCCCTCCCCCCGGATACTGCCGCCCATGGACGAGGTCAATGTGGTGGTCGCCCACTCCGAGCGCGCGACCCTGCGCGTCGGCGACGTGTTCTTGAAGGTGGACGCCGATCAGGCGCGTACCGACGTCGAGGTCGAGGCGATGGCCCTGGCGCCGGTCCCGACCCCGGAGGTCCTGTGGCGCGAGCCGCCCGTGCTCGCGCTCGCCGCGGTCCGGGGCACGGCGCTCGGCCGCCTCGGTGAGCCGTCGCCCGCGTCCCCGGCCGCGTGGGCCGCGGCGGGCGCCGCCGTCCGGCGGCTGCACGACGCGCCGTTGCCGCCCTGGCCCGGCCGCCGCCGCCGCGACCCCGGCGAGTTGGCGGTGGAACTCGACGGCGAGTGCGAGGCGCTGGTGACGAGCGGTGTCCTGCCCGCCGACCTGGTCACCCGCAACCGCCGGGTCGCCGAGGCTGCGCTCCGGGCGTGGACGCCGGTGTTCGCGCACGGCGACCTCCAGATCGATCACGTCTTCGTCGACGGCGCCGAGGTCACCGGCATCATCGACTGGTCGGAGGCGGGCCGGGGCGACGCCCTCTTCGACCTCGCCACCTTGACCCTCGGACACGAGGAGCACCTCGGCGACCTCCTCGCCGGCTACGGCACCGACGTCGACCTCGACGCCCTGCGCGCCTGGTGGTCCCTGCGCGCCCTCCTGGGAGTCCGCTGGCTGACCGCCCACGGCTTCGACCCGTTCGCCCCGGGGTGCGAGGTCGACGTCCTGAAATCCCGCATGTAGCCCCGCATGTAGCCCCGTACGCAGGCCCCCGAGTCCGCCAGCCGCGCACGGCGTTCCGCCGCGCCGCGCGGTTCCCCGCGCCTGGAAAGGCGGCCCCGCGTCAGCGCGGGGTCACGGGGGGCTGAGATAGGCGTGGTAGGCGCGGAAGGAGGGGGAGGAAGGAAGGGCGCGGGAGGGCCAGCGGCGGGCGTAACGGGGCGGGTGGGCGGACGGGGGGACGAGGACGGCCACGGGTCGGGTCCTGGCAGCGGCCACCAGCCCGGAAGGGCTGATGCTGGCGTCGGGCCCACCGACCTGGCGGGACGCGCAGCCGACGTAGAAGGCCAGGGGCACGGCGTGGTCGCCGGTCAGCACGCAGGGCGGCCGTACACCGTCGTGGTGCAGCGCGACGGCGACGGACTCGTACGCTCGCCGCATCGCGCGATTGCCGGCCGCGTCGTGGACGGTCACCGACATCTGCACGGCCACGTGCCCGCACAGGGCGAGGACGACGAGGCCGCTCAGGGCGGGCCGCCACGTGAGGAGCCGCCAGAGCCCGTGGCCGACGGGGATCGCCAGCAGCGCGTACGAGGGCAGCAGGAAGCGCGGCGCCGCGTAGCCGATCAGGAAGAGGTAGGGCACGGCCAGGGACGACGCGACCAGGAGCGGGAGGAGCGCGCCGGCGCGCCGCTGGGCCCAGACGCCGAGCAGGGCAAGCGGCGGCAGCGCGAACCACCAGACGGCTGTGACGGGGTGCCGCCAGGGCACGTCGCAGGGACGGCACAGCGCGCGTCCGTCCAGCGCCCTGATCTGGTCGGCCACGGCGAAGTTCCAGCCGGTGCCGCCCTGGATGGCACTGGCCCGGCTCAGCCGTTCCGACAGGCCGCCGTACCGCGCGTACGCCTCGATCACCCACTCGCCGCAGCCGAGTACGGCGCCCGCCGCGAGCGCGGCCCACACCAGCGGGCGCCGCCCGCCGGGGACGCACAGTGCCGCCACGGCCAGCGGGGCCAGCAGCCACAAGGCGTCCGGCGGTCGCATCAGCCCGGTGACCGTCACGCCCGCGGCGAGTCCGACCGGCGCCCAGCGGTCGGCCGGGTCGCGTACCGCCCGCAGGAAGCAGCCGACGGCGGCCAGGGCCCCGTACGCGCTCCACAGGTTGGGCATCACCTGCGGTCCGTAGAACACCGTGATCCACAAGGTGGCGAACAGCCCGCCCGCGAGCGCCAGCACCGGCGCGGGCACCAGGCCGCGCCACACGCGCAGCGCGAGGAAGAGGCCGACGGCGGAGAGCACCGCCATCCACACCCGCAGCGCGGTCATCGAGGACGTCAACTCCGCCACGGGCGCGGCCAGGAAGGAGATGCCGCGGGCGCGCGGGGCGCTGAAGAACGCGGCGGGCACCGAGCCGCTGACCTGACTCGTGTAGACCGTCTCGTCCCACGCGAGGCCGGTACCCGGCACCACCAGGGCCGCTTGGAGGGCGAGGAAGCCGACGCACACGGCCCCCGCCCAGAGCGTCGCGCGCGCTGCCTCTGTTCGCTCCGGCACGCCGGGCCTCGATTCGCCGAACGGGAAGTGAGCGACTACAGGCGTGTAGACGGAAATTTCCGCCAGGGGGTTGCCTTACTCGGCGGGACGCAGGGCGTGGACCAGGGGGCGGAGTCTGGTGGCGCGGAGGCGGTCGACGGCGGGGGCGGCGCGGGGGGCCAGGAGGGAGACGGGCCAGGCGACGAGGGCGCCGACGAGGAGGCCGACGACGACGTCGTGCGGGTAGTGGACGCCGATCCAGACGCGCGAGGCGGCCATGAGGAGGGCGAGGGGGACGGCGAGGCGCAGTCCCAGGCGCCGGTCGGCGAAGAGCAGGCCGACGGCGGCGGCCGCGGCGATGGCGGAGTGGTTGCTGGGGAAGGACCAGTCGCCGAGCGCCGGACACGTCTCGACCGTGACGGTGTGCAGCGTCTGACAGGGCCGCTGCTCGTCGAAGACCGCCTTGACCCCGTCGTTGACGAGGAAGGCGACCACGACGGTGAACGGCACGGACAGCGCCGCCGCCATGGCGGCGGACCCGGCGGGGCGGGCCCGCCACCAGACGATCAGCATCAGGACGGCGAAGAGGCCGAGCCCGTAGTCGCTGAAGAAGCGGACGGTGTCGTCCACGGGCTGCGGGGTGCGCCCCGCGAGGTCGGTGATCCAGCGGTACAGGCCCGCGTCGAATTGCGAGGTCACGGGCGCTCCGGGTCAGAGGCGGCGGGGGTCTTCACGGCGGGGGCGGACGCGGCGGGTACGGCGTCGGCGTCGGCGGCCTTCGCGCCGTTGCGGCGGCTGCGCCGTACCTCCAGGACCAGCGGCGCCAGCGAGACGACCACGATCACCGCGACGATCGGCAGCAGGTACGTGTCCACGTGCGGGATCGACGAGCCGAGCCCGTAGCCGCCGAGCACCAGGCCGACGGTCCAGACGGCGCCGCCCGCGATCTGCCAGACGGTGAAGGTGCGGACCGGCACGTTCAGCGTCCCGGCGAGCGGGTTGAGCACCGTGCGCACGATGGGGATGAAGCGGGCCAGGACGACGGCCTTGGCGTGGCCGTACCGTTCGAGGAGTTCCGCGGCTCTGGCCGCGCCCTCGTGCAGCTTGGCGTTCTTCGTGCGGTTCAGCAGCGCGGGGCCGCCGCGCCGTCCGATCACGTAACCGGTCTGCGCCCCCAGCAGCGCCCCGGCCACGGCGGCGAGCAGCACCTGCCACAGCGAGAGATGCACCACATCGGAGGCGCCGGGCACGCACAGCAGCCCGGCGGTGAAGAGCAGCGAGTCGCCGGGCAGGAAGAAGCCGATGAGCAGGCCGGTTTCGGCGAACATGATGACCGCGATGCCGATGGCCCCGAAGGACGACAGCAGGGAGGTCGCGTCCAGGACGTTCACGGCCTGATCGAGCGCGGGCAGGGGCATGACGGTGGGGCCCTCCCATAATGGGTCCTGGGGTGCCGCGCGGCACCCCACCCGACTACAGTCGTGTAGTCGGTCTACAGAACTGTAGACGAACGAGCGGGAAGGGGCGATCCATGACGGAGGCCAACGCGTCGGCCCGCCGGCCTTCGGGTGAACTCGAGGCGAGCGTCCTGGCCGCGCTGTGGGCGGCCGACGGCCGCGCCCTGACCCCCGCCGACGTCCAGCGCGACCTGGGCACCGCCCTCGCGCGCACCACCGTCACCACGATCCTCGCGCGCCTCTACGAGAAGGGGTCCGTCAGCCGCACCCGTTCGGGGCGCGGCTACGCGTACCTGCCGGTCCAGGACTCGCCGGGCCTGGCCGCCCGCCGCATGCGCACCGAGCTGGACAAGTCCGGTGAGGACGACCGCGGTACGGTCCTGGCCCGCTTCGTCTCCCAGCTCGACCCGGACGACGAACGGCTGCTGCGCGAGCTGCTGGTCCAGGCGGAGGAGGACGACGGGCCGTCCCCGGCCGCCGGCCCCGCCTCGGAGGGCCGCCGCTCGTGAACCTCGCCGTCTGGGCGCCGCTGCTGCTCCCGCTGCTCGCCGTGCCCGCCGCGCGGCGGCTGGCCGACGCGCTGCCGCCGCGCGCCGCGGCCTGGCTGCTCGCCGGGTCCGCCGTCGCGCTCGCCGCGTGCAGCACCACCGCGCTGCTGCTGCTCGCCGGGGCGGGCGCCCTGCGACTCCCGCCGGTCGCCGCCTTCGCGCACTTCGTGCTGCCGGTCGTCGGCGACCAGGTGACGGTGGCTGCCGCGTGCGTCGCCGCCGTGCTGCTGGCCGCCGTCGTCACGGCGCTGGTCCGCACCTCGCGCCGCCACCTCGTGCTCGCCGCGCGGGCCCGCAGGCGCGCCGTCGCGGTCGGTACGGCGGCCGGTGACCTCACCGTTCTCCAGGACCCCGGGCCCGACGCGTACGCGCTGCCCGGACGGCCCGGCCGGATCGTCGTCACCACCGGCATGCTGCGCGCCCTCGGTCCCGCCGAGCGCGAGGCGCTGCTCGCCCACGAGCGGGCCCACCTCGCCGGGCGCCACCACATCTTCCTTGCCGCCTTCGCCCTCGCCTCCTCCTGCCACCCCGCCCTGCGCGGCCTGCGCGGGCCGCTGTCCTACGCCCTCGAACGCTGGGCCGACGAGTCCGCCGCCCTCGCCGTCGGCGACCGCCGCCTCGCCGCCCGCGCCATCGGGCGCGCCGCCCTGGCCTCCCGGCCCGGCGTCCGGCCGCACGCCGCCCTCCCGGCCGCCACCGGGCCCGTGCCGCGCCGCGTCGCCGCCCTCCTGGCCCACCCCCCGACCACCCCCCACCTCCGCGCCCGCGCCCCCCGCGCCATAGCCCTCGTGCTGGCCTCGTGCCTCGCCCTGTCCGCCGCCAGCGCCCTCCAGGCCGCCCACGACCTCCACGGCTCCATCGAAGTCGCCCAGGGCGAACGCTGACCCCTCGCCCGAGGGCCCCGGCCCTCGGGAGGTGGCCCATTTCCCGCGCACCGGCACGCGGTGACCCGTGCCTTCCGCGTTCATGCGAACGGCACCCCGGCCGGAGGAGCGCGACCGGGGTGCCGTACCGGAATCGCGGGTGGTGCCGCTGTCCGGTCAGGGTGTGCCGAGGGTCAGGAGACCAGGGCCTGCCAGGTGTCGGGGCCGACGATCCCGTCGGCGGTGCGGTCGTCGGCGCTGGGAGTCGGGGTGGGGGTGTCGGACCTGTGAGCGGCCGGTGAGCCCCGGTCCGGGCGGCGTCACCAGAACACGGACAGCACATCAACTCCTCTGCGCGCGGGCTGTGTCGACGCGCGTCAACCTCAGGGGACGGATTGGCATGGCCGCAACACATTCCGGCCCTCGGGGCCCGTACGAGTGACCGCGTACGCGCTCGGTCCGCGGGGGCCGGCGAGCGGCGCGCGCCGCGTCGGCGACCATAGATCCGTGGACGAGTTCGAGCGGGCGTATGCGGCGGCGGTGGCCGCCGGCGCGGGGGCGACGGCGGAGGAAGCCGCCGTGGACGCGGCGGCGTCGGTGCTGGCCGCCGCGGGTGAGCGGTGGGAGGGCGCGGCCGGGAAGCTGGCCGGGCGGGTGGTACGGGAGTGCGGGGCGCGCGGGTGGGAGCCGCGGGACCTCGTACGGATGGCGGGCCGGGAACTCGACGCGCGGCACGAGCGGTTGGCGCGGGCCGCAGGGGACGGCAAGGAACCCTTCCTCGCGGAGTTCGCCCGCACCGAGCGGCTCGACCGCTTCAGTACGGCGACGGCCCTCGTGGAACTGCTCTGCCTGTACGGACGCCTGCCCCGCATCACCCCCCTGACGCCGGGCCCGGCGTCGGCGCCACCGGCCACCGGCCCGCACTCCAAGATGCTCGCCCGCATCCGGGCGCTGCTGGCGAAGGCCGAGTCCACCGGCTTCCCCGAGGAGGCCGAGGCGCTGTCGGCGAAGGCCCAGCACCTGATGGCCAGGCACAGCATCGACGAGGCGCTGGTCGCGGCCACGGGAGCGCCCGGGTCGCCGGGCCGGGGCCCCGGCGCGTGCCGGATCGGGGTGGACCGGCCGTACGAGGGAGCGAAGGCCCTGCTGCTGGACGCCGTCGCGGCGGCGAACCGCTGCCAGGCGGTCTGGGCGGCCGACTTCGGCTTCTCGACGGTGGTCGGTTTCGCGACCGACCTGGAGGCCGTCGAACTCCTCTACACCTCGCTGCTCGTCCAGGCCGACCACGCCCTGCGCGGCGGCACCTCGCGCTCGCGCGACTTCCGCGAGTCCTTCCTGATCGGTTACGCGGGCCGCGTCCGCGAACGCCTGGCCGCCGCCACCCGGGAGGCCCAGGCCGAGACCGCCATCCCGTCCGCCGACCTGCTGCCCGTCCTCGCCGCCCGCGAGGTCGACGTACGCGACGCGACCCGCCGCATGTTCCCGTCCACCACCACCTCACGCCTCAAGGGCCGCGACGCCGAGGGCTGGCGCCACGGCGAGGCGGCGGCCGACCGCGCCCGCTTCTGAACCCCGGCCCACCGCTCGTCCGAGGGGAGCCCGCTTCCCCGGCCGGTGACCGCCCCCCCGCGCCCTAGCGGCGCGGGGTCACCGCGTACGCCACCGCGCCGGCCGCCGTCACGCCGAGACCGGCCAGCACCGAGGCCGGGGGGAGGCTCGCGGCCAGCACCGCGCAGCCGGTCAGGCCGACCACGGGAACGGCCGGGTGCGGCCGGTGCTCGTCCGCGCCCAGCCGCAGGGCGCTGGCGTTGGCGACGGCGTAGTAGACGAGGACGCCGAAGGACGAGAAGCCGATCGCCCCGGTCAGACCGGTGGTCGCGGTGAGCGCCACGACCAGGGCGCCGACCGCCGCCTCCGCCCTGACCGGGGTCTCGTGGCGCGGATGCACGGCGGCGAGCGCGTACGGGAAGTGCCGGTCGCGTGCCATCGCCAGGGTGGTACGGGAGACGCCGAGGATCAGCGCCAGCAGGGAGCCGAGGGCGGCCACGGCCGCGCCGACGCGGACCACCGGGGCCAGACCCGGCACCCCGGCCGTACGGACGGCGTCGGTGAGCGGCGCGGCCGAGCGGGCCAGGGCGTCGGGCCCGAGAACGGTCAGCAGGGCGACGGCGACAGCCGCGTAGACCACGAGGGTCACGCCGAGCGCCAGGGGGATCGCGCGGGGGACGGTCCGCGCCGGGTCCTTCACCTCCTCGCCGAGCGTCGCGATCCTGGCGTACCCCGCGAAGGCGAAGAAGAGCAGGCCGGCGGCCTGGAGCAGGCCGTGCGGGCCGGAGGCGGCACCGTCCCACGCCAGCCGTCCCGCGTCGGCCTCCGTACTGGCCAGGCACGCGGTGACCGCCGCCGCGAGGACCGCGAGGGTCACCGCCACGATCAGCCGGGTCAGCCAGGCGGCCTTCCGTACGCCCAGGCAGTTCACGGCCGTCAGGGCCACCACGGCCGCGACCGCCACCGCGCGGCGGTGCTCGGGCCACGCGTACGCCCCCACCGTCAGCGCCATCGCCGCGCACGAGGCCGTCTTGCCCGCCACGAAGCTCCACCCGGCCAGGTAGCCCCAGAGGGGGCCGAGCCGCTCCGTGCCGTACACATACGTCCCGCCGGAGCGCGGGTGGCGGGCCGCCAGGCGCGCCGAGGACGTCGCGTTGCAGTACGCCACGACGGCCGCGACGGCCAGGGCCGCGAGGAGCGCGGTGCCCGCGGCGCGGGCCGCGGGAGCGAACGCCGCGAAGACCCCGGCGCCGATCATCGCGCCGAGGCCGATCACCACGGCGTCCCCCACACCGAGGCGCCGCCTCAACTCTCCCGCCGCCGTACCCGTCACGCCCGCATGCTCCCAGCCCCCTGGCGCCCCCCGCGATCCCCGCCGACCACATTTCCACCCCCGGTCACGCCGTGTTCACCTCCGGCGGGCGCGGCGGCGGGAGCCGTGAGGACCCGCGCCGGTCACTGGCGAGCGACGGGCCCCGGCCGGTGCAACTGGCGCCGCGCGCTGAAGGCACGTCCTGGGAGGGCACCCGCCGTGGGGGAGGGTGCCCTCGGACGAAGCCAGGACCTGTTGTGTGGATCTCCGCGGCGTCCCGGCGCCCGGCGCGCACGTCTGCCGCGTTGTCGTCGGTCGGCGACGCTCCGCGTCGTCTCCCTCCTCCGCCTCGTATCCGCACGCACCGGCACGTGTCACCAACGCTCGTGATCAATACACCTAGGGCGTCAGGGGATCGAGAACCATGGGGCGGACCCGGCCCTCGATCATGGCGCCGAGGCCCTGGACGGCGACGGTGTCGGGGCGGGGGGCGATGTGGACGGGCATGCCGGTGGCCTGGCCGAGCATGAGGTCGAGGCCGGGCATGAGGGCGCTGCCGCCCGCCAGCATGATGCCCCGGTCGGCGAGGTCGGCGACCAGGTCGGGCGGGCAGGCGCGCAGCACGGTGGTGATGGCGTCGAGCACGGAGGTGAGCGGGGTGCGCATCGCGTGGCGCACGCCCTCGGTCTCGACGAGGACGGAGCGGGCGAGGCCGCTGACGACGTCGCGGCCGTGGACCTCGGTGGTGACCGTCCCGCCGGTGCCGGGGGAGCCGAGCATCTGGTGCAGCGGCCGTACCGACTGGCTGGGCAGCATCAACTCGTGGTGGTTGCGCAGGTGTTGGACGACCGCGCGGTCGATGGCGTCACCGCCGACCGGCACCGTCTCCGCGGCCACGATGGACCCCAGCGACAGGACGGCGACCTGCGTCGTACCGGCGCCGCACACCACGATCATCGTGGCCTCGGGGTGCTCGACGGGCAGCCCGCAGCCGACCGCCGCGGCGATCAGCGTGTCCACCAGCTCGACCTTGCGCGCCCCGAGCCCGTACAGCGTCTCGATGGCCGCGCGCCGCGCGATCGGCTCGCTGCCGTGCGGCATGCACACCGCGGCGCGCAGCACCGGCATGCGCCGCCACCGCTTGCCGAGCTTGTCGCCGAGCACGTGCCTGAGCATGCGCCGCGCCATCTCGATGTCGACGACCGCGCCGCCCGCGACGGGCCTGGCCACCCGGATGTGCCCGGGGGTGCGCCCGGCCATCTGCTCGGCGCGCTCGCCGACCGCGATCAGGGCGCCGGTGCGTACGTCGACCGCGGCCACGCTCGGCTCGTCGGCGACGACGCCGACGTTGCGGACGTAGACGCGGGTTCGGGCGGCGCCGATGTCGACGGCGACCGTGCAGCGGCGGAGCTGTTCCAGCGTGGGGCTCGTGTACGTCACAGCCGGCCCCCGGCGCCCGGGGCGGAGGTGCCGTGCCGCCCGCCGTGCGAGCCGCCGTGCGACCCGTGACCGTGCCCGGCCGGTTCGTACGTGGCCAGCGCCCAGATGATGAAGATGTCGATGGCGATCATGACCACGGCCCAGACCGGCTGGTACGGCAGGAACATGAAGTTCGCCACCAGGTTGAGCCCGGCGATCAGGATGCCGCCCCAGCGCGCCCAGGCGGAACCGGCCAGCAGGCCGAAGCCGACGAGGACGGCGACCACGCCGAGCGCCAGGTGGATCCAGCCCCAGGACGTGACGTCGAACTGGTAGACGTAGTCGCGCGTGGAGACGTACACCGAGTTCTTCCTGATGCCGACGATCCCCTCCAGGATCGCCAGCGCGCCGCCGAACACCAGCATCATCCCGGCGAAGACGGTGCCACCTGCGGCCCACGCGGACTCGCGGGGCGTGGGCGGCGGGGGCGTGTACCCCGGCGGGGGCGGCGGGGTGGGCGTCTCCTGGCTCATAGCGGGCTCCCGAGAGTGCGTCAGCGTCCACGGCGGGGGCCGAATCCGGCTATGACCCGCCTTAATGACAAAAGGATCTGACGCCCTGTCGGATATGGCGACCGGTGATACGCCGAACGGGGGTGGGGCCGCGCCGAGCGGGTGACGCCGTACGGCTGACGGGGTGATGCCGTGCCGACCGCTGCCGTCGGGGGTGGTGCCGTAACGGCCGTAGCGGCTGAAACGGTCGAAAGGGACGGCCGGGAGAGGGCGAGCCGCGCCACCGACGGGCGCACGTCCGCGTCAAGCCGCGCCCCTGACGGGGCGCGCCTCGTGCGTCGGGCGCTACCCGGCGGAGCCGTCCGTGTCCTCCAGGCGGAAGCCCACCTTCAGTCCCACCTGGTAGTGCTCGACCTCGCCGTCCACGATGTGCCCGCGGACCTCGGTGATCTGGAACCAGTCGAGGCCGCGCAGCGTTTGCGCGGCCCGCTTGACGCCGTTCCTGACGGCGGCGTCCACGCCTTCGTGCGAGGTGCCGACGATCTCGGTGACTCGATAGGTGTGCTCGGCCATGACGGACCTTTCCTTCGGAGGTCCCTCCACCGTGCCGCAGACGGGCGCGGCCCGCATCACCGCGGGACGCGCCCGTCCCGTTCCGTCCCGGACGGCTCCGCCGGGGCATCCCCTTCACCGCGAATCGGGCATATTATCCTCAAGTGGACGATGTGCGGACTGTGACCCCTTGGCCCACCGCCATGATGCGCTGGGTCCCGGCCGCCATGATCGTCGGCGGATTGGTCTTCGACCTCGTCACGCCCAATCCCTACACCGGCGACACGATGCTGGCCGGAGCCTGTGTACTGGCCGGCGCGATCCAGTCCGCCCGCATCGCGGTCCTCACCTGTCTGGCGTCCCTGGTGGGCGTCTTCGTGCTCACCGTCCACGGCGGCATCATCCGCGAGGGCGTCGGCGTGGCCGAGATCCTGAACGTGGTGCTCTCCTCCGTCATCGGCCTCGCAGTCAACCGGGCGCTGACCCGTTCGGGGCGTCGGCTCGCCACCGTGCGGGACGTCGCCGAGTCGGCCCAGCGCGCCCTGCTGCCCGACCCGCCGCCCCGGATCGGCCCGCTGGCCATAGCCGCCCGGTACGAGGCCGCCCAGAGCGGGGCGCGGATCGGCGGTGATGTGTACGCGGCCGAGCAGACCCGCTACGGCGTACGGCTGCTGATCGGCGACGTGCGCGGCAAGGGGATGGGCGCGGTCGCCAGCGTCGCGGTGCTGCTCGGCGCCTTCCGCGAGGCGGCCGACGAGGAACCCGACCTGCCGGGCCTCGCGCGGCGCCTGGACCGGGCGCTGGACCGGGACCGGGAGCGGCGGGACAGGGGTGGCGAGGAGTATCTGGAGGGATTCACCACCGGGCTGCTGGCCGAGTTCGTCCACCGCCCCGAGGACCCCGACGAGGTGTGCGACACCCTGCGGCTGCTCAACCGCGGCCACCCGCCGCCGTACCTGCTCGACGGCGGCACCGTACGTACCCTCGAAGCCGCCGCCCCCGACGTGCCGTTCGGCATGAGCGAGCTCGGCGGTCTGCGCACGGTGCCCGACGAGGTGGTCTTCCCGCCGGGCGCCACGCTGCTGCTGGTCACGGACGGCGTGACCGAGACCCGCGACCGCGAAGGCGTCTTCTACGACCCCGAGGTCCGGCTCTCCGGCCTCGGTCCGATGACCGGCCCGCAGCACGCCATCGACGTCCTGCTGCGGGACCTGGTCACCTGGACCGGCGGCGCGCCCGTCGCCGACGACCGCGCGGTGCTGGCGGTGAGCCTCAGCCAGCCGTGAGGCCCCCGGGCGCGCCCTAGTGGTGGAAGGCGGTCGCCACGTTCTCCGGGCGGTTCAGCGGGTGCGGCTGGCGGCGCAGCTCCGGCAGCAGGCGGCCCAGGTCCTCCATCAGCAGGTCCGCGAGGTCCTCGGAGAAGCCGTTGCGGCAGACGATGCGCAGCACCGCGAGATCGGTGCGGTCGGCCGGATAGGTGTACGCCGGGACCAGCCAGCCGCGCTCGCGCAGCCGCCGCGACACGTCGAAGACGTCGTAGTTCTCCACCCCCGGCGCGGTGGTGAAGGCGAAGACCGGCAACTGGTCACCCGCGCTGACCAGCGTGAAGTCCTCCAGCTTCGCGATCCGCGCCGCCAGCGACATCGCCACGTCCCGGCTGGCCTGCTGCACCGCGCGGTAGCCGTCCCAGCCCAGCCGCAGGAAGGAGTAGTACTGCGCCACGACCTGCGCGCCCGGCCGCGAGAAGTTCAGCGCGAAGGTCGGCATGTCACCGCCGAGGTAGTTCACCCGGAAGACCAGCTCCTCCGGCAGCGCCTCGGCGTCCCGCCACAGGGCCCAGCCCACGCCCGGGTACACCAGGCCGTACTTGTGGCCCGAGGTGTTGATCGAGGCCACCCGCGGCAGCCGGAAGTCCCACACCAGGTCCTCGTCGAGGAACGGCGCGATCATGGCGCCGGACGCGCCGTCGACATGCACCGGGATGTGCGTACCGGTCCGCTCCTCGTACGCGTCCAGCGCCGCGCAGATCTCCGCGACCGGCTCGTACGACCCGTCGAAGGTCGAGCCCAGCACGGCCACCACACCGATGGTGTTCTCGTCGCACAGGGCGAGCGCCGACTCCGCGTCCAGGTGCAGCCGGTCGCCCTCCATCGGCGCCAGCCGCGCCTCGACCTCCCAGAACGCGCAGAACTTCTCCCAGCACACCTGCACGTTCGCGCCCATCACCAGATTGGGCCGCGCGGTCGCCGGATAGCCGGGCGTGCGCCGCATCCAGCGGCGCTTGAGCGCCATCCCCGCGAGCATGCACGCCTCGGACGAGCCGGTGGTCGAACAGCCCACCACCGAGCTGGGGTCCGGCGCGTTCCACAGGTCGGCGAGGATCGCCACGCAGCGGCGCTCCAGCTCCGCCGTACGCGGGTACTCGTCCTTGTCGATCATGTTCTTGTCGGCGCACTCCGCCATCAGCACACCGGCCTGCGGCTCCATCCACGTCGTGACGAACGTCGCCAGATTCAGCCGCGAATTGCCGTCCAGCATCAGCTCGTCGTGCACGATCTGGTACGCGGTGTGCGGCGGCATCGGGCCGTCCGCCAACTTGTGCTTGGGCGGAGCCGTCATCCGGCCGTCGACCGGGTCCGCCTCGCCGAAGAACGGGTTGACGGCGATGTTGCGGGCGGAGTCCGTGCCTTTGTGCAGTGACATGTCAGCCTTCCGTGGCGAGCCCGGTCCCGCGTGCGCGGGCGTCTTTCCCGACCCACCCAGCCTGCACCCGCCCGCCGTCCCGCGCCCGCTCCCGCCCCGGAACTTCCCCCAGGAGACTGGGTCGGGAGTCCGGCTCAGGACTCGGTGAGCACGAGCCACTTCCTGCCGTCGATCAGCTCACGGACGGCGTCCAGGTGACCCGCGTGGCAGGCCGTCTCCACCGTGACGTGCAGGATCGCCTCGCGCAGGTCCCGAACGCCGCCGTCGGGCCCGAAGAGTTCGGTCGGCCACCAGGCCGGGGCGGCGCTGGGCGCCGTCGAGGTGATCACGGCGTCCGCGAGCGCCGTCTCCTGGCGGTAGAGGTCGAGCACGCCCTTGGCCGAAACCTCCGGGCCCACCTTCCACGCGTCGTCGGGGCCGGTCAGCGCCGCGTCGATCACGGCCTTCTCCCCGGCCACCACCCCGCGGAACCAGAAGCGCTCCACGTCCAGCGCGAGGTGCCGCACCAGCCCCGCGCAGCTCCACCCCGACGGCAGCACCGGCCGGTGCAGCGCCTCCTCGTCCAGCCCCTCCAGAATCCCCAGCACGTGACGCCGCTGGGCGTCCAGGTACGACAGCAGCATCGTGGTCTCGGGGTCCGGGGACGAGGTGTCCTGCATGGCATCCTCCTTGAGGTCGGCGACGCCCAGCATTCCACCGGGGTACGACGAAACCCCGGACCGGGCGCCGCCCCTCGGGTGTCCCGGACCTCATGCGCCCCGGCGGGCGGGGCCGCTACTCGCGGGCGAGGACCACGGCGGTGCCGTACGCGCAGACCTCGGTGCCGAGGTCCGCGGCGTCGGTGACGTCGAAGCGCATCATGAGCACGGCGTTGGCGCCGCGCGCCTTGGCCTGTTCGACGAGGCGCTCCATGGCCTGGTTACGGGTCTGCACCAGCGTCTTCGTCAGGCCCTTGAGCTCGCCGCCGATCATGGACTTCAGCCCGGCGCCGATCTGACTGCCCAGGTGTCGCGAGCGGACGGTGAGGCCGAAGACCTCACCGATGACCTGCTCGACCCGGAAGCCGGGCACGTCGTTCGTCGTGACGACAATGATCTCGGCGCCCTGCTCCTGGCCGCCGCCGTACTCTTCGATACCCATATCGGCAGCCTGCCCCGCACCTCCCCGCCCCGCACCCGCGAATACGCCGATGCGGCTATTCCAGGCGGGGGGCCTGGACCGGGGCGGGACAGATGCGCTGGCCCTCGTGGTCGAAGACGTACAGGTGGGCGAGGTCCACCAGCAGGGGCACGCGGTCACCGCGGCGGACGCGGATGTCGGGGCCGGTGCGGACCACGAGGTCGCCGGTCTGGGTCTCGGGCGCGCCCAGGGGGCGGTCCATCACCGTCACCGGAGCGCGGCCGGGCGCGTGGTTGGGCCGCGGCGGGACGCCGCCGCCGTTGGAGCCGCCGTCCCGCGCCGGCACCGACGCCTGGATGCGCCGCGCGGCCTTCTGGGCGAGCTTGCCGAGGCTGGTGCCCGAGCCGTTCGCCGCGCGCCGGGCGCCCGAGCGGGACGGCGCCTGCGCGGGCCGCGGGGCCTCCAGCTCGGGGACGACGGCGGGCCGCGACCCGGTGTTGAGGTGCACCAGGGATTCGTGGCCCTGGTACTCCACGTGCTCGACGATCCCGCTCAGCACGACCTCGCCCGCGTGCGCCTGACTCGGCTGCGCGATGCGCACGGCCTCCGAGCGCAGCCCGACGATGATGCGCCGCCCCTGCTGGATGCGGAGCATCTGGTGGTCGAGGCTGAGCGGTTCGGGCATGCCGAGCCGCTGGCGGCCGAAGTCGATCCACATGCCGCCGCCGAGCGGCGCCAGGACCGTCGCCTGGAGCAGATTGATCCGGGGCGTGCCGACGAAAGCGGCGACGAACACGTTCTCCGGCAGGTGGTACGCCTCACGCGGCGTGCTGATCTGCTGGAGGACACCGCTGCGCATGATCGCGACGCGGTCGCCCAGCGACATGGCCTCGGCCTGGTCGTGCGTCACGTACACCGTCGTGACGCCCATGCCGTGGGTCAGCCGGGCGATCTCGGCGCGCAGGTGCGCGCGCAACTTCGCGTCGAGGTTGGACAGCGGCTCGTCCATGAGGAAGACCGAGGGGTGCCGGGAGATCGCCCGGCCCATGGCGACCCGCTGCCGCTCGCCGCCGGAGAGCTGTCCGGGGTAGCGGTCCAGGATCTCCTCGATGCCGAGGATGCGGGCGGTCTCGTCGACCCGGGGCCCGTGCTCCTCACCGGGCATCTCGAAGCGCAGCGGGAACCCGATGTTCTCCCGGCTGGTCATGCTGGGGTACAGCGCGAAGTTCTGGAACACCATCGCCATCCGGCGGTCGCCGGGTGCGAGGTCGTTGGAGTACTCCCCGTCGAGCAGCAGCTCGCCGGTGGTGATGTCCTCCAGACCCGCGATCATGCGCAGGACCGTGGACTTGCCGCAGCCGGACGGGCCGAGCAGCACCAGGAACTCTCCGGGTGCGATGTCGAGCGAGAACCGGTCCACAGCAGGCGACGGCTGCTTCGGGTAGTACTTGGAAACTTCGTGCAGTGCGATGGCGCGAGTCATAACGGGAGCCGCCAGGTGGTCGGACGCGGTGACGGGGCACGTGGGGGGAGAGATGCCAGACTTGCGAAACTTAGGGTGGTGCGTGGATGACGCTGCGGAGAAGGTAGTGCACCAACCGCAGGTTGCGGAACGTTTGTATCAACACTGGATTGATAGTTTTGGTCCGTGACGACCATCGCGCTCGGCCCGAGCTGGCTCGACCCGGACCATCTGATCAACACGTACGGCCTGTGGGGCGTACTGCTGATCGTGTTCGCCGAGTCCGGGCTCCTCATCGGTTTCTTCCTGCCCGGAGACTCACTGCTGTTCACGACCGGTCTGCTGGTGGCGACCGGCACGCTGCACCAGCCGCTCGCGCTGGTGGCCGCGTTGATCGCGGTGGCGGCGGTGCTCGGCGAACAGGCGGGATATCTGTTCGGCCGCAAGGTCGGACCCTCGCTGTTCCGCAGGCCCGACTCACGCTTGTTCAAGATGGAGAATATCGAGAAGGCACATGCCTTTTTCGAGCGCCATGGACCCAAGGCGATCGTGATGGCCTGCTTCGTGCCCATCGTACGAACGTTCACCCCCATCGTCGCAGGCGTCAGCCGAATGAACTACCGCACCTTTGTCACCTTCAACCTCATCGGCGCAACGCTGTGGGGTGCGGGTGTCACCGTACTCGGATACTGGCTCGGCCAGATCGAATTCGTGCACAAGAACATCGAAGTGATGCTCGTCCTGGTCGTGCTCCTCTCGGTGGTGCCGATCGGCATCGAATACCTGCGGTCGCGCGGCAAGGCGAAAAAGGAATCCGCGATTCCGGGTGCGGCCGCCGGTACGGGCCCGGCGGCGGGCGACCCCGAGCCGGTTCCCGCCACGCCGCGGACCCCCGGCCGGCACCGCGCACAAAAGCGCTGACCTGCGGGAACCGACGCCGTAACGGGGGAACGGGGGCGTCGGCGGGATTCCCGTGATTCACAGGATTCACAGAAACGCAGATTGCGGAAAGGAGAGCACGACCGGTGTCCGACGACGGAAAACCTGAGTCGGACGAGGTCCGCTCCGAATTCACACCCCCCACAGGCACCACATTCCCCCCGGTCGTCACGGGCAGCGCATTCGCCCCGCCCGGCGGAACGGCGGGAACAGCGGGAACGCCCGGAGCAACAGGAGCACCGGGAACAGCCGGAGCTTCCGGAACAACGGGTACTACGGGTACTACGGGCACGACAAGCCTCACCAGCACCACCGGGAGCATTCCGATGGTCGTCCTGCCGCCCACCGACGCGCGGTGGCAGGACCGGATGCGGGCCATGGTCCGCATCCCCGTCACCGAGCGCCCCGCACCCGAAACCCCCGCGGACCGTCAGGAAACCGCGTACCTGGTCCCCGTACCGCGCGTCCTCGACCTGACCCTGCGCATCGGCGAACTGCTGCTCGCGGGCGGTGAGGGCGCCGAGGACGTCGAGGCCGCGATGCTCGGCGTCAGCTACGCGTACGGACTGGCCCGCGTCGAGCCGAACGTCACCTTCACGCTGCTGGGCATCTCCTTCCAGCCCTCGCTCACCGACCCGCCGCTGACCATGAGCCGCACGGTGCGCCGCCGCGGCACCGACTACACCCGGCTCGCCGCGGTCTTCCAGCTCGTCGAGGAGATCACCGCCCACGAGGCGACGCTGGAGGACGCGTACCGCCGGCTCGCCGAGATCCGCCGCAACCGGCACCCGTACAGCTCCTGGGCGCTCACCGGCGCCGCCGGGCTGCTCGCGGGCGCGGCCAGCGTCCTGGTCGGCGGCGGGCCGGTCATCTTCGCCGCCGCCGCGCTGGCCGCGATGCTCGGCGACCGGCTCGCGTGGCTGCTCGCCGGGCGCGGGCTGCCGGAGTTCTACCAGTTCGCGGCTGCGGCGATGCCCGCCGCCGCGATGGGCGTCCTCATCGACCGGTACGCGCACTGGATCCCCGGCGCCAACGGCGTCCAGGCGTCGGCGGTGATCACCGGCGGGCTCTTCGCGCTGCTGCCGGGCCGCGCGCTGGTCGCCGCCGTCCAGGACGGCCTCACCGGCTTCTACATCACCGCCTCCGCCCGGCTGCTGGAGGTGATGTACCTCGTCGTCGGCATCGTCATCGGCGTCACCGTCATCCTCTACGCGGGCTTCACCACCCTCGGCGCCGACCTCAACCCCGACCAGGCGCTGCGCGCGTACGACCACCCATGGGTGCAACTGCTGGCCGCGATGGTGCTGACCCTCGCCTTCGCGGTGCTGCTCCAGTGCGAGCGCGGCGTCCTGCCGCTGGTCACCCTCAACGGCGGCATCGCCTGGACGGTCTACGGCGTCCTGCACCAGCAGGCGGGCGGCAACCAGGTCGCGGCCACCGCCGCCGCGGCCGGACTCGTCGGCCTCTTCGGCCAGTTGATGGCCCGCTACCGGTACGTGTCCGTGCTGCCGTACGTCACCGCCGCCATCGGCCCGCTGCTGCCCGGATCCGCCACGTACTTCGGGCTGCTCGCCCTCACCAACAACCACTCCGACCAGGCGTTCACCCTGCTCACCCGGGCCGCCGCCCTCGCCCTGGCCATCGCCATCGGCGTCAACCTCGGCGGCGAGCTGGCCCGCCTGGTCCTCAAGCCGCCGGGCCCCGCCGCCCCGCGCGGCGCGGCCAAACGCACCCGCGGCTTCTGACCCCGCTCGGGCACGAAAACGCCGGGCGGCCGACACGTCATCAGCGACGTGTCGGCCGCCCGGCGTTCAGGGGCGGCGGGGCTTCAGTGGCCCGGGCCCTGCTCCTTCAGACGGCGGAAGGACTCCTCGATCTCCGTCTCGGCCTCGGTGCGGCCGACCCAGTTGGCGCCCTCGACGGACTTGCCGGGCTCAAGGTCCTTGTAGACCTCGAAGAAGTGCTGGATCTCCAGCCGGTCGAACTCGCTGACGTGGTGAATGTCACGCAGGTGCTCCACGCGCGGGTCCGACGCGGGCACGCACAGCACCTTGTCGTCGCCCCCGGCCTCGTCCGTCATGCGGAACATGCCGATCGCCCGGCACGTGATGAGGCAGCCGGGGAAGGTCGGCTCATCCAGGATGACCAGTGCGTCCAGCGGGTCGCCGTCCTGGCCGAGGGTGTTCTCGATGAAGCCGTAGTCGGCCGGGTAACTGGTCGAGGTGAAGAGCCTGCGGTCCAGGCGGATACGACCGGTCTCGTGGTCCACCTCGTACTTGTTCCGCGAACCCTTCGGGATCTCGATCGTGACGTCGAACTCCAAGGCCCTACTCCTCCATGATCAGCGCATACTGCGGGTGATTAAGTGTCTCCCACGCATGTGGGTGGTCGCGAAAGGGGCTGGTCGGGGGTGCCGCACGGCAAGACGTGGCAGGTCGTGGCGGGGTCGGCCGCGATAGGTCTGGCGGTGGCGGCCGGGGCGGTGGCCGCGGCAGGCCCGTGGGACGCAGGCCAGCGTACGGCCGAGCGCGGGCACGCGGCCGACCGGGACCACGTCGTGGCCTCGGGACCGCGCACCGCCGCGCCCACGCCCCGGATCACCCCGCCCGCGCCGTCCGCCGCCCCCGTACTGGCCCCGGTGCCCGCCGCCGCGCCCGGTACGGGCAAGGGCTCGTCCGCCGGTACGCCGCCGGACCCGGCCGCCCTCAAGGCCCTCCTCGACCCGCTGATGAACGCCGACGGGCTCGGCACCGTACGCACCGGGACCGTCATCGACGTGGCCACCGGGACCGTCGTGTACGACCACCGGGCCGGTACGCCGTCCACCCCCGCCTCCACCACCAAGCTCGCCACCGCGACGGCCGCGCTCGGCACGCTCGGGCCCGGCCGCCGCCTCACCACGACCGTGGTGGTCACCGCGGCCGGCCGGGTCGTCCTGGTCGGCGGCGGCGACCCGACCCTCGAACTCGGCGGGCTCGCCGACGACACCGCCGCCGCGCTCAAGGCGCGCGGCACCACGTCCGTACGGCTCGGCTACGACACGTCCCTGTTCAGCGGCACCACGCTCCACCCCATCGGGCCCAACGAGAACCTCGCGCCGGTCACCGCGCTCATGGTCCGCGAGGGGCGGCTCGACCACAGTTCGAGCGGGCCCGCGCAGCGGGCCGACGATCCGGCCGAGTCGGCCGCCGACGCCTTCGCGGACCTGCTGCGGGACCGGGGGATCAGGGTCAAGGGCGAGGCGGCGCCCGCCAGCGGGCACGGGGGTACGCGGCTGGCGGCCCATCAGTCCGCGCCGCTGTCGGAGCTGGTGGAGCGGATGCTGACCAACAGCGACAACGACGTGGCCGAGGCGCTGGCCCGGCATGTGGCCCGCGCGCTCGGGCGGCCCGCCAGTTTCGCCGGGGCGGCGAGCGCCCTTCCCGACGCCCTGCGGCGGCTCGGGGTGCCGCTCGCCGGTGCCGCCTTCCACGACGGGAGCGGGCTCGACGGGGACGACGCGCTGTCGGCCACCACGCTGGCCCGGATTCTCGCGCTCGCGGCGAGTCCCGCGCATCCCGAGATGCGGTCCGTCCTGACCGGGCTGCCGGTCGCCGGTTTCACCGGCACGCTCGCCGACCGCTTCCGGGGCGGTGGGGGCGCCGGGGTGGTCCACGCCAAGACCGGGACGCTCACCGGGACCAACACGATCGCCGGCACCGCCGTGTCCCCCGCGGGGCGCCTCCTCGCCTTCGCGTTCCTCACCCACGGCACGGATTCGCCTGGCGGCGCGCAGAAAGCCCTCGACCACCTCGCCGCCGCCCTGACCACCCACCCCTAGCCCACGTCCCCGATGTCCTCAATCGCCGGACGGGCTTGAAGAATCGGGCGCGGGCCACTGGCCGGTGTCCTCGAACGCCGGACGGGCGTGAAGAATCGGGCGCGGGGCACTGGCTGGTGTCCTCGAACGCCGGACGGGCGTGAAGAATCGGGCGCGGGGCACTGGCTGGTGTCCTCGAACGCCGGACGGGCTGAATCGGTGCTTCTGGCGCGCCCGCCAGCCCCTGGCTTCGTCCTCGAACGCCGTCCCCGGCTGGGGTGCCCCCCGGTAGGGGAAGGGGCGGGTGGGTGGGGGAAACAGCCCCGCCGGCGTTTGAGGCGGCGTTAGCCGGAGGGGCTGAAGCCGTATTTCGGGGGCGGCCGGAGGGGGAACCTGTTGGTGGGGGAGCCCAAAGGGGGAGCGGCAACGTACCGTGAAGGCATGACGAGCATCGGTGGAAGCGAGATGGTCGACTGGAACCTCGCCGTGGCGACCGCGCAGCGGTTGACGCGGCCGGGGCCTGAGGTGAGCCGGGACGAGGCTCGGGCCATCGTGGCGGAGCTGCGGGCGCACGCGCAGGAGTCGGAGGCGCACGTCAGGGAGTTCACCCGGATGTACGGGGACGCGGAGGCGCCACCGCACGGCACCCCGGTGCTCATCGTGGACCGGGCGGGCTGGGTGAAGGCCAACGTGGCCGGGTTCCGGGAGGTGATGAAGCCCCTGCTCGGGAAGATGCAGGCGCGCCGCCCCGGCGGCCCCGGCGGAGTCGTGCTCGGCACGGTCGGCGGCAAGGTGACCGGCGTCGAGGTCGGCATGCTGCTGAGCTTCCTGTCCTCGCGGGTGCTCGGCCAGTACGAGACCTTCGCGCCGCCGAGCCGCGACATGCCCGCGGGACCGGTCAAGCCGGGCCCCGGCGAGTCCCGCGCCGGACGGCTGCTGCTGGTCGCGCCGAACATCGTGCACGTCGAGCGCGAGCTGGACGTCGACCCGCACGACTTCCGCCTGTGGGTGTGCCTGCACGAGGAGACGCACCGCACCCAGTTCTCCGCGGTGCCGTGGCTGCGCGACCACATCGAGGGCGAGATCCAGGCGTTCCTCGGCGAGACCGAACTGGACGCCTCGACGGTGATCGAGCGGGTCAGGGAGGCCGTGCAGTCCTTCACCGGCTCCGGCGGCGGCAAGGAAGAAGACGCCGACAAGGGCCGCGACGAGGACCGCAGCCTGGTCGACCTGGTGCAGACCCCCTCCCAGCGGGAGATCCTGGCCCGGCTGACCGCCGTGATGTCGCTGCTCGAAGGCCACGCGGACTTCGTGATGGACGGCGTGGGGCCCGAGGTCGTGGCGACCGTCGCCGAGATCCGGGAGAAGTTCAGCCAGCGCAGGGCCAGCGGCGCGGGCCGCCTGGACCAGGCGCTGCGCAAGCTCCTCGGCCTGGACGCCAAGCTCCGCCAGTACCGCGACGGCGAGCGCTTCGTCCGTGCGGTCGTCGACGAGGTCGGCATGGACGGCTTCAACCGGGTGTGGACCTCGCCCAACACGCTGCCCACCAAGTCGGAGATCGCCAAACCCGCCGAGTGGGTCGCGCGGGTGCACAGCCGTAGCGAATCGTGAGGGCGTAACCGCTCATGAAGGCCGTGTCCGCCCTCGGGTTCACCCGTCCGAGGGACCGTAGGCGCAGGGTAGCGCGTGCGATGCTCGGGTAAGCCCCGAGCTTCTGTCACCATCTGGATACCCTGCGTCACTTCGGCGCTTCATAGCCTCCTCAGGAGGGAAACCGGACATGGGACCCCACCCCACGGTCGCGGCGATACGCCTGGCGGTCCGCCGCGTCCTGCACGACGTCCTCACCGCGTCCACCGACCCGCACCCGTTGGTGCTCGCCGCGTGCAGCGGCGGAGCCGACTCCATGGCGCTGGCCGCCGCCCTCGCTTTCGAAGCACCCCGGCTCGGCGTGCGCGCCGGAGCCGTCACCGTCGACCACGGCCTCCAGGCGGGCTCCGCCGGCCGCGCCCAAGAGGTCGCCGGGCGGCTGCGCGGCCTCGGCCTCGACCCGGTCGACGCGATCGGCGTCACCGTCGGCCGCCAGGGCGGTCCCGAGGCCGCCGCCAGAGACGCCCGGTACGCGGCGCTCGACTCCGCCGCCGAATCGCACGGCGCCGCCGCCGTCCTGCTCGGCCACACACGTGACGACCAGGCAGAAACGGTGCTCCTGGGCCTCGCCCGCGGCTCCGGCACCCGCTCGCTGGCCGGTATGGCCGCGGTCTCCGGCGCCGGCGGCCGGTACCGGCGGCCCTTCCTGCTGCTTGACCGCGACACCGTACGCAAGGGCTGCCTCGCCCAGGGCATCACCGTGTGGGAGGACCCGCACAACCACGACCCCGCGTACACCCGCTCCCGCGTCAGACACGAAGCCCTGCCCGTCCTGGAGAAGTCCCTCGGCAAAGGCGTCGTCGAGGCGCTGGCCCGCACCGCGCAGCTCTCCAGGGACGACGCCGACGCGCTGGACCAGTGGGCCGCGGACGCCGAGGCCGGCGCGGCGGGCGACGACGGCAGCCTGGACGCGCGGCGGCTGCACGGCCTGCCCGCCGCCGTACGCCGCCGCGTCCTGCGCCGCGCCGCCATCGCCGCCGGCTCGCCCCCCGGCTTCCTCTTCGCCCGGCACATCGAGGAGGTCGACCGGCTGGTCACCGGCTGGCACGGGCAGAAAGCCCTCAACCTGCCGGGCGGCGTCGCCGTTCTCAGGGCCAATGGCAGACTGGTGTTCTCGCCGTCGTAGAGCTGCCGTCGCCCAGCGACCCGGGAGCCGACTACTTGAGGGACATACCGCGCAGTGAACGAGAACGACATGGGCGCCGATCTTGAGAAAGTGCTCATCTCCAAGCCAGAGATCGACGCGAAGCTCAGCGAGCTCGCCGCGCAGATCGACCGGGACTACGCGGGCAAGGACCTGCTGATCGTCGGTGTCCTCAAGGGCGCCGTGATGGTGATGGCGGACCTCGCACGGGCGCTGTCGAGCAACGTGACGATGGACTGGATGGCGGTGTCCTCCTACGGCGCCGGCACCAAGTCCTCGGGTGTGGTGCGCATCCTCAAGGACCTGGACACCGACATCGCGGGCCGTGACGTCCTGATCGTCGAGGACATCATCGACTCCGGGCTGACGCTGTCCTGGCTGATCAGCAACCTGGGCTCGCGCGGCCCCGCCTCCCTGGAGGTCTGCACGCTGCTGCGCAAGCCCGAGGCGGCCAAGGTCCAGCTCGACGTGAAGTACACCGGGTTCGACATCCCCAACGAGTTCGTGGTCGGATACGGCCTGGACTATGCGGAGAAGTACCGCAATCTCCCGTTCGTGGGCACACTCGCCCCGCACGTATACGGTGGCTGACTCCCGTCGGCCCGCCGCCGGCGGTCAGACGCGGCACACTCATGACGTCGGCCACACCCCGTTCGGCCCCGGGAACCCCAGTCGGTTTCCCGCCGTTGGAGCAGGGGAAGGCGGGATTGTTAACGGTCGGCGGCAACCTCGGGTGACAATGCTGGGGTACCGTCCGAAGGTCGGGTCATACACCGGCATGCACGCGCGGCCAGCAGGCGGCGGTGCCTCACTGTGGCAGGAGGGACGGGGCGACTTCGCCCCGCATGGATGGACGTGAAGCGCTATTTCCGTGGGCCAGTCATGTGGATCGTGCTGGCTGTCCTCGCCGTGGTCGTGTTGATGCAGGTCGTCGGGTCCGGCGGCGGCTACAAGACGGTGGATACCGGCGAGGTTCTACATGCGATCGAATCAAACCAGGCCAAGTCCGCCGAGCTGACGACAGGCGACGACAACTCCATCAAGATCCAGCTCAGGGACGGATCCAAGGTCGAGGGCAGTTCCAAGGTCCGGGCCAGCTACATCGGCAACCAGGGCTCGGCCATCGCCGCGGAGCTGCAGAACATCGTCGACGGCAAGGTGAAGGGGACCACCCTTCCCGACGGTTACACCGTCTCGCCGTCGAAGCAGAACGCTTTTGTCGGCATTCTGCTGTCGCTGCTGCCGTTCGTGCTCATCGTCGTGGTCTTCCTGTTCCTGATGAACCAGATGCAGGGCGGCGGCTCGCGCGTCATGCAGTTCGGCAAGTCCAAGGCGAAGCTGATCACCAAGGACACGCCGAAGACGACGTTCTCCGACGTGGCCGGCTGTGACGAGGCGGTGGAGGAGCTCCAGGAGATCAAGGAATTCCTCCAGGAGCCCGCGAAGTTCCAGGCCGTCGGCGCCAAGATCCCCAAGGGCGTGCTGCTTTACGGCCGTCCGGGTACCGGCAAGACCCTGCTGGCCCGCGCTGTCGCGGGTGAGGCGGGCGTGCCGTTCTACTCGATCTCCGGCTCCGACTTCGTCGAGATGTTCGTGGGTGTCGGCGCCAGCCGCGTCCGCGACCTGTTCGAGCAGGCCAAGGCGAACGCCCCGGCCATCGTCTTCGTCGACGAGATCGACGCCGTCGGCCGGCACCGCGGTGCGGGTCTGGGCGGCGGTCACGACGAGCGCGAGCAGACCCTCAACCAGCTCCTGGTCGAGATGGACGGCTTCGACGTGAAGGGCGGCGTGATCCTCATCGCCGCCACGAACCGGCCCGACATCCTGGACCCGGCGCTGCTGCGTCCCGGCCGTTTCGACCGGCAGATCGCGGTCGACCCGCCGGACCTCCAGGGGCGCGTGGAGATCCTCAGCGTGCACCAGAAGGGCAAGCCGGTCGCACCGGACGTCGACCTCATGGCCGTCGCCCGCCGCACCCCCGGCTTCACCGGCGCCGACCTGAGCAATGTGCTCAACGAGGCGGCGCTGCTGACCGCGCGCAGCAACAAGAAGGTCATCGACAACGCCACGCTGGACGAGGCGATCGACCGCGTCGTTGCCGGTCCGCAGAAGCGCACCCGGATCATGTCGGACAAGGAAAAGAAGATCACCGCGTACCACGAGGGCGGACACGCCCTGGTCGCGGCGGCCTCGCCGAACTCCGACCCGGTCCACAAGGTGACGATCCTGTCCCGCGGCCGTGCGCTGGGCTACACGATGGTGCTGCCCGACGAGGACAAGTACTCCACGACGCGCAACGAGATGCTCGACCAGCTCGCCTACATGATGGGCGGCCGAGCGGCGGAGGAACTGGTCTTCCACGACCCGACCACCGGCGCGTCGAACGACATCGAGAAGGCCACCGCGACCGCCCGTGCCATGGTCACGCAGTACGGCATGACCGAGCGGCTGGGCGCGATCAAGTTCGGTTCCAGCGACTCGGAGCCGTTCCTCGGCCGTGAGATGGGTCACCAGCGCGACTACTCGGAAGAGGTCGCCGGGCTGGTGGACGAGGAAGTGAAGAAGCTCATCGAGACGGCGCACAACGAGGCGTGGGAGATCCTGGTCGAGAACCGGGACGTCCTGGACAACCTCGTTCTGAACCTGCTGGAGAAGGAGACGCTGAACAAGGAGCAGATCGCCGAGATCTTCGCTCCGATCGTCAGGCGTCCTCCGCGTCCGGCCTGGACGGGCTCCGCCCGTCGTACGCCGTCCACCCGCCCGCCGGTGCTCTCTCCCAAGGAGCTGGCACTGACCAACGGCTCGCAGCCGGCCAACGGCATCACGACGGGTTCGGTCAGCACGACCAAGCCCGTCGCGGAGCCGGTCGACCGTCCCGAGGACGGCACGCCGGAGAGCTGACCGGCGCGAGCCGGTCAGGCACGAGAACAGGCAGTCCGGGCCGGGCCCGGAATGCAGGCAGCGGCCCCAGGGTTTTAACCTTGGGGCCATTGCCGTTTTTGGGCCGGCTTTCCCACTTCGCCGAACTTCGGAGGAACGAGGCACCATGACCGACCCCGTGACGATCGACGGCGAGCGTTCGATCGGCGAGTTCGACGAGAAGCGGGCCGAGGCCGCGGTGCGCGAGCTGCTGTACGCGGTCGGCGAGGACCCCGACCGGGAGGGCCTGCGGGAGACCCCGGCGCGGGTCGCGCGCGCGTACAAGGAGATATTCGCCGGGCTCTGGCAGACGCCGGAGGACGTGCTGACCACCACCTTCGACCTCGGGCACGACGAGATGGTGCTGGTGAAGGACATCGAGGTGATGTCGTCCTGCGAGCACCACCTGGTGCCGTTCGTCGGCGTCGCGCACGTCGGCTACATCCCGGCCGTCAGCGGCAAGATCACCGGCCTGTCCAAGCTGGCCCGGCTGGTCGACGTGTACGCCCGCCGCCCGCAGGTGCAGGAGCGGCTGACCACGCAGGTCGCCGACGCCCTGATGCGCATCCTGGAGCCGCGCGGGGTGATCGTGGTCATCGAGTGCGAGCACATGTGCATGACGATGCGCGGGGTCCGCAAGCAGGGCGCCAAGACCATCACCTCCGCCGTACGCGGCCAGCTCCGCGACCCCGCGACCCGCGCGGAGGCGATGAGCCTGATCCTCGGGCGCGGCTGACCGGGCACGGACTGCCTCCTCCGGGCACGGGGCTGCTCGGGCACGGCCCCGGTAGGCACGATGCGGTACGGGGCCGCCGTAGCCGTTACGTAGACGCGCCGTAGCTGTCACAGTTGCGTTGCCCGCGAAGGAACCCATAGACAGGGTTTCGCGTCCTACTGGGCGCCACTCACTCGCTCGTACTGGACCCTGGTGAAGCATGTCCGCTGACCGTGCCTGTGCCCCGCGTTCGCGCCGCTGGCGGCTGCGACCCTCCGCCGTCCCGGGGATCATCGGCAGCGCCGCCGCGGTCATCGGGCTGCTGGACGTGGTCTCCGCGGTCTTCCCGGCCTTCCGCAACGGCCGGATGCACCACATGGCCGCGGTCTTCCCCGGCACCGTCAGCTCGCTCGCCGCCGCCACCGCGGTCGTCACCGGCGTCCTGCTGCTGATGCTCGCGCACGCGCTCAAGCGCGGGAAGGTCCGCGCCTGGTGGGCGGCCGTCGTGCTGCTGCCGGTCGGCGCGGCCACCCAGCTCGTCTACCGGCACTCGATCTTCGGCGCGCTGGTCTCGCTCGGCCTGCTGTGGGTGCTGATCTCCTACCGCGACGAGTTCACCGCGCTGTCCGACCCGCGCACCCGCTGGCGGGCCCTGCTGAACTTCGTCGGCCTCAGCACCGTCGCCTTCTCCCTCGGCCTGGTCATCACCAGCGCCCACCCGTCCTCCGAGCGCGGCAACCCCGGCTTCCTCGACCGCTGCGAGCACGTCCTGCTCGGCCTGTTCGGCTTCGAGGGACCCGTCACGTACACCAGCGACCGGGTCAACGACCTGGTCGGCTACTCGCTGGGCGGCCTCGGCCTGCTCATCGCGATCTCCACCGCCTTCCTCGCGCTGCGCCCCGGACGCCCGGTCGCCGAGCTGAGCGAGGCCGACGAGGACCGGCTGCGCGCCCTGCTGGCCCGGCACGGCGCCCGCGACTCGCTCGGCCACTTCGCACTGCGCCGCGACAAGTCCGTGGTCTTCTCGCCCAGCGGCAAGGCCGCCGTCTGCTACCGCGTGGTGTCCGGCGTCATGCTCGCCAGCGGCGACCCGATCGGCGATGTCGAGGCGTGGCCCGGCGCCATCGAGCAGTACATGGAACTGGCCCGCGCGCACGCCTGGCTGCCCGCCGTCGTCGGGTGCAGCGAGACCGGCGGCGAGGTGTGGACCCGCGAGACCGGCCTGGACGCCCTGGAGCTGGGCGACGAGGCGATCGTCACCACCTCCGCCTTCACCCTCCAGGGCCGCGCCATGCGCAATGTCCGCCAGATGGTCAAGCGCATCGAGCGGTCCGGATACGTGTGCCGGGTACGGCGGGTGCGGGACCTCAGCGAGGACGAGAAGCACCGCGTACGGCTGGCCGCGGACGCCTGGCGCGGCACCGACACCGAGCGCGGCTTCTCCATGGCGCTCGGCCGCTTCGGCGAGGAACTGGACGGGGACTGCGTGGTCGTCACCGCGCACAAGGACCGCGAGCCCGGCTCCCCGCACCCCGAACTGGGCGACCTGCGGGCCGTGCTGCACTTCGTGCCCTGGGGCGCGGACGGCATGTCCCTGGAGCTGATGCGCCGCGACCGGGCCGCCGACCCCGGTCTGAACGAACTGCTGATCGTCGCCGCGCTCCAGGAGGCGCCCGCCCTCGGCATCGCCCGCGTGTCGCTGAACTTCGCGATGTTCCGCTCCGCGCTGGCCCGCGGCGAGCGGATCGGCGCGGGCCCGGTGCTGCGCGGCTGGCGCGGTCTGCTGGTGTTCCTGTCCCGCTGGTTCCAGATCGAGTCGCTGTACAAGTTCAACGCGAAGTTCCAGCCCGAGTGGGTGCCGCGCTTCCTGGTCTTCCCCAACTCCCGTGACCTGCCCAGGATCGGCTTCGCCATCATGCAGGCCGAGGGCTTCGTCACGCTGTCCCTTCCGCTGCCCGACGCCGTCCAGCGTTTCCTGCCCGGGCGCGCCACACGCCCCCCGCACCGGCACAAGCCCGGCTACGCGACGTCGGTGGACGCGACCGAGCGGAGTGCGGTGGCGTAGGGCGTAGCCCCTACGCTGGGCGCATGAGTACGTTGCTGGGCCGCGTCAGGCCCGTCGGACTGCCGGAGTGGGACCGCTGCGCGGTCATGGGCGTGGTGAACGTCACGCCCGACTCGTTCTCCGACGGCGGGCGGTGGTTCGACCCGGAGCTGGCCGTCAAGCACGGCCTCGATCTCGTGGCGCAGGGCGCCGACATGGTCGACGTGGGCGGCGAGTCCACCCGGCCCGGCGCCAAGCGGGTCGACGAGGCGGAGGAGCTGCGCCGGGTCGTGCCGGTGGTGCGTGAGCTGGCCGCGGCCGGGGTGCTGGTGAGCGTCGACACGATGCGCGGCTCGGTCGCCGAGCAGGCGGTCGCCGCGGGCGCCCGGCTGGTCAACGACGTGAGCGGCGGCCTCGCCGACCCCGCGATGGTCCCCGCGGTCGCCGCCGCCGGGGTGCCGTTCGTCGTCATGCACTGGCGCGGCCAGAGCATCGACATGAACAACCGGGCCGTCTACACCGACGTGCTCGGCGAGGTGGTCACCGAACTGCGCGCGGGCCTGGACCGGGCGGTGGCCGGCGGCATCGACCCCGGCCTGGTGATCCTCGACCCGGGCCTGGGCTTCGCGAAGACCGCGGACCACGACCTGACGCTGCTGGCCCACCTGAGCGCGCTGCGCGAACTGGGCCGTCCGCTGCTGGTCGCCGCCTCCCGCAAGCGGTTCCTCGGCCGCATCCTGGCCGGTGACAACGGCGAACCGCCGCCCGCCAGGGAACGCGACGCGGCCACCGCGGCCGTCACCGCCATCGCCGCCCGCGAGGGCGCCTGGGCGGTCCGCGTCCACGAGGTGCACGCCAGCGCCGACGCCGTCCGCGTCGCCCGCGCCATCGAGATCGCGGGGGTCCGCGCATGACGCCGCGCACCGCGGAGGCCCGCGCCGTCGAGCGGGCCAACCAGGCGTTCTACGACGCCGTGGAGACCTCGGACCTGGACGCGCTGGAGTCGGTGGTCCTGGACGGGCCGCTGGCCGAGTCGGTGGCCGTGGTGCACCCCGGCTGGCCGGTGCTGCGCGGACGCCGCGAGGTCATGCGGTCGTACGCGCTGATCATGGCCAACACGGACTACATCCAGTTCTTCCTGACCGACGTGGAGGTCGCCGTCGACGGCGACAGCGCGGTGGTCACCTGCACCGAGAACATCCTGACCGGCGGCCCCGCCGAGGAGGACGGCTCCGCGGGCTCGCTCGTCGGCGGCCTGGTGGTGGCCACCAACGTCTTCCGCCGCACGGCCGACGGCTGGCGGATGTGGGTCCACCACGGCTCGCCGGTGCTGGCCGAGGACGACGACGAGGACGACGAGGACGGCGAGGGTCCCGGCGGATCCGGCGGTCCCGGCGACGATCTGCTGGACGACGAGGGCTTCGACGGGACGTCGGGACCGTGACCGCGGGGCGCCCGTGATCGGCTCTGTCGGTGACCGACGGTAGATTCGGAGCAGACGACGGGGCGGATCGCCCCGTCCGCCGTCGGCCGGGACACCCCGGACGGCGGCCGTCCGACCGACCGGCGGGAGAGAGTTCGTGGATCGTGTCACGCTGCGGGGCCTGAAGGCCCTGGGCCACCACGGTGTGTTCGAGCACGAGCGCGAGGACGGCCAGGTCTTCGTCGTGGACCTCGTGCTGGGCCTCGACACGGCCCCCGCGGCGGCCGATGACGACCTCACCAGAACCGTGCATTACGGTGTGGTCGCCGAAGAGGTCACGGCCGTCGTCTCCGGCGAACCGGTCGACCTCATCGAAACCCTCGCCCAGCGCATCGCCGACACGTGCCTGGCGCACGACGTCGTGCAAGAGGTCGAGGTGACCGTGCACAAACCGGACGCGCCGATCACCGTGCCCTTCGACGACGTGACCGTGACCATCACCCGGAGGCGCCCGTGAACTCCCCCCATCAAGAGCACGTCCACAAGCCCGCGTTCGACCCGACCGTGCAGCCCGTACCGGCCTCCGTGGTCGCGCAGGTCGACGCGGCGGACTTCACCCTGAACAACCCCAAGACCGCCGTGATCGCCCTCGGCGGCAACCTCGGCAACCGGCTGGAGACCCTGCAAGGCGCGGTCGACGCGCTGGAGGACACCCCCGGCGTCCGGGTCAAGGCCGTCTCGCACGTGTACGAGACCGAGCCCTGGGGCGTCCCCGAGGGCTCCCAGGCCACGTACTTCAACGCGGTGGCGCTGGTGCGCACCACGCTGCCGCCCGAGTCGCTGCTGGAGCGCGCCCAGGCCATCGAGGAGGCGTTCCTGCGGGTGCGCACCGAGCGCTGGGGGCCGCGCACCATCGACGTCGACATCATCGCGTACCAGGACGTGGCCTCCGACGACCCGGCGCTGACACTTCCGCACCCGCGCGCCCACGAGCGTGCCTTCGTGCTCGTGCCGTGGTACGACGTGGACCCGGCGGCCGAACTGCCGGGGCACGGCCCGGTCGCGGAACTGATCGGGGCGGTCGGCTCCGCAGGGGTGCGACGGCGCACGGACGTGGAACTCCGGCTGCCCGAATAATCGTTGGGACCTGCGTACCGCGCATCCGCCACGGGCGGGCGCGGGCGGACGAGCGCACACAGGCGCGCGGACGGCGCACTGCACAGAAAGTGGAGGCGGGCACTCGGTGAGGACGCTGCGGATCAGGACGCTGGCGGGGCTCTTCGCGGTGGCGGGCGTGCTCTCATGGGCCGCCGCGCGACTGTGGGACCACGTCGGGACGCTGCCGGGCGTGCCGGTCGCCGCGCCGATCGTGCTCGCGCTGATCGCCGTCGCGCTCCTGGCCACCGCGCTGTCGCTGCGCGCCCGGCTCAAGGCGCAGCGCGAACGGCACCCCGGCGCCAAGGGCGTCGACCCGCTGGCCGCCGCCCGCGCGGTCGTCTTCGGCCAGGCCAGCGCCCTGGTCGCGGCCCTGGTCGTCGGCATGTACGCCGGCACCGGTCTCTACCTGGTGATGTACGACCTCGACATGGACCCGCGCCGTCAGCAGGCCATCTACGCGGGCCTGGCCGTCGTCGCCGGGATCGCGGTGATCGCCGCCGCGATGTTCCTGGAGCGGGTCTGCCGCCTCCCCGAGGACGACGACACGGTGCCGCACGGGACGACCCCGCACCGCCGCTGACCCGCGCCCGAGGTGCGCTCGCGTCCCGGCCGCACCTCCCGCCACCGGGTACGTATCCCGCATCCTGAGACTTATCAGACACCCGTGGTCCCCCGCCGTTCCACGCCGACGCCACCACTCGGACGTCCGGCTTGACCGGTGGGCGGGTGGCATGGTTCAGTCCGCTACGTGAGCGAACCCGGATGGCATCTGCACCGGAAGGTCCACCTGGACCTCGTCCGGTACGCGGGCTGCATCTGTACGACCGCGCGCTGACGCGCGCCTCCGACGTCCTTCGTTCAACTTTCGCGTCGTAGCCGCAGCCCCGGCCTGATTTTCGTACGAACCCGGCACGCTTCATTCTCAAGGGATCTCTCGTACGCACGCCCCCGCTGCCCGCCGACGCGGCGTATCCCCGGGTGGTGTCCCTTGAATTCCGCTGCTCCCTCGTCCGAACCCGCCGCCGCTTCCGCCTCCGCCTCCGCCGTGTCCACGGTCTCCACCGCGCCCTCGACCGCTCCCGCCGCGCCCACCGCCGCCGATCTCCTCGACTTCGCCCGTAAGGTGGCCGCCGACCCCGCCGTCGTCGGCAATCTGCCGCTCGACCCCGAAGGCCGCACCTGGGTACGGCTGGAGGGCCCCGGCGGCGCGGAGGCGTGGCTGATCGGCTGGCCGCCCGGCGCCGAGACCGGCTGGCACGACCACGGCGGCTCGTACGGCGTCTTCGTCACCGCCGCCGGTGAGCTGACCGAGCAGTCGCTGTCCGTGCCGCTGCCCTCCGAGGGCTGGCGCTCCCTGGAACTGGCCGAGGGCCTGGACCGCAAGCGCGTGCTGCCGGAAGGCGTCGGCCGCGCCTTCGGCCGCAACCACGTCCACCAGGTCACCAACAGCTCCCCGTCCTCGCACGCCGTCTCGGTGCACGCCTACTACCCGCCGCTGCCGCTGATCCGCCGCTACAGCCGCAAGGGCAGCACGCTGCGCCTGGAGCTGGTCGAGCGCCCGGAGGAGTGGTGACCGCGCTCGACGCGCGCCTGGCGGCCGTACGGGCTCGGCTGGACCGGCTGGGCCCCGAGGCCGCCGCCCGCGCCGCCGAGCACGACGGCGCCCTCCTGGTCGACATCCGCTACGGCGCGCTGCGCGACCGCGACGGCACGATCCCCGGCGCCGTCATCGTCGAGCGCAACGAACTCGAATGGCGGCTGGACCCCGAGGGCACCCACCGCCTCCCGCAGGCGACGGGCGCCGGCCTGACCGTCGTCGTGATCTGCAACGAGGGGTACGCGTCCTCGCTCGCCGCCGCCTCCCTCCAGGACCTCGGGCTGCGCGCGGCCACCGACCTCGACGGCGGTTTCCAGGCGTGGCGCGCGGCGGGCCTGCCGGTCACCGCCCCGGACGGCACCCCGACGGTCCCCACCGCGCACATCGCGGCACAGGCCGAAGGCGCTTTCTGATCCCCCTACTGATCGCGCTACTGATCGCGGCACTGATCCCGTCGCGGGGTGGCTCAAGATCAAATTCCCGGAGTGCGCCGGGGAATACCCCAACACACCCTTCCGTGAACCGGAGTTGACGTCGTACCCAGGTGGCCGAACCTGGGTATCGGCGTCGCCGTAATCGCCCGTGCGGGTCCGGCACCGGGCCCGGCCCCGGGCCCAACGGGGGCGGCCCCGGGGCCCGGTGGGGCGGCGCGGGCGGGCCTCGGCGCCGCCGCGGCGGCACATGAGGACGGCATTGGCCAACGGCACATTGGGGGACACATCGTGCAGCGCCGAATGCCCTCCGTATTCGGCGGACGAATCGCCGTGAGAATCCGCCCAGATATTCGGGACCCGCCTCCCCACGATCCCTTCACACACGCTAAATTTCTGGCCATGCCCCGTGGACGTCACCGCCATTCGCAGCCGCTGCACCGGATGCTGCCGCCGCTGACCGTCGCCGGCAGCGCCGCGGTCCTCGCCGCCGCCGCCCTGTTCTCCGGCGATACGGGCGTGATCCGGGTGCTCACCGTCGCCACCGCGCTGACCGCGTGCGCGGGCGCCGCCCTCGCCCGCACCTGGGACCGCTCCGCCGGCCGTACGGTCGCCGAACTCGAAGCGGCGCGCGTCCGCGAGGAGTGGCGGACCGACGAGCGGGCCGCCGAGTTGGAGACGGACCTGGAGGAGTCCCGCGAGATACGCGGGCGCCTGGAGAAGAAACTCCGGGCCAAGCGCGGGGAATTGGCCAGGCTCCGCACCGAGCACGCCGATCTGCTCCGCCGGTACGCCACCGCCGAGAGCGAGCGCGCCCAGGTGCTGGAGAGCCGCCGCCAGCTCCAACTGGACTCCGCCCCGCGGCAGCTCGCCCTCACCGGCGGTGCCTCGCCGGTCGGCCCCGCCGCCTTCCTCAAGGCCGATCAGGCGCTGAAGGACCTCGGCCGCAACGCCGCCCGCCAGCAGGCCAGGCGCACCGTCGAGGACGCCCGCCGCCGCGACACCGCGGGCCCCGAGGACGAGCCGCAGGGCCGCCACGCGGCGGAGGTCGAGAGCCACACCCGTACCGCCGCGCCCGCCACCTCACCGGCCGGTCTGCCGGTCCGCGAACACCGCCTCGTCCCGGCCGTCGCCGCCGCCGTCCTGCCCTACGCGCAGCCCCAGCGCTCGCCGGGCGCCCCCGGTGGCAACGGCAGCCGGGCCATCGGCGGCTTCGACTTCTTCGGCACGCAGAAGCCCGCGGGCGGCGTGGACCCGGAGGACGTCTCCGAGGTGGACGCGCTGGACGATGTGGCCGACCTGGACGACGTCGTGGGTGACGAGGCCGTCGCGGAACACGCCCAGGCCGCCGCGGAGTCGGGCCCCGAGGTCATCGACCTCACGGCCCACGACGAGACCGAACAGCTCGACATGTCGGAACTGCGCGCCCAGGCCTGACGGCGCGGGGGATTCACGCCAGCGGGCGCACGTCCAGCGCGGCCAGCCGCCCCGGCTCGGTGACGATGTCGACGGCCGTGATCCGCCCGTCCGCCGCCGAGACCGCGAAGGTCAGGACCCGCGCCTCCGCGGTGTCCAGGTCCACCGCCGCCGCCACGAGCCCGTCGACCAGTACCAGCCGCGCCGTGGAGGCCATCGCGGCGTAACTGACCGCGCCCCGCGCGACGTTGGCCGCGCCCCGGCGGGTGGAGGTGACGCCGGGCCGCCCGGGGACGTCGGAGCGGACGGTGACCTCGGGGTCGAGGACCGCGAGGAGCGCGTCGAAGTCCCCGTCGCGCGCCGCGGCGAGGAACGCCTCGACGGCCGCGCGCCGCAGCGCCGGGTCGGCGTCGGAGACCTCGGTGCCGCCCTGGACGCGGCGCCGGGCCCGGCTGGCGAGCTGGCGGGCGGCGGCGGGGGTGCGCTCCACGATGGGCGCGATGTCGTCGAAGGGCACGGCGAACATGTCGTGCAGCACGAAGGCGAGCCGTTCGGCCGGGTCCAGGGTCTCCAGGACGACGAGCAGGGCGAGCCCCACCGAGTCGGCCAGCAGGGCCTGTTGCTCGGGCCCCGGCGCGGGCAGCGTCACCGCGCCCACGTACCCGTACTCGTATCCGTCCGGCGCGGTGATCGGCTCCTCGCGGCGGGTGCGGCGCGAGCGCAGCATGTCCAGGCAGACCCGGCCGACCACCGTGGTCAGCCAGCCGCCGAGGTTGCGGACCTCGGCGGTGTCGGTGCGGTTCAGCCGCAGCCACGCCTCCTGGACGGCGTCGTCCGCCTCGTCGGCCGAGCCGAGCATCCGGTAGGCCACGGCCCGCAGATGGGCGCGGTTCGCCTCGAACCGCGCCGCCAGCAGCTCTTTGTCGTCCTTGCCGTCTTCCAGGCCGTCGTGCCTGCCGTCGTGCCCACCGTCGTCCAAGCCGTCGTCCATGGGTGCGTCCATCGGTCGGTCCTCCGTCACATGTGGTCACTCACCTGACGGACCAGTGACCCCGAATGTGACGCGCGGACCGCCCGGCGGCGCTACTTGTCGACGTCGCCGACCACGAAGAACATCGACCCGAGGATCGCGACCATGTCCGACACCAGCGTGCCCGGCAGCAGCACCGCCAGCGCCTGGATGTTGTTGTACGACGCGGAGCGCAGCTTCAGCCGGTACGGCGTCTTCTCGCCCTTCGACACCAGGTAGTAGCCGTTGATGCCGAGCGGATTCTCGGTCCACGCGTAGGTGTGCCCCTCGGGGGCCTTGAGCACCTTCGGCAGCCGCTGGTTGATCGGCCCCGGCGGCAGCTCCGCCAGCCGGTCCAGGCACGCGTCCGCGAGGTCCAGCGCGTTGTGCGTCTGCTCCAGCAGCACCTCGAAGCGCGCCAGGCAGTCGCCCTCGGTCCTGGTGACCACCTTCAGGGTGTCGCCCAGCTCCCCGTACGCCAGATACGGCTCGTCCCGCCGCAGGTCGAAGTCGACGCCGGAACCGCGCGCGATCGGCCCGCTGACGCCGTACGCGTGCACGGCCTCGCGGGACAGGACGCCGACACCGCGGGTCCTGCCGCGGAAGATCTCGTTGCCGAGCACCAGGTCGTCGAAGCGGCCCATCCGCGACCGCACCCCGGCGACCGCCTGGCGCACCCGCCCCTGCCAGCCGTTGGGCAGGTCCTCCTTCAGGCCGCCGACCCGGTTGAACATGTAGTGCATCCGGCCGCCGGAGACCTCCTCCATCACGTGCTGGAGGTTCTCCCGCTCGGAGAAGGCGTAGAAGATCGGCGTGATCCCGCCCAGCTCCAGCGGGTACGAGCCCAGGAACATCAGGTGGTTCAGCACCCGGTTCAGCTCCGCGAGCAGCGTCCGCGTCCACACCGCGCGCTCCGGCACCTCCATGCCGAGCATCCGCTCGACCGACAGCACCACACCCAGCTCGTTCGCGAACGCCGACAGCCAGTCGTGCCGGTTCGCCAGCATCACGATCTGCCGGTAGTCCCGCGCCTCGAACAGCTTCTCCGCGCCCCGGTGCATGTACCCGACGATCGGCTCCGCGCTGCGGATCCGCTCCCCGTCCAGCACCAGCCGCAAGCGCAGCACCCCATGCGTGGACGGGTGCTGCGGCCCGATGTTCAGCACCATGTCGGTGCCCTCGGCCGCCCCGCCGACTCCGATCGTGGTCTCCGTCATGCCGCCCATCCTCTCAGGACTCCCCGCCCGTATCCCACGGGCGGTGCCGGGCCCGCGGGCTCAGCGCGCCTCCGGCGACTCCCGTGCGTCCGCCGGGCCTTGAGCCGCCGCCAGGACGCCGGTCACGCCGACCTCCGTCACCAGCCAGGTGAAGTCGCCGAGGCCGCCGCGGGCGGTCAGTTCGGCGGCCTCGCCGGCGGCGGCGAGACCGCGGACGTAGGCGGCCGGGTCGGTGGCGGCCAGGGCGAGCGGGGGGCGGGCGGGGGAGAGGCCGAGGGAGCGCAGGGCGGCGCGTTGGGGGAGCGCCGTGCCCGGCAGGGCGTCGACGGCGACATGGGCGGTGAGGTCGCGGGAGCCGTCGGGGACGGCCTCCACCTGGCGGCCGTCGCGGTAGCCGGTGAGCGTGCCGTACGGGGGCCGGGCCGCGCGTGTGTGGGCGTAGTCGACGGCGACGGCCGCCCCGGCGTCCAGCGAGCCGACCGCCTCGGCCCAGGCGGCCTCGCGCGGCAGCCCGATCTCGGCGCGGGCGCCGGGCTCCGGCGACAGCGGCCACCACCGCTCCAGCCACCGCGCGTCGGCGCCGCGCACCGGCTCGCCGAGGCGCTCCGCGCCGTCGGCCGGGCGGACCAGCACCTGGCGGGGCACGCCCGCCTCGTCGGTCCCGGCGACGTCGAGCGGCACATTGTCCAGCCACTCGTTGGCGAAGAGCAGTCCGCGCACACCGCGCGGCGGCCGGTCGCACCAGGTGATCCGCGGGTCGAGCCCCGGCGGGCGCGGCGCGCGTTCGACGGCGTGGACGCGTACGCGGCCGGCGACCCGCGCGGGGAGCGCGGCCAGCACCCCGGAGCACAGCTCCGCGCGGCCCGCGCCCATGTCGGTGAAGGCCAGCTCGGCCGGGTGCCCGAGGGCCGCGTCGACCCGGACCAGCAGTTCGGCGACGGCCCCCGCGAAGAGCGCGGAGGCGTGCACGGAGGTGCGGAAATGCGCCGCGGGCCGCTCCCGTACGAAGAAGCCGTCGGGGCCGTACAGAGCGCGGTCCATGGCCTCCCGCCAGGGCACCCACCGCTCCCGCCACTCGCTGTCCACGGGGTTAACGGTACGTGTCCGGTGAAGTGTGCCTGCTCACAGGGGAACCTTCCTGACCTGGAGATGCGTCGAAGGCTTGAGCGGTGTGTCACTCAGGGCCGGTAGTGTTCCGGAGATACCACAGGCGCCGCGACGGCGTGTGCAGCGTGTGTGCAGTGCAGTGAGGGAGTGGACAGCGGATGACTGCCGGAAACGACGGCGCCCCTGAGAACGACGACCCGTTCGGTTATCTCTACCGGTCGGAGGGGGGCGAGCAGCAGCCCGAGCAGGCCCCGGTGCAGCAGCCGGGCATGCCGCGTACCTCGCACCACCAGATCCAGCGGGTCGGTGAGCGCCGTCCGCAGCCGCCGCAGACCCCCTCGGGCTACGGCTACCCGCAGCAGCAGTCGCCCTCCGGATACGGCTATCCGCAGCAGACCCAGCAGCAGACGCAGGCGTACGGCCAGCAGCCCGGCCAGCAGCAGTACGGCGGCCAGCAAGGGCAGCAGGGATATCCGGGCCAGCAGCCGCCCGCGCAGCCCCCGCACACCCGTCGCGCGGGCGGCGGCGGCCAGCAGGGCGGCGGCGCGCCCAACCGCAAGGGCCTGCTGATCGCGGCGGTCGCCGTGGTCGCGGCCGTGGCCATCGGCATCGCCTTCGCGATGACCAACGGCTCGGGCGACGGCGACAAGAAGGCCAGCGACAAGCCGTCCAGCCCGGCGGTCACCTCGGCCGCGCCCACCGAGACGACGCCTTCGGCCTCCGCGGAGCCGACCCCGTACGACTCGAAGAAGACCGACGCCTCGACGCTCGTCCTGACGGGCGGCGCGCAGACGAGCACCGAGCACCCGGGCGCGAGCGCGGCGGGCGGCACCTATGTCGACCACCTGACGCAGGTCGGCGCGACCGTGACGTGGACGGTGACGGTGCCGAAGGACGGCCCCTACACGCTCTTCACGTACTACGGGAACGCGGGCGACGACGCGACGCTCACCCTCGGGGTGAACGGCACGCCGCGCAGCGGCCCCGTCAATCTGAAGAACTACGGCCACTACACCGACTGGGCGAAGGCGTGGAACAACCACACCTACTCCTGGATCGACCTCAAGAAGGGCTCCAACACCGTGACGCTGAGCTGCCAGCAGGGCAATCAGTGCGCGGTCAACCTGGACCAGTTCGAACTCAAGCAGGGCCAGGTCACCGAGTAGCCGCCGCCGGAGCCCGGCCTCACACCGCCGCGCCGGGCTCCGCGGGCACCACCTTCACCTGCGGCAGCAGCTCCGCGTAGACGGCCGCGTCGAATTCGCCCGCCGCGGGAGCCGCGACCGTGGCCGCCGACAGCGCGACCGCCCGCGCCAGCCGCCGCGGCCACGTCAGGCCCTCCGCGAGCCCGGACAGCAGCCCCGCCACCGCCGAGTCGCCCGCGCCCGTCGGATTGCCCGCCAGGCGCGCGGGCGGCAGCGCCTGCCAGCCGCCCTCCTCGGTCAGCGCCAGCATCCCGTCCTCGCCGAGCGAGGCGGCCACCGCGCGGGCGCCGCGCCGCCGGGCGTCACCGGCCGCGCGGGCGGGCTCGGAGAAGCCGGTCAGGCCGGTCAGCTCCACCGCGTTCGGCTTGATCAGGTCGGGGCGCGCGGCCAGCCCGCGGCGCAGCGGCTCCCCGCTGGTGTCCAGCAGCACGAACACCCCGGCGGCCCGCGCCTCGCGCACCAGCTCCGCGTACGCGCCCACCGGCAGCCCCGGCGGCAGGCTGCCGCACAGCGCCACGGCCGTCGCGCGGCCGTCGGCGAGCAGCGCGCGGTAGCGCTCCAGGAACCCGCCCCACTCGCGCGGGGTGACCGTGGGCCCCGGTTCGTTGAACATCGTCGTGTCGCCGGTCGTGTCGTCCACGACGCCCACCGTGCGGCGGGTGGTGCCCGCGATGGGCACCAGCGCGTCGGTCAGCAGCCCGTCGTCGTACTCCGCGGCCCGCTCGGCGAGCCGTTCGCGCAGCTCGGCTCCGACCGGGCCGCCGACGAAGCCGGTGACGACGGCGGGGCGGCCGAGCGCGGCCAGCACGCGGGCGACGTTGAGCCCCTTGCCGCCGGGGCGTTCCGCGGTGTGGGTGACCCGGTGGGTGGAGTGCGGTCGGAGCGACGGGACCCGGTAGGTCACATCGAGGGCGGCGTTCAGCGTGACGGTGATGATCACCTGACGATGATGACAAAAGTACGGCGGTCGGCCCAGTGCGCGCCGACCGCCGTTACGCAGCTTTTAGCGAGAATCCGCGAAAATCGGGTGAACTCACCGCCCGGACGCCACCGAACACACCTCCCGGGCGCACCCTCCGGCGACGGCTAGGGCCTGACGATCCACTCGCCCTTGCGCATGACGCCCACCAGGTCGTACGCCGCGTCCAGCACCACCAGGTCCGCGTCCTTGCCGGGCTCCAGCGTGCCGATGCGGTCGTCCAGGCCGAGCAGCCGCGCCGGGTTGGTGGAGATGGCGCGTACGGCGTCGGTCAGCGACAGCCCGTCCAGCGTGACGGCCCGCTTGAAGGCGGTGTCCAGGGTGAGCGTCGACCCGGCGATCGAGCCGCCCTCGACCAGCCGCGCGACCCCGTCGAGCACCTCGACCTTCATCGGGCCCAGGTCGTAGTGGCCGTCGCCGAAACCGGCCGCGTCCATCGCGTCGGTGATGAAGGCGACCCGCCCGGCGCCCGCGCTCCCGAAGGCCAGCTCCAGGACGGCCGGGTGCAGATGCGTACCGTCGTTGATCAGCTCGACGGTCACCCGCTCGTCCTCCAGCAGCGCAGCGATCGGGCCGGGCGCGCGGTGCTGGAGCGGCGGCATCGCGTTGAACAGGTGGGTGGCCACGGTCGCGCCCGCGTCGATGGCCTCCAGCGTCTGCTCGTACGTGGCGTCGGTGTGGCCGATCGCCGCGATCACGCCGAGGTCGGCCAGCAGCCGTACGGAATCGATTCCGCCGGGCAGTTCGGCCGCCAGGGTGACCATCCGGGCGGCGCCGCGGCCCGCCTCGACCAGCTTGCGCACATCGGCCGGGTCGGGGTCGCGCAGCAGCGCCTCGTCATGCGCGCCCTTGCGGCACGGCGAGATGAACGGGCCCTCGTAGTGGATTCCGGCGAGGTCGCCCTGTTCCACCAGCTCGGACAGCAGCCCGGCCTGCTTGGCCAGGACGTCCAGCGCGTTGGTGACGGTCGAGGCGACCACCGTGGTCGTGCCGTGCGCGCGGTGGGTGCGCACACCGGTGAGGATGTCGTCGGCGGTGCCCGAGGTGAAGGACGCGCCGCCGCCGCCGTGGTTGTGGATGTCCACGAAGCCGGGCACGACGGTGTGGCCCGCGAGGTCCACGGTGGCCGTCGAGACGTGCTCGTCGGCCTCGTTCGCCGCGATCCGGGTGCCCTCGACGGTCAGCCGGCCGCCTTCCACCACACCTGACGGCAGGACCACACGGGCACCCGCCAGCACCGTGCGCTGCGTTGTCGTTACGGGGGCCATCAGGCGGTTACCTCCACGGAGAGTAGATCCCAGGCGAGCAGGCCGGCGCCCAGGCATCCAGCGGTGTCCCCCAGCGCGGCGGGGACGATGAGGGGGAGTTTCTGGAAGGTGATACGTGCCTCCACGGCCGCGCGCAGCGGTCCGAAGAGGGTGTCCCCGGCCTCCGCGAGCCCGCCGCCGATGATCAGCACGCGCGGGTCCAGAAGGGTGAGCCCGGTGACCAGGCCGTCGGCCAGCGCGCCGATCGCCTCGCCCCACACCGCGAGCGCCCGCGGGTCGCCGGTCTCGACGGCGCGCGCGCAGTCCGCGGCGTCCGCGTCCGGGTCGCCGCTCGCCTCGGCCCAGGCGCGCGAGACCGCGCCCGCCGAGGCCAGCGCCTCAAGACAGCCGCGCTGCCCGCAGCCGCACTCCGGGCCGCCGGGGCGGACCACGATGTGCCCGATCTCGCCCGCGTAGCCGTGCGCGCCCGCCTCGATCCGGCCCTCGATGCCGATGGCGCCCGCGATGCCGGTGCCCAGCGGGAGGAAGAGGAAGCGGTCGGCGCCGTTGCCCGCGCCGATCCGGCCCTCGGCGAGGCCGCCGGTGCGGACGTCGTGGCCGAGCGCCACCGGTACGCCGTCCAGCCGCTCGGACATCAACGCCCGCAGCGGGACGTCCTTCCAGCGGAGGTTCGCGGCGTAGACGGCGATCCCGTTGACGTCGTCGACGATGCCGGGCACCGCGACCCCGGCCGCGGCGGCCGGTTCGCCGTACTCGCGCACGCCGTGGTCGCGCAGTTCGGCCGCGAAGTCGAGGATCGCGGCGACCACGGCGTCGGGGCCGCGTTCTCTGCCGGTCGGACGGCGCGCCTGGTGCAGGAGCGTTCCGTCCGCGCCGACCAGCGCGGCCTTCATTCCGGTGCCGCCCACATCGAGAGCGATGACATGTCTCACGGGGACAGTGTCGCGGCTAACCCCTAAAAAGGTCTAGTCCACTCGGCGAGGAAAGATCACGCGTCAGGCGGCGTTTGCGGAGCAACGGGACACTCCGGCGCGCCGCGACGGACATCCGGGGGACACACGACGGACGCCCGCAGGACGTACGCCGGTTCCGTGCCGCTTTCCGGGCCGGTCCGGTGCAGGTTGCGTGCCGGTCTCCTGCCGGTCCCGGAGCACACCCGTCGCCGGTCCGCGCGCGGACCCGTTGCGCAAGCGATACCACTCATGGTGTAGACCTTGGGCAAAGGTGTGGGGAAGACTCGACGCTTCCGTAGCGGTACGCGAGCAAGTGTGCAAGAAGGCGGTAGGAACGGTGCAGCGGCGACGACTTCACGGCTTGGCGGCGATCGGCATCACGTCGGCCCTGGCGATCACCACTCTTACGGCGTGCGGCAACAGTTCACCGCTGAACAGCGACGTCACCCTGCACTTCGTCGCCGCGGACTACGGCGACCCGAAGACGAACAACAGCTCCAAGACGTACTGGGACGACCTCGCGCGCTCCTTCGAGGCGCGCAACCCGCACATCAAGATCAACGTCGAGATCATCGACTGGGACCACGTGGACGACAAGGTCGCCCAGATGGTCAAGGCGAACAAGGCCCCCGACGTCGCGCAGATCGGCTCCTACGCGGCCTACGCCGCCGGCAAGCAGCTCTACAGCGCCGACGAGCTGTTCCCGATCAGCATGCAGTCGGACTTCATCCCCTCGATGGTCAACGCCGGTTCGGTCGACCGCACCCAGTACGGCATACCCTTCGTCTCCAGCTCGCGCATGTTCTTCTACAACAAGAAGCTCTTCAAGAACGCGGGCATCAAGCACGCCCCCGAGACCTGGGACGAGCTCAAGGCCGACGCGGTCAAGCTCAAGGCCGACGGCGTGAAGGTGCCCTACGGACTGCCGCTGGCCCCCGAGGAGGCGCAGGCCGAGTCCCTGATGTGGATGCTCGGCGCGCAGGGCGGCTACACCGACACCGTCGGCAGCTACACCTTCGACTCCGCGCCCAACGTCGAGGCGTTCGCCTGGGTCAAGAAGAACCTCGTCCAGACCGGCCTGGTCGGCCCGACCGACCCCGCCAAGACCAACCGCCGCGACACCTTCGCCGCCTTCCTGGCCGGCAAGGCGGGCATGGTCATGGGCCACCCCACCCTGCTCACCCAGGCCAAGGCCGCCGGTATCGACGTCGGCGTCGTCCCGCTGCCCGGCCAGAGCGGCCCCAGCAGCGACACCCTCGGCGTCGCCGACTGGATGATGGCGTTCAAGCAGAACGGCAACCGGGACGCGGACGGCAAATTCCTCCAGTTCGTCTTCAACGAGCAGAATTCGCTGAAGTTCCTCAACGAGTACGGGCTGCTGCCGGTGACCATCACCGCGTCCCAGGCGATGCGGAAGAACCCGGCCAACAAGGACCTGGTCCAGTTCCTGAACCTGCTGCCCGACGCCGTGTTCTACCCGGTCAACAAGACCTCGTGGGGCCCGGTCAGCGACGAGGTCAAGAAGAACATCGGCCAGGCCGTGCACGGCGACCCGAAGACGGTCCTGTCCGACCTCCAGCGCTTCGCGCTCACGACGGACTCCGGCAAGTAGCGGCCCGCGGCGGTACGGTGACGGCCGTCGGGTACGCCGACGGCCCGACCGCACCGGCAGGGGAGAGGGGCGCCATGACACGGGAAGAACCGCTCTCCCCGCGCGACATCGCCGTCCTGGCCATCGCCGCCCGCACCTGGACCGGACCGGGACCGCGCGAACGGGCGATACGCGAACGCCTCGGCATGTCCCCGACCGCGTACTTCCAGCTCCTCAACGCCCTGCTGGACGACCCCCGGGCCGTCGCCCACGACCCGGTGACGGTCAACCGGCTGCGCAAGGAGCGCGACGCCCGCCGCGACCTGCGCTGACGGCTCGCGCGGGGCGCGCGTGCGACCGTACGCCGGGCATGCGCCCGGGGGACGCGGGTAGGGTCGGCTGCATGGCCTCCGCCGACATCCCCGCCCCCACCACGCCCGAGGGAAAGGAAGGTCTCGCGGCGCTGCTCGCGCGGCCGGAACGCGCCGTCGTCGCCCTTGACTTCGACGGCACCCTCGCCCCGATCGTGCCCGACCCCGAGCAGGCCCGCGCCCACCCCGGCGCCGTCCCCGCCCTCGTCAGGCTCGCCCCGCACCTCGCCGCCGTCGCCGTCGTCACCGGCCGCCCGGCGGGCGTCGCCGTACGCTACGGCGGCTTCGCCGGGGTCGCGGGACTCGAACACCTCGTCGTGCTCGGCCACTACGGCGCCGAGCGCTGGGACGCGCCCACCGGCTCCGTCCACACCCCCGGCGACCACCCCGGCGTGACCTCGGTCCGCGCCGAGCTGCCCGGCTTCCTCGACCGCAACGGCGCCTGGCGCGGCACCTGGGTCGAGGACAAGGGCCGCGCGGTCGCCGTGCACACCCGCCGCGCCGAGGACCCCGACGCCGCCTTCGAGGCGCTGCGCGGTCCGCTGGCCGAACTCGCCGCCCGGCACGGCCTCATGGTCGAGCCCGGCCGCTTCGTCCTCGAACTGCGCCCGCCCGGCGTGGACAAGGGCGTCGCCCTGGCCGCCTACCTCCGCGAGGTCGGCGCCGGCTCGGTGCTCTACGCGGGTGACGACCTCGGCGACCTCGCCGCCTTCGCCGCCGTCCAGGCCCTGCGCGAGGACGGCCTGCCCGGCCTGCTCGTCGCCAGCGCCGCACCCGAGACGCCCGAGGAAGTCCTCCGCGCCGCCGACCTCGCGGTCCCCGGGCCCGAGGGCGTCGTCTCCCTCCTCGACGCCCTCGCGGACGCCCTGGACTGAGCCCGGACCCGGTGCTCAGCCGTCCAGGGCGTGCAACTGGTCCAGGAACCAGCGGGACGGGGGGAGCGCGGTGGCCGCGTCGGCGAGGCGCTTGGTGCGCTCGGCGCGGTCCGCCTCCGGGAGGGTGAGGGCCGTGTGCAGGGCGGCGGCGGTCTCGCGGATGTCGTACGGGTTGACGACGATCGCGTCGTCGCCCAGCTCGGCGAAGGCGCCCGCCTCGCGGGACAGCACCAGGGCCACCCCGTTGTCGGAGACGACGGGGACCTCCTTGGCGACGAGGTTCATGCCGTCCCTGATCGGGTTGACCAGGGCCACGTCGGCGAGCCGGTAGGCGGCCAGGGAGCGGGCGAAGTCGTCGTCGACCTTGAGCAGGACCGGCTGCCAGTCGGGCGTGCCGAATTCGGCGTTGATCTCCTCGGCCAGCCGGGCGACCCCCTCGGTGTACTCGCGGTAGACCGCGAGATCCTGCCGGGAGGGGTAGGCGAAGGCGACGTGGACGACCCGGCTGAGCCATTCGGGGTGCTCCTGGAGGAGCTGCCGGTAGGCGAGCAGGCCGCGCACGATGTTCTTGGACAGTTCCGTACGGTCCACGCGCACGATGAGCTTGCGGTCAGGACCCGTCTCCGACCGCAGCCGGGTGATGCGCTCGGCGACGTCCGGGCGGTGCGAGCGCTCGCGCAGGAAGTCGCCGTCGGCGCCGAGGCCGTGCACGCCGAGCCGGGTCGTACGGCCGCGGTGGGTGACCGCCCGGCCGTCGTCGGAGAGCGTGGCGCCCAGCACGCTGACGCAGCACGCGGCGAAGGCGTCGGCCCAGCGGCGGGTCAGGAACGCGGCGCGGTCCGCGCCGAGGATGCCTTCGAGCAGTTCTGCGGCGATGTCGTCGGGCAGCAGCCGGAAGTAGTCCGGCGGCGCCCACGGGGTGTGCGTGAAGTGGCCGATCCGCAGGTCGGGGCGGCGGGCCCGGAGCAGCGCCGGGACCAGCGACAGGTGGTAGTCCTGCACCAGGACGTGCGCGCCGTCCGCCGCCTCCTCCGCCAGCGCCTCGGCGAACGCCTCGTTGTACGCCTCGTACGCCGCCCACTGGCCGCGGAAGTCCTCGTCGAAGAGCGGCTCGAACGGCGTCTGGTAGAGCAGGTGGTGGACGAACCACAGCACCGAGTTGGCGATGTCGTTGTACGCGGCCTCGAAGACGCTCTCCTCGACGGCGATCATCCGGGCGCCCGGCTCGCCGACCCCGCGCCGTACCGCCTCACGGTCGCCCTCGCCCAGGGCCGCGCACACCCACACCGCGTCCGCCTCGGGGCCGATCGCGCTCAGGCCCGACACCAGGCCGCCGCCGCCGCGTCTGCTGCTCAGCTCCCCGTCGTCCCCCAGCGCATACGAAACCGGCCCCCGATTCGAAGCGACCAGAATCCGTGCCGCACGCGTTTCGACCATGCCGCCAGCCTAGCCGCGTGGGCTCCGCCCCAAACGTCCCGGACCCTCCTCCTGCGCGGGAGATCGCGCCGGTCAGCCCCGCGGCCCTGGGGGCACAGGCGCCTGGTGGGGGAGCCGTCAGGCGGCGCGGCGGGCGAGGTATTCGGGGAGGTGAGCCATGGGCGGGCGTTCGTCGACGTCGACGGGGTGGGTGAGCGGGGTGAACCCCCCGGAGGGGTCCCGGTGGAACTGGGTGAGGCGGGGGCGGACCAGGGGCGCCCGGGACAGCCGCAGGCTCGCCGTGCGATAGATGGCGGCCGACATCCGCCCGAGCGCCTGCCCGTCCTGATGCCGGTGGTGCCGGACGCCCACGTCCACCTGCCCGAGCGCGTCGAGCCCCGCCAGGGACAGGGCGTCGATGAGCATGCCCAGCTCCACGCCGTACCCGACGGGGAACGGCAGCCGCTCCAGCAGCGAGCGCCGCGCCGCGTACTCCCCGCCCAGCGGCTGGACGAAGCCCGCCAGCCGCGGCCAGTGCAGATTGAGCAGCGGCCGGGCGACCAGCTCGGTGACCCGGCCGCCGCCCGCCGGCACCACCGCGCCGCCGGTCTCCAGCGGCCGGTCGTACATCGCCTTGACCAGCTCCACGTCCGGCTCGGTGAGCAGCGGCCCGACGATCCCCGACACGAAGCGCGAGTCGAACGAGCGCAGGTCCGCGTCCACGAAGCAGACGATCTCGCCGCTGGTGACCAGCAGCGACCGCCACAGCACCTCGCCCTTGCCGGGCAGCGTGGGCAGCCGCGGCAGGATCGCGTCGCGCTGCACCACCCGCGCTCCGGCCCGCGCCGCGACCTGCGCCGTACGGTCGCGGGAGCCGGAGTCGACCACGATCAGCTCGTCGACCAGCGGCACCTCGTCGGTCATCAGGTCGCGGCGGATCGCCGCGACGATCTCGCCGACCGTCGCCTCCTCGTCGAGCGCGGGCAGCACCACGCTGACCGTGCCCTGCGGCCCCGCCGCCCGCTTCGCGGCGAGCAGCAGGTCGAGCGGCCGGTCGGCGGCGGACCAGGACCGCCGCTCCAGCCACCGCTCCACCTCATCGAGCACGGTCCCGTCCCCTTTTCGTACGGTGGAAGTGCGCCGGACGGCCGCCCCAGCGGCCATCTCGCCGTTCGGACGACTATCTCAACTGTCACGCTTGTCGGTTACAGTCTTGAACAACGCGTATGACCGCCGCATGCCGGGGGTCGTAGCGCGGGACAAACGCGTCGCCGCCGCACTGAAGGCGGGCAGGCGCCATACCGCTCATCCAGAGGGGCAGAGGGAACGGCCCGTTGAAGCCCCGGCAACCCTCCCGCCGACCGCGAGGTCACACGGTGGGGAAGGTGCCAATTCCGTCTTGTGGCGACGTACGTCACAAGGAAGATGAGGAGAAAGGGCCTCGCCATCATGGCTGTGCAGACCGTCGCCAGCACCCACGACAGCACCAGCACCCCCCCCTTCGGACCGGCCTCCGCGCTGTCCTGCCGGGAGTGCGGCACCCGCTTCCCGCTGAGCCCGATCTTCGCCTGCGAGGAGTGTTTCGGGCCCCTCGAAGTGGCGTACGACCTGCCGCTCGGCGACCCCGAGTCGCTGCGCAAGCGGATCGAGGCGGGACCCACCAGCATCTGGCGGTACGCGCCGCTGCTGCCGGTCCCCGCCGACGTCACCGACAAGCCCAACCTCCACCCGGGCTGGACCAAGCTCGTCAAGGCCGACAACCTCGCCCGTGAACTGGGCATCACCGGCGGCCTGCACATCAAGGACGACTCCGGCAACCCGACGCACTCCTTCAAGGACCGTGTCGTCGCCATCGCCCTGGAGGCCGCCCGCACCTTCGGCCTCACCACGCTCTCCTGCTCCTCCACCGGCAACCTCGCGGGCGCCGTCGGCGCCGCCGCCGCGCGCGCCGGTTTCCGCTCCTGCGTGTTCATCCCGCACGACCTGGAGGCGGGCAAGGTCGTCATGGCCGCGGTCTACGGCGGCGAACTGGTCGGCATCGAGGGCTCGTACGACGACGTGAACCGCTTCTGCTCCGAGCTGATCGGCGACCCGATCGGCGAGGGCTGGGGCTTCGTCAACGTCAATCTGCGGCCCTACTACGGCGAGGGCTCCAAGACCCTGGCGTACGAGATCTGCGAACAGCTCGGCTGGCGCATCCCCGACAACCTGGTGATCCCGATCGCGTCCGGCTCCCAGCTCACCAAGATCGACAAGGGCCTGCGTGAGCTGATCAAGCTCGGCCTGGTCGAGGACAAGCCGTACAAGATCTACGGCGCCCAGGCCGAGGGCTGCTCGCCGGTCTCGGCGGCGTTCAAGGCGGGGCACGACGTGGTGCGGCCGGTGAAGCCGGACACCATCGCCAAGTCGCTGGCGATCGGCAACCCGGCGGACGGCCCGTACGTGCTGGACATCGCCCGGCGGACCGGCGGCGCGGTCGACGACGTGAACGACGAGCAGGTCGTGGACGCGATCAAGCTGCTCGCGCGCACCGAGGGGATCTTCGCGGAGACCGCGGGCGGGGTGACGGTGGGGGTGCTGAAGAAGCTGATCGAGACCGGGCAGCTCGACCCGGCCGCCGAGACCGTCGTCCTCAACACCGGCGACGGACTGAAGACCCTGGACGCGGTGGCACCGACCACCGGCCCGACCGCCACCATCCGCCCGACCCTTGACGCGTTCCGAGAGGCTGGCCTCGCATGAGTGCTTCTGTACGTATCCCCACCATTCTCCGCACCTACACCGGCGGCCAGGCCGAGGTTCCGGCCGAGGGCGGCACGCTGGCCGAGGTGATCGACTCGCTGGAGAAGAATCACGCGGGCATTTCGGCGCGCGTTCTCGACGACACCGGAAAACTCCGTCGTTTCGTGAACGTCTATGTCAACGACGACGATGTTCGCTTTTCCGACGGTCTCGCCACCGCTGTCCCCGACGGTGCGAGCGTTTCGATCATTCCGGCGGTAGCGGGCGGCTGATCAACTTCTCGTAACGGCCTGGCTACACCTGCCGTTTTGTGCCCCGTTCACCCTTTTGCGGTGGATGGGGCACAGTGCTGTCCGGGGGTCGGACCTGGCCGAACGGCCGTGTCCTGGGCGGTAGTTGAAAGGTTGTACTGTTGCCACGGGCAAGTTGCCGCCGCGAACGGTCGGTGCGGCGATTTATCGCCAAATTCACGTGTGGATTGTCGCTTAGGCGACGTATGTCCGGTCCGAGATGCCCTGCCATAGCGCCCTATTCTGGTGTATTTCCGATCGGTCGCTCCCCGAATTCTCGTCCGATTGACCTGTTGCAGAGGGCATCCGTGCAGATACATTCAGCCGCGGTCGACGCGTTCCGGCGCACACCACCAGGGATCCCCTGTCGCTCAGGCAACGGCTTCCCCGGCGGTGAGTTCTGACCCGGACCCGCGGAGTGCGGGGCCGCGATAGGGCCAGTAATAGGGGAGTTAGGAATGGCTCAGGGCACCGTCAAGTGGTTCAACGCGGAGAAGGGCTACGGCTTCATCGCGGTCGACGGTGGTGCGGATGTCTTCGTCCACTACAGCGCGATTCAGATGGACGGTTACCGCACCCTCGAAGAAGGCCAGCGGGTCGAGTTCGAGATCTCGCAGGGTCAGAAGGGGCCGCAGGCGGACATGGTCCGGCTGGCCACCGCCTGACAGCCCGGCGCGCTCGGCGACCGACACGACGCACTCACGCACCAAGGGTCCGTACCTCTTTGAGGGGACGGGCCCTTCGTGCGTGCCCCGGAGTTGTCCACAGGCGCTTGCACTCGATGGGGTCGAGTGCTAATCATTGGCGTTAGCACTCTCCTAGTGAGAGTGCTGAAGGACCGGGTCGGTGAGGCCCGCCCGGCCGCCGGGAAGGAACCGGCGACCAGGTCGGCCGTCCGTCGCGGGCACCACACGGTCCGAGCCGTCGCCCCCTGCTCCGGTGGGGGAACCCCAGTCCGCGGAGGACACTTCACATGGCAAAGATCATCGCGTTCGACGAGGAGGCACGGCGCGGTCTCGAGCGCGGGATGAACCAGCTCGCCGACGCCGTCAAGGTCACCCTCGGCCCGAAGGGCCGCAACGTCGTCCTCGAGAAGAAGTGGGGCGCCCCCACGATCACCAACGATGGTGTGTCCATCGCCAAGGAGATCGAGCTCGAGGACCCGTACGAGAAGATCGGCGCCGAGCTGGTCAAGGAGGTCGCGAAGAAGACCGACGACGTCGCGGGTGACGGCACCACCACCGCGACCGTCCTGGCCCAGGCCCTGGTCAAGGAAGGCCTGCGCAACGTCGCGGCCGGCGCCAACCCGATGGCCCTCAAGCGCGGCATCGAGAAGGCCGTCGAGGCCGTCTCCGCCGCTCTGCTGGAGCAGGCCAAGGACGTGGAGACCAAGGAGCAGATCGCTTCGACCGCCTCCATCTCCGCCGCCGACACCCAGATCGGCGAGCTGATCGCCGAGGCCATGGACAAGGTCGGCAAGGAAGGCGTCATCACCGTCGAGGAGTCGCAGACCTTCGGGCTCGAGCTCGAGCTCACCGAGGGCATGCGCTTCGACAAGGGCTTCATCTCCGCCTACTTCGCGACCGACCTGGAGCGTATGGAGGCGTCGCTCGACGACCCGTACATCCTGATCGTCAACTCCAAGATCTCCTCGGTGAAGGACCTGCTCCCGCTGCTGGAGAAGGTCATGCAGTCCGGCAAGCCGCTGCTGATCATCGCCGAGGACGTCGAGGGCGAGGCCCTGTCGACCCTGGTGGTCAACAAGATCCGCGGCACCTTCAAGTCCGTCGCCGTCAAGGCGCCCGGCTTCGGTGACCGCCGCAAGGCCATGCTCGGCGACATCGCCATCCTCACCGGTGGCACCGTCATCTCCGAAGAGGTCGGCCTCAAGCTGGAGAACGCGGGCCTGGACCTGCTCGGCCGCGCCCGTACCGTCGTCATCACCAAGGACGAGACCACCATCGTCGACGGTGCCGGTGACAGCGACCAGGTCGCCGGGCGGGTCAACCAGATCCGCGCCGAGATCGACAACAGCGACTCGGACTACGACCGCGAGAAGCTCCAGGAGCGCCTGGCGAAGCTGGCCGGCGGCGTGGCCGTCATCAAGGCCGGCGCCGCCACCGAGGTCGAGCTCAAGGAGCGCAAGCACCGCATCGAGGACGCGGTGCGCAACGCGAAGGCCGCCGTGGAAGAGGGCATCGTCGCCGGTGGCGGCGTGGCCCTGCTCCAGGCGACCGCGGTCTTCGAGAAGCTGGAGCTCGAGGGCGACGAGGCGACCGGTGCCAACGCCGTGAAGCTCGCGCTGGAGGCCCCGCTGAAGCAGATCGCCGTCAACGGTGGTCTCGAAGGCGGCGTCATCGTCGAGAAGGTGCGCAACCTGCCCGTCGGCCACGGCCTCAACGCCGCGACCGGTGAGTACGTCGACATGATCGCCGAGGGCATCATCGACCCGGCGAAGGTCACGCGCTCCGCGCTCCAGAACGCGGCCTCCATCGCCGCGCTGTTCCTCACCACCGAGGCCGTCATCGCCGACAAGCCGGAGAAGGCCGCCCCCGGCGGCGCTCCGGGCGGCATGCCCGGCGGTGACATGGACTTCTGATCCACGGGGCGCGAGCCCGGATCAGCAGGACCGCACGACGGCACCCCCCGGTCACCCGGGGGGTGCCGTCTTTGTGTTCGGTGCATTGTTCGGAACAATTCACCAAGACTGCCCCAAAACGGGGCAATTTTGAATTACCGTCAGATGCCGGTAGCAGGACAAGTACGGGGGGTACCGGGGTCAAACCTGCTGCTAGGCTCTCATTGCTTGGCAAGTGTCATGCGCAAGTGTTCCGCATTTTTGTTCGGATTTGAAAGAGATTCCGCAAATGGCGGCCCCTCGCCTGAAGAGAGCCTCATGACGTCCTACTTACATGATCCAGCACTTTGGGGCCTGATCGCAGGTACTCCTGTCGCCGCGACCGCGATTGCGCTCAGCCGGAAAACTAATGCGAAGCTCCGTGCCGCGCTCGCCGAGCAGTCGGCGCGCCGCGCCTCCCTGGAAGTCGGCCGCGAGCAGATCGTGGATGAGGCCAGACGCCGGGCCGAGGAGGGCACCAAGAGCGTGCTCAAGGCCGCCATGCGGACCCTCCAGGGTCTGGCGGGCGAGCAGCAGGTCGCCATCGCCAAGCTCCAGCGGGAGAACGGTGAGCACGCGGCGCTCCAGGGCCTGTTGGACGTGGACCACGGCAACGCGCAGTTCACCCGGCGCGCCCAGTCCATAGCCGTGCTCTGCGACGGCTGGCTCGGCCGCCGCAAGAACGCGGCGTCCGTCTACGACGTGGTCCGCAGCGCCAAGGGCCGCATCCGGCATTTCACGCGCGTGGAAATCCGTTCGCAGAGCAATTTCGCGGTGGTGAGCCGCGCGGTCGAACCGGTCGCACTCGCCCTTTCTGAACTGCTCGACAACGCCACGAGTTATTCGGCCCCTGAAACGTCCATCGAAATCAATATCCAGCCCGTGCCCAAGGGCGTCTGCATCGTCGTCGACGACGCGGGTGTCGGCATGAGCGACGAAGAGAAGACGCTGGCGGGAGAACTCCTCACCGGCCAGCGCACTCCGGGTGTTTCCGGCCTCGGAAATCCGCCGCAATTCGGTTTCGCGGTGATCGGCGTACTCGCCAACCGTTACGGATTCAGCGTCTCGGTGGATTCCACCTCGCCGTACGGCGGAGTGCGCGCCGTGCTGCTGCTCCCCGACGAACTCCTCACCACCACCATCGAGCCCGAGGAGACTCCCGTCGTGGGTGAAGCGTCCGAGCCGGTGGAGCAGAGCGCACCCGAGCCGGTGGTGCCCGCCACCACCTTCGGCGGCCTGCCCAAGCGGCGGCGCTTCCGGCACCCGATCTCGATAGTGCCCACGGCCGAGGAGCGGTCCGACGACAGAACCGGTGACAGAGCCGGGGACAGAGTCGAGCGGGCGCCCGAGCCGGTGCGCGACAGTCACGAAGTCGCCTCCCGCATGGGCGCGTTCCAGCGGGGCACTCAGTCCGGCCGCCGTTCCATCGGCGCGAGCAGCGAAGGGCAGGACGCCCAATGAGCCCAATGATCGGAAGAGATCTGTCGTGGATGCTCGACAGCGCCCTTGAGGTGCCCGAGGCCCGGCACGCGATCCTGGTGTCGGCCGACGGCCTGCTGATGGCCCGCTCCAACGAGGTCGGCAGGGACCACGCCGACACCGTCGCGGCGGCGATGAGCGGCATGCAGTCGCTGAGCCGTACGGTGTCCGACTTCGTCGGCGGCGACGACCACCGCCAGGAGTGGCGGCAGACCCTGGTGGAGTTCGACCACGGCTGGGTCTTCCTCATCTCGGCAGGTGAAGGCGCCTATCTCGCGGTCTCCGCGTCCCCGGACGCGGACCTCGCGGAGATCACCTTCCGGATGCAGCAGCTCGTCGGCCAACTCGGCAAGGTGCTGACCACACCTCCTCGCGAGAACGCTGACGTCAATTGACGGGCGAACCGGAGCTGGAGTTAGAAGCCACGGAATTAGTGCGTCCGTATGTGATCACCAACGGTCGCGAGCTTCCGGTCGACGGCGGCTTCACGATGATCACACTGGTCGCCGTATCCGAAAACGCGCCCCGGACAAGGGTTCTTGATCCCGAGAAGCTGCGGGTGATGGAACTGTGCTCGGGCGGTTATCTCGCGGTCGCGGAGATCGCCGCGCACACCGGGCTGCCGATGGGCGTGGTCAAGATCCTTCTGTCGGATCTGGTGGAGGACGGGTATCTGCTCGCGCGGGCACCCGTTCCCCGCGCGCAGTTGGTCGAGAGGGAACTGCTGGAGGAGGTGCTGCATGGGCTCCGGGCTCGCTTCGGATAGGGACAGTGCTCCCCAGACGCCGCGCGACAACGTCTATCTGCCCAGTTCGGTACGGACGGTCGCCAAGATCCTCGTGGTCGGGCACTTCGCCGTGGGCAAGACGACGTTCATCGGCACCATGTCGGAGATCCCGCCGCTGCGCACCGAGGAAGTGATGACGCAGGCCAGCGCGGACATCGACGACCTCAGGGGCGCGCCCAACAAGACCACCACCACGGTCGCGATGGACTTCGGCCGGCTGACCCTCAGCGACGAACTGGTGCTGTACATGTTCGGTACGCCGGGCCAGCAGCGGTTCGTGCGGCTGTGGGAGGACCTGTCGCGCGGCGCGCTCGGCGCGCTCGTGCTGGTCGACCCGCTCCGGCTCCAGGAGTCCTTCCCCGTGATGGACCTCGTGGAGCGGCACGGTCTGCCGTACGCCATCGCCGTGAACCGCTTCGACGGTGCGCCCCCGCACTCGCTCGAAGAGGTGCGCGAGGCGCTGGATCTGCTTCCCGAGACCCCGGTGGTCTCGTGCGACGCACGCGACGAGCGGTCATCGGCGGGTTCACTGATCGCTCTGGTGCAGTATTTGCAGTCTCGCCTCAACTAGTAGGTCACCGCAGGTAGTTCAGGTAGCTCAGGTATTTCAACGAGGAGCACAGGCATGCAGACCCCTCCGGACTTCCAGGCCCCGCCGCCCGGCTGCCCCGCGCACGACAGCGGCCAGAGTGTGCCGCTGTACGGCCCGGAGTTCGCCGCCGCTCCGGAGGCGTTCTACTCCTACATGCGGCAGTTCGGCCCGAGTGCTCCGGTGGAGCTGGCGCCGGGGGTGGAGGCCGAACTCGTCACGGACTACACCGAGGCGCTGCGGGTCCTCCAGAACCCGGGCACCTTCGCCCGCGACTCGCGCCGCTGGCGCGCGATGAACGAGGGTCAGATACCGGCGGACAGTCCGGTGATGGGGATGATGGCCTACCGGCCGAATCTGCTGTTCTCCGACGGCGCCGAGCACATGCGGCTGCGGCAGGCGGCGACCGACAGCCTGGCCATGGTCGACTCGCACCGGCTGAGCCGGCACGTCGACCAGGTCGCCTCGTATCTGATCAGCCAGTTCAGCGCCAAGGGGCGGGCCGACCTGGTCGCCGACTACGCGCAGCAGGTGCCGCTGCTGGTCTTCAACGACCTCTTCGGCTGCACCGAGGACATCGGCAACCGGCTGGTGTTCGGGATCTCCGGCATCTTCGATGGCATCGATGTCGAGAAGTCGCTGGAGGTGCTGACCGGGGCGCTGGTCGAACTGGTCGAGCTGAAGCGGACCACGCCGGGCGAGGACATCACCTCCTGGATGATGCAGCACCGCTCCGCGCTGACCACCGAGGAGATGATCCACCAGCTCTTCCCGATGATCGCCGCGGGTACCGAGCCGGTGCAGAACATGATCTCCAGCGCGCTGCGGCTGCTGCTGTCCGACGACAAGTACGCCGACAGCCAGCACATGGCGGGCCTGCTGGTCGAGGACGCGCTCAACGACGTGCTGTGGAACTACCCGCCGATGGCCAACTACGGCGTGCACTACCCGGTGCACGACGTGGACCTCGCCGGGATCACGCTGCGCGCGGGCGACCCCGTGGTGATCAGTTACGCGGCGGCCAACACCGACCCGAGCCTGGGCGGCGGCGGCCAGACGATGAGCAAGCGGGCACACCTGGGCTGGGGCGCGGGCCCCCATGTCTGCCCGGCCAAGGACCCGGCCACGCTGATCTCGCTGCGGGCCATCGAGAAGCTGCTCAACACGCTGCCGGACATCGACCTGGCGGTGCCGGTGGAGAGCCTGACCTGGCGTCCGGGTCCCTTCCACCGCGCGCTCACCTCGCTGCCCGCCCGGTTCACCCCGGCGCGGCAGCCGGTCCGCTCGGAGGAGAGCCAGGCGGGCCAGGCCCCGGCCGACCACGGGCAGGGCAAGCCGAAGGCGGCCAGCCGCTGGAGCTCGTTCCTCAACTGGCTCAAGGCGTAACACGCGACGACGCACAAGTCGAAAACCGGCCGACCGTGGCTTTACGGTCGGCCGGTTTCGATAAAGAACGGACCTGGCCGGAAACCATCGCCGACGGTGTGACGCTTGCCACAATTACAAGCAGTGTCCGATCGGATACGCATCTCGTGCCCGGGGTATGCAGGACAGGTCAATCAGGCCTGGCATTGAGGACCAAGGAGAAATGCCGCCATGGTCACACCGTATTCGGTCGCCCCCACCGACCGGCGAAGAGTTGTATCACTTTTTTCCCGACTCCGTAAGCCCGGCGGACAGGAAAGTCCGCTGCCTCTTTACGACGAGCTTCGCTCGATGGGGGATGTCGTCCCGGCGCCCTGGGGTGGCCACCTGGTCACGTCGTTCGGCCTCAGCGACCAGGTGCTGAGGGACCGGTCCTGGCGTGTGACCGACAACGAATGGGCCGCCAGGCAAGGCCAGGGAACGCGCTGGAGCGCGCCTTCCTCACGGCAGATCGGCCAGACTCTGGTCCGGCTCAATCCACCGCATCACACAATGATGCGCCGCTCGGTCGGAAATATGTTCGACCGGAGGGCGCTCGGTGACATTCGGATATCGGTGGAAAAGACGACGGACCGCCTGGTCGGCCGGCTCGCGGAACACCTGCGTGACGGAGTGGCCGATTTTGTGTCACTGGTGAGCGAGGAGCTGCCGGTGCGCACGATAGGAGAGTGGATGGGTTTGCCTTCCGCTGACTTCCCTCTTTTGCGGGACTTGACCCACGCCCAGGTGTTCACCCAGGAGCTGCTGCCCACCCCGAGCCAGCTCGCGATCTCCGACGAAGCCACCGTGACACTGCACCAGTACTTCGCCGCGTTGGTGCGTGAAAGGCGCAGGTCGCCGGGGGACGACCCGGTCTCGCAGTGGCTGCGCACCTGGGACGAACTGGAGCCGGACCGCGACCGCGCCGACGAGGCCGTCTACTACCTCGCGCTGCTGGTGGTGCTCGCCGCCCTGGAGACCACCTCCAATCTGCTGTCCACCATGGCGTGGCTGATCGCCGAGCACCCCCGCCAGATGGGCTGGCTGCGCGCCCACCCGCAGGACATCCCCGGCGCGGTCGAGGAGGTGCTGCGCTACGACCCGCCGATACACGTCGTGACGCGGGTCGCGGGCGACGACATGACGCTCGCGGGCATCGAGGTGCCCAAGGACGAGACCGTCCACCTGATGCTCGCCGCCGCCAACCACGACCCCGCGCAGTACGCCGACCCGCACATCTTCGACATCCGCCGCAAGGTCAGCCACCTCAGCTTCGGCGGCGGCATCCACTACTGCGTCGGCGCCCCGCTGGCCAGGATGGAGGCCACCGCGCTGCTGACCGCGCTGCTCAGGAAGCTGCCGGGACTGAGCGTCCACCGCGACCCCGAGTGGGCGCCGCGGGTCGCCTTCCGGCGGATGACGACACTGACGGTGTCCGACTCCGCGTCCGCCCGCGTACCCGAACAGGCGGGCCCCAGAGACCTGTAGGCCGCACACGGCACGACCGTACGAGAGAACCGGTGGCGAACGACAGCATGATGAACTACTTCAAGGTCCTGCGCGTCAGCCAGGAAGGAGCGCTGCTGCGCGTACGGCTGAACACCCCGGAGACCGGGAACGCCGTCACCGGCCCGGTCCTGGACGAACTGCTCGCCGTACTCCGCTCGGTGCAGGACCACCCCGGCATACGGGTGCTCGAACTCTCCGGCGCCGGCGAGCACTTCTGCCTCGGCGGCGACCGCAGGGAATTCGCCGAGTCGCTGGCCGCCGACCCCACGGGGTCCGGCCTGCGCACCATGGGCAACAAGGCGCGGCAGGTGTGCGAGGCGCTCGCCACGCTCGGCGCCGTCACCGTCGCGCGGGTGCACGGCGACGTGATCGGCGCGGGCGTGGCGCTCGCGATGTTCTGCGACCTGCGGGTCGGCGCCGACACCAGCCGGTTCCGGCTGCCCGAACTGGCGTTGGGCCTGCCGCCCGCCTGGGGCGGCATCCTGCCCCGGCTGCTCAACGAGGTGGGAGCCGCCCGCATCCGCGAACTCGTCCTCACCGGCGAGGCGTTCGACGCGGTCAGGGCCGTCGAGCTGTCCGTCCTGCACAAGGCCGTGCCCGAGGCCGAGCTGGACGCCGCCGTCGACCAGTGGGCGCGGCCGATGCTCCGCCGCTCCCCGGCCGCGCTGCGCGCCGCCAAGACGATGCTCAACGCGTACGGCGGCGCCCACCGCCTGGCGGACGCCACCCTCTTCGACGGCGAATGGCTGGCCTCGGTGCTGATGGCGGCCGAGTCCGCCAAGCGCCCGTGAACTCCCGTTCCCGCGCGGCTACTTCGGCGCGGCCTCCAGCGCCTGCCGCAGGTGGCCGCCCGACTCCGTCAGCAGCCGGGCCGCCGTGGCCGCGTCCACATGGGCGAGCAGCGTCAAGATGGCGTGCTTGACCTCGCCGTCGGTGGCGGTCAGCGCGTCCTCGATCGCCTCCTCGTCCGCACCGGTGGCCAGCGCGACGATCCGCCGCGAGCGTGCCCGAAGCTTCTCGTTGGAGGCCCGCACGTCGACCATGAGGTTCCCGTACGTCTTGCCGAGCCGGATCATCGTGATGGTCGAGAGCATGTTGAGCACGAGCTTCTGCGCGGTGCCGGACTTCAACCGGGTGGAACCGGCGATCAGTTCGGGCCCGACGACGACCTCGATGCCGTGGTCGGCCGCCGCCGCGAGCGGCGAGTCCGCGTTGCAGGACAGGCCCACGGTGAGCGCCCCGGTGGCGCGCGCGTACTCCACCGCGCCGACCGCGTAGGGCGTGCGCCCGGAGGCGGAGACGCCGACGACGCTGTCGGCCGGGGTCAGTCCGAGTGCGGCGAGGTCGGCGGCGGCCAGCTCCTTGCTGTCCTCCGCGCCCTCGATGGAGGTGATCATCGCGGACGGGCCGCCCGCGATCAGTCCGAGCACCTCGCGTCCCGGCGTGGTGTTGAAGGTCGGCGGGCACTCGCTCGCGTCGAGCACGCCGAGCCTGCCCGCCGTACCGGCGCCCGCGTAGATCAGCCGTCCGCCGCGTTCCATCCGGGCGGCGATCCCGTCGATGGCGGCGGCGATCACGGGCAACTGCCCGGCGACCGCGGCCGGAACGGTGGCGTCCTCACCGTTCATGGTCCGCGCGATCTCCAGGGTGGGCATCCGGTCGATCTCGGCGAGCTCGGGCCGGAACGCCTCGGTGGTGAGGGTCTCCAGCTCGCGGCGCAGCTCGGTGTAGTGCGACATATGCGGCTCGTTCATCCTTCTGCTGTGGGGGTCGTGGAGTGGTGCGGACCGGCCGTCAGGCGCGGCCCGAGCGGGGACTGTGCCGGTGCGCGAGCGCTTCGTACGAGGCGGACAGCGCCGGGGCCGCGGTCTCGTAGGTGCGCTGCGCGACGCCGATGAACAGACAGTCGACGACGAGGAGCTGACTCGTACGACTGGACATCGCGGCGGGCCGCAGCTCGCTCTCGCGGGAGGTGGACGTGGTCAGGACCAGATCGGCGTACTGCGTGACCGCGCCGTCCGCCCGGCCGGTGATGGCGATGGTCGTCGCCCCCCGGTCGAACGCGGCCCGCAGCGGCTCGATGACGTCGTGCGTACTGCCCGAGTGCGTGATGGCCAGGGCCACATCGCCCGGCTTGAGCTGTACGGCGTTGGTGACCGCCAGGTGCGGGTCGGCGTGCGCGTGCGCGATCAGGCCGATCCGCAGCAGCTTCTGCGCCAGGTCCTGGCCGACCAGCGCGGACGCGGCTATCCCGTAGATGTCGGTCCGCCGGGCGGCGGCCAACGCGGCGACGGCGGCCTCCAGTTGGCCCATGTCGAGCTGGGCGGCGGTGTCGGCGAGGGTCTGCTGCTCCTCCATGGCCAGCTTGGTGACCACGTCGGCGAGCGGGTCGTCGACGGCGATGTCGGCGGTGACGGCGGGCGGCGCCCCGGTGGCCTGCTGGGCGGCGAGCGCGGCCAGCGCCAGCCGCAGATCGCGGTAGCCGGGGTAGCCCAGCAGCCGGGCGGTGCGGACGACGGTCGCCTCGCTGGTGCCGGTGCGCACCGCGAGCGCCGTGACGGTCAGATGGGCACAGCCCGCCGGATCACCCGCGACGGCTTCCGCGACCCGGTGCATGGACCGGGTCATCGACGGCGCGAGGGTGCGGACCTTGGCGGCGAGGGCCCCCGGGTCGGGGGGCGTGACGGGGAGGACGGGCGCGCCGGACACGCCGCGGAGGGCGCGGACGCTCGGGGAGAAAGTTTCCTTCACGCTATAGGTCACCTTCTGAAAGGTATTTTCAGAGACGGCCGTACGTCAAGGCACCCGCCGATCACGGCGTCCGCGTCCGCCGGGCTTGCGACAATGGAGGGATGGAAGGTGAAACCGTGCTGCATGGTGCCCGAGCTCTCGTGCTGTCCGACCTCAGCGCCCGCGGTGTCGCGGAGGCCGACATCGTCTCGCTGGTCGAGGATGCCGTCAGCAAGCGCCGCTGGTGGCTGGAGCAGTGGCCGGACGGCGCGGAGTACATCCCCGGGCTGCTCGCCCAGGACGTCCAGGACGCCCTGCTCGAACGCTACGGGCGCTGGCCGCTGTGCCCGGACTGCGACGACCCGCACGCCCTGGCCGTCGAACCCGAACTCGGCCCCGACCCGCACTGGGTCTGCGAGGCCCGCGGCGCCGTCGTCGCCCCCGTCGGCGCCCTGACCCCGGTGAACCCGGTATGACCCACTACGCCGAGTCGGACCCCTCATGACCCTCTACATCGACCCGCCGACCTGGCCCGGCCACGGCCGCCACTGGTCGCACCTGGTCAGCGACGTCTCCTACGCCGAACTGCACGCCTTCGCGGCCCGCCTCGGCGCCCCGTCCCGCGCCTTCGAACGCGACCACTACGACATCCCCTCCGAGCGGTACGCCGACGCGGTCGCCCTCGGCGCGGTCGAGACCGGCAGCAAGGAGATCGTCCGCCTGCTGACCGCCGCGGGCCTGCGGCGGCGCAAATACGTCAGGCCGTGAGCAGCTCCAGCTCCGTCAGGCCGTGAGCAGCTCCAGTTCCGTCGTCAGATTGCGGCGGGCCGTGCGTTCCCACTGGTCCCTGCCGTAGGGGGTGCGGAACAGGGCGGGGAGGGCGAGGAGTTGGCGCAGGACGGCGGCGCGGCCGGTGCGGAAGGCGTCGTCGGGCACGAAGGCGTACTCGGAGCGGACGGCGGCGGCGTAGGCCGCGTAGGCGGCGGGGTCGCCGGCCAGGACGGCGAGGTCGGCGTCGCAGAGGACCTCGCCGTTGTGGTCGCCCTCGGCCGGGTCGTGGGTGACCGTCAGACGCACCAGGCGGGCGACTTCGGCGGTGCGGTCGGCGGCCACGCCCGCCTCGGGTAGGGCGCGTTCGGCGAGGTGGGCGCTGCGCTCCTCGTTCTCCGAGCGGTCGGGGCGGTAGACCGCGTCGTGGAACCAGGCGGCGAGGGCCACCGCGTCGGAATCGTCGGCGTACGCGGTCAGTTCGGTGGCGTGGTCCAGGACCGCCTGGAGATGGTCCAGCGTGTGGTAGCGCCGCTGCGGTTCGGCCCATCGGCCGAGCAGATCGGCGCCGTACGGCGCGGGGTCGGGGGCGGGCGCGTCGTCCGCTGTCGGCTCCTGGCAGCGGCGCAGCAGGTCGCACCACTCGGCGAGCAGGGCGTCGTAGCGGGGGTGAGGGGCGGCGGGCGTGAAGGACATGCCGGTAATTGTGCGCTACACGTCTCGCGCGGGAGTGACGCATGTGGCACCCTTGCTCATATGTCTAGACCAATCTTCGAGGTGATCGCCCTCGGCGCGGACGATGCCGTAGCGGCCCGGGACGGCGGCGCGGACCGCCTCGAACTGGTCACCGACATGGCCGCGGACGGGCTCACCCCCTCCCGCGCCACCTTCGGGGCGGTCAGGGCGGCCGTCGACATCCCGCTGCGCGTCATGCTGCGGCTGTCCGACGGATTCAGCGCCGGGGACGCGCGCGACCTCGACGCCCTGTGCGCCGCCGCGCAGTCCCTGCGGTCCGAGGGCGCCGACGAGTTCGTCCTCGGCTTCCTCGACGACGGCGGGCGCGCCGACCTCGACGCCGTGCACGCGCTGGTCGACGTCATCGACGGCTGCCGCTGGACCTTCCACCGGGCCATCGACCGCGCCGCCGACCGCGACGCGCTCCGCCTCCAGCTCGCCGGGCTGCCGGGCCTCGACACGTACCTCACCGCGGGCGCCGCGGACGGCGTGCCCGCCGGGCTCTCGGTGCTCTGCGACGAGGCCGCGCGCACCGGCGAGCCGGGGTACGAACCCCAGCTCCTCGTCGGCGGCGGCCTGCTCCTTGACCATGTGCCGCACCTGCGCGGCGCGGGGCTCGACGGCTTCCACGTCGGCGGCGCCGTGCGCCCCGCGGGCTGGACCTCCCCGGTCGACGTCCGCGCCGTCGCCCGCTGGCGCACCGCCCTGGACACCCCGGTCGCGGTCTCCTGAGGCACGGCGGTACGGCCGCCGCGCCGCCCCGGACGGTCCCGCCGTCCGGCGGACGGGAGCCGTGCGTCTGCGGGCGCGCCGCCTCGGCCGCCCCCGCCGTCCGGCGGGACCGGCGGCTCCGGTCCGGTGCGCCTGGTCCGGGGCGCGTACCGGCGTTGTCGTACCCCCGCGCCACAATGGAGCCATGAGCGTCATGGACCTGGACGAACTGCGGCTTCTTCGGCGTGCCCGCGACCGTATGGACCGCGAGTACGCCGAGCCGCTCGACGTCCCGGCCCTGGCCCGGACCGCGCTGATGTCGACCGGCCACTTCAGCCGCCAGTTCCGCGCGGCGTACGGCGAGACCCCGTACTCCTACCTCATGACCCGCCGCATCGAGCGCGCCACCGCCCTCCTACGGCGCGGCGACGTCAGCGTCACCGACGCCTGCTTCGCCGTCGGCTGCACCAGCCTGGGCTCCTTCTCCGCCCGCTTCACCCAGATCGTCGGCGAGACCCCCAGCGCCTACCGCGCCCGCGACCACAGCGACTTGGAGGTCGTCCCCGGCTGCCAGGTCATGCTGGTGACCCGCCCCCGCAAGACGGGCGGCGCCGCCGCGCGCTCGCCGCTCTGACGCCGCGCCCGTCGCCTCCGGTATCGGCCGGACAGGCCCTAGCATCGGCCGTATGACCGTTTCCATCAGTGCCGTGCACGTCCTCGTCGACGACCCCGACGCCGCCCTCGTCTTCTACCGGGACACCCTCGGTCTCACCGTGCGCAATGAGGTCGAGCACGACGGGTTCCGGTGGATCACGCTGACGACCAAGAGCCAGCCGGAGATCCAGATCGTGCTGTCGCAGCCGCACGCGGGGCGGTCGAAGGAGGACGGGGACACGCTGGCGGCGCTGCTGGCCAAGGGGGAACTGCGGCCGTTGCACTTCCGCAGCGACGACCTCGACGCGACGTTCGAGGCCGTCGCGGGGGCGGCGGGGGCCGAGGTGCTCCAGGAGCCCGCCAGTCAGCCGTGGGGGGTACGGGACGGCGCCGTACGGGATCCGGCGGGCAACTTCTTCCGCATCGAGCAGTCGTAGCGCGGAGCGGCGCGCCAGGCGCGGTCAGTCGGGCGCCGTCAGCGGCCGAGACCGTGCGGACGCGCCCTAGACCGAGGCCAGGGCCTCGGGGAGCGGCGCGGTGTGCAGCACCGCGAGGCCGGAGACGGCGCGGGTGAGGCAGACGTACAGGCGTCGCAGGCCGGTGCGGACGTCGGGCTCGGCGGCCACGATGTCCGCGGGCTCGTCGAGCACGACGTAGTCGTACTCCAGGCCCTTGGCCAGGGACGCGGGCACCAGCGTGACGCGGGCCTCGGCGGAGGTCTCCTCGCCGGGCGAGACGTACTGGATTCCGGCGGCGTCAAGTGCCCTGGCCAGTACGGGAATCCGCGGGTCGGCGGCGATCAGGCCGACGGACCCCTCGTGCCGGAGCGCCGTGTCGCAGGCCGCGAGCACGGCCGCGTCCAGCGCGTCGGCGGCGACGGCCCGTACCGACATCGTGCCGGCCGCCTCACGGACGGACGTGGCGGGCGCGAGGCCCGGCGCGATCTGCGGCAGCAGCCGCGTGGCGTACGCGATCACCTCGCGCGGCACACGGAAACCGGCCGTCAACTCCTCGACGCGGGCGTCCGGTTTGCCGAGATGGCCCAGCGCCTCGGCCCACGAGCCGGTGGCCCAGGGCGTGGTGCCCTGCGCGAGGTCGCCGAGCACGGTCGCGGACCCGGTCGAGCAGCGCCGCCCCACCGCGCGGTACTGCATCGGCGACAGGTCCTGCGCCTCGTCCAGCACCACATGCCCGAGCGACGACGTCCGCTGCACGAGGTCGTACGCCTCGTCGATCAACACCGCGTCGGCGGCTGACCACTTGGCCGACGCCAGCCCCCGCGCGGGCTTCGCCCACAGGATCGTCCGCTGCTCCTCGGCGTCCAGCACCCCGTCCGCCGCCTCGGCCAGGAACTCCGGGTCCGACAGCAGCCGCAGCACCGTCTTGGCCGGGTCGACCGCGGGCCAGCAGGCCTTGACGGCCGCCTTCACGGCGGGAGTTCGCGCCACCGCGTCCTGCACGCGGTCGTCCGGCGCCTCGCCCGAGCGCTCCATCTGTACGAGGACGACGTGCGCGATCCGCTGCGGCAGCGCGTCGTGCGCGGCGCCGTACCGGATGTCGCGGGCCGCCAACTCCTTGACGATCTCCTCCAGTTCGTACGCCGGGACCCGCCAGCGCCGCGAGCCGCGCACCACCATCACCGGCTCGGTGGGCATCCGGATGCCGGACCGCACCGCCCGTCGCAGCACCTCCGCCATCCGCGCGTCGCCCTTGACGGTGGCCGCCGCCGCCGAGTCGGTGCCGCGCACCTCGACATGGGCCACCAGGTCGTCCACGGTGGCCTGCTTGACCTGCAACTCGCCCAGCGCGGGCAGCACTTGCTCGATGTACTGGAGGAAGGACCGGTTCGGCCCGATCACCAGCGTGCCGGTCCGCGCCAGCCGCTCGCGGTGCGCGTACAGCAGATACGCGACCCGGTGCAGGCCGACGGCGGTCTTCCCCGTGCCGGGCGCGCCCTGCACACAGACGCTGCCGGTGATGTCGGCGCGGACGATCTCGTCCTGCTCGGGCTGGATGGTGGCGACGATGTCGCGCATGGGGCCGACGCGAGGCCGTTCGATCTCGCTCTGGAGCAGCTTGCTCGACGTCCCCGGATCCGCCGCGCCCTCGGGCGGGTCGGTGAGGTACTCGTCCTCGTACGCGGTCAGGTCCCCGCCGGTGTAGCCGAACCTGCGGCGCAGCCGTACGTCCATCGGCTTGCGGCGCGACGCCTGGTAGAAGGGCTGCGAGACCGGCGCGCGCCAGTCGATCACCATCGGGTCGCCGTCCGCGTCGTGCACATGGCGGCGGCCGATGTAGAACTGCTCGCCGGTCGCGCCCTCGGCCAGTTCCGTGCCGGGCGCGTGCAGGTAGTCCAGGCGGCCGAAGAAGAGCGGGGTGTCGGCGAGGTCGGAGAGCGCCTTGATGCGGTCGTCGATCTCGGCGGCGAGGATCTTGGCGTTGACCCAGTTTCCCGTCACGTCCGTGATGTCGAGCGACTCCACGTCGTGCCGCATGGCGCGCAGCGCTGTACGGGACGAGGCGAGGTGGGAGCGTTCCCTGCCGAGCGGGTCGGGGGAGTGGTCGGTGCTGTCCTGCGGGCTGGGGCTGCTGCCCTGGGTCGGGACGTGCGAGGGCACGGCTTTGCCTCCGGCTGATACGAGTGCGTACGCGAGGGGTCGTCGGCGAGGCGACGAGCCGACCGGTTTCCGTCCGGCCGGCGGCACTCCCGTGGGGAGGCGGCAAGACCGGCGATCATACGCGTCCGCGCGGGGAGCCGCGAATGGATTTCACCCCCCGTTCGACCCGCGGCCGGGCGGTGCGGGGACGCGGCGCGGGCGGGGCCTCGGCGGGGTGCGGGCGCGGCGGGGACACGGGGCGGGCACGTCCCGGGCGGGGTGCGGGCGGGTCCCGGTCGGGGCTTTGGCGGGGCGCGGTCGGCGCGGGGGATCGGGGTGCCCGGGGGAGCCGCAGGCCGTAGGGCCTCAGGGGTGACCCTGATACCCGGGTCAGGGTCCGGTGTCAGACCAGAGTCGGACACGGAGCGTGAGAGTTACGCCCTGAGCCCGACGTAGGCCGTATGCCTGATTTCGTACGGTGGATTCATGACCACCTCCACCGTTGCCCCAGGTCCCACCGTCCACGGCGGCACCGCTCTCGGTGCCCGCCCCGATCACCCCCGCCACCTGCTGGGAAGCACGCTGCGCGCGGTCCGTGTCTTCGCCGTCACGGCCGTCGAAGTGGTGCTGCTTGGCAACGAGGGCAAGCGCTATTGAGCGGCGGCCCCGCGCCGCCTTGACGATCACCGGCGGGCAGGTCCACTACTGTCGCCGCGGTGACCGCTCCCGCGCTCGGCCCGGCGCGCCCCGCCGACCCTCGCCGTCCCCGTAGCGCCCGCTTCTCCGGCACGACCGCGCCGGCGCTGGCCGCGCTCGCGCTCTCCCTCGCCCTCTTCGCTGCCTGGTGGCTCTGCCGCCCGGTCCCGATGGCCGACCTTCAGGTCTACCGCGCCGAAGGCGCCGCCGTCCTCGGCGGCCGGGACCTGTACGGATTCCGCGTCACACGCTGGCGCCTGCCCGCCACGTACCCGCCCTTCGCGGCCCTGCTCTTCGCCCCGGTCGCCCGGCTCCCGCTGTCGGCCGCCCGCGCGGCCTGCGTCGCCGCCAATCTGGCCCTGCTGGCCGCCCTCGTCCGCCTCTCCCTGCGGCTGGCCGCGGACACCAGGACCGCCGCCGCCGCCGACGCCGTACGGTCCCGGCGGTACGCGGCGCCCGTCCTGCTCGGCACCGCGGGCGCGCTCTGGCTCGAACCCGTCTTCCAGACGGTGGTCTTCGGGCAGATCAACCTCGCCGTCGTCGCCCTCGTCCTGTGGGACCTCACCCGCCCCGAGGGCGCGCGCGGCAAGGGATTCGCGCTGGGCCTCGCGGCGGGCGTCAAGATCACGCCCGCGCTGCTGGCCGTGCACCTCGCGCTCACCGGCCGCCGCCGGGAGGCGGGCCGCGCCGCCGCCGGATTCGCCGCGAGCGCGGCCCTGGGGCTCGCCGTCCTGCCCGGCGCCTCGCTGGACTTCTGGACCGCCCGGCTCTACGAGACCGACCGGGTCGGCAAGGTCTGGATCGTCGACAACCAGTCCCTCCAGGGTCTGCTCGCCCGCGTCCTGCACACCCCGGCCCCCGGCCTGCTCTGGGCCGCGTCCGCCCTGTTCACCGCCGCCGCGGGACTCGCCGTCGCCGCCCGCGCCCACCGCTGCGGCCGGCCCGCGCTCGGCCTGCTCTGCGCGGCCGTCACCGCGCTGCTGGTCTCGCCGGTGAGCTGGTCCCACCACTGGGTCTGGTGCGTGCCCCTCCTGACGTTCCTGGCCACGCGCCTGTCCGCGGAAGGCCCAGGCCCAGGCCCAGGCAGCGGCCCAGGCCCCGGCTCCCGTACGGCACGGTCGCGCGGTCCGCGCCCCGCCGTCCTGCTCGGCCGCTGCGCCGCGCTCCTCGGCTGCGCCGCCGTCTTCTACGGCCGCAGCATGTGGCTCGTGCCGCACCAGGGCGACCGCGACCTGCACTTCCGCTGGTGGGAACAGCCCCTCGCCGCCCCCTACCCCCTGCTCGGCCTCGCCCTGCTGGCCGGCACCGCCCTGAGTACCCGCCCACGCCGACCTGAGTACGACGCCGGATCTGGCCCGGCCGCCCGGTCCGTTGAATGGATGACATGACCAACAGCCGCCCGTACGTCCCGCAGGACCCGTACGGCCCGCCGCAGCCGCACGAGTGGCAGCACGGCGCGGGCGTCCGTCCGCAGGTCCGGCAGAGCCCCGCCTACGGCCCCGCCCCCGTCATGCCTGCCTTCGTGCCCCGCTTCAGGCCGCCGGACCACGACAGCCGCGCCTACGTCGCCCCGCTGATCGCCACCGTCCTCGGCGGCCCGGTCATCGCCTTCTGCGGCCTGATCGCGATGTTCTCCCCGATGGCGACGGACTCCTGCACGCCGAACGGCTGCCAGGCGCTGACCACCATGCTCCTGGTCGCCCCCGCCGTCCTCCTGCTCGCCGTCGTCGCGCTCGTCGTGTCCTGGGTCCTCCCCTGGCGCCTGCGCCACCGCACGACCCGCGCCGTCGCCTCCCTCGCCGCCCCGCTCCTCGCCGTCACCACCCTCCTGATCTACTTCCACCTCCCCGCCGCCGGCTAAGCGCTGTCGTCATGACGCCGGGCCCGCACGGCAGCTCTCAGCGGGGGCAGTCGCTGCCGCGGACTCCCGCCCGCCGCCCGGATCTACGGCGGCGGCCACTGGACTCCGCTTGCCGCCAAGCGGTTCCGATGCCGCGCGAGTCTGAGCCGCGCGATGCCGAGCCCGATCAGGTACACGGCGAAGAAAGCCAGCCATACGCCCGCGCCGACGAGGACGTGACGCACGGTGTATCCGGGAAAGAAGAGGACGACCGCTATGACGACGAGCAGCACCAGGATGTTCTTCAGCGCCCGCCGGCTGTAGCGAAGGCACGCGTCGACGACCATCCGCGAATGGATCAGGCGCACGTCACCCGCCGCCGACTTCGCGGGCCGCAGCCCGCGTCCCTCGACCATCCCCGGCAGCGGACCGCCCCCGGCCGGGTCGGGATACCGGGCCGCGGTCCGCGCGGCGAGATCCCCCGACTCCGGGCTCCGCCGGAAGGTCATCAGCGGCTGGTTCATCGAGCGGGCTGCCGGGCGCCGGGCCCGCGTACCGGTAGCCGAACTGCTCGGCCACATAGGCGTAGGCGGCGAGTTTCCTCAGGCCCGGAGAGGTGAGCCGCACCTCGTACTGGTCGCGTCCGGTGGCGACGGCGTCCCTCAGCGCGGTGAGCGGAGTCCCGTGTGGCATGAAGCGCTCCTCACCGCCCTCTCCCTGGCCGTCGGCCGCCGTGCCCGCGTATGCGGAGATCCCCTTCGTGGCCTCGGAGATCGGAACCGGTCTAGGCCGTCTCGCCTTCCAGGAGGCCGTCGGCGTCGATGATGCGATAGGCGTAGCCCTGTTCGGCGAGGAAGCGCTGGCGGTGGGCGGCGAAGTCCTGGTCGATGGTGTCGCGGGCGACGACGGAGTAGAAGCGGGCCTCGTGGCCGTCGGCCTTGGGGCGCAGGACGCGGCCGAGGCGCTGGGCCTCCTCCTGGCGGGAGCCGAAGGTGCCGGAGACCTGGATGGCGACGGTGGCCTCGGGGAGGTCGATGGAGAAGTTGGCGACCTTGGAGACGACCAGGACGGAGATCTCGCCGTTGCGGAAGGCGCCGAAGAGCTTCTCGCGCTGGGCGTTGGTGGTCTCGCCCTTGATGACGGGGGCGTTGAGGTGTTCGCCCAACTCGTCGAGCTGGTCGATGTACTGGCCGATGACGAGGGTCTGCTGACCCTTGTGCTGGGCGACCAGCGCCTCGGTGACGCGCCGCTTGGTGGCGGTCGTGGCGCAGTAGCGGTACTTCTCCTCGGGCTCGGCGGTCGCGTAGGCGAGCCGCTCGGAGTCGGTGAGGTTGACGCGGACCTCGACGCAGTCGGCGGGCGCGATGTAGCCCTGCGCCTCGATCTCCTTCCAGGGCGCGTCGAACCGCTTCGGGCCGATGAGGGAGAAGACGTCGGACTCGCGGCCGTCCTCGCGGACCAGCGTCGCGGTCAGGCCGAGCCGCCGCCGGGCCTGGAGGTCGGCGGTGAACTTGAAGACCGGCGCGGGCAGCAGGTGTACCTCGTCGTAGAGGATCAGACCCCAGTCGCGGGAGTCGAACAGCTCCAGGTGCGCGTAGACGCCCTTCCGCTTGGTCGTCAGCACCTGGTACGTGGCGATGGTGACCGGCCGGATCTCCTTGCGGGTGCCGCTGTACTCGCCGATCTCCTCCTCGGTCAGCGACGTCCGCTTGATCAGCTCGCTCTTCCACTGCCGCGCCGAGACGGTGTTCGTCACCAGGATCAGCGTGGTCGCCTTGGCCTCGGCCATCGCGCCCGCGCCGACCAGCGTCTTGCCCGCGCCGCAGGGCAGCACGACGACACCGGAGCCGCCGTGCCAGAAGTTCTCCACGGCCTGCCGCTGGTACGGCCGCAGCGCCCAGCCGGTCTCGTCCAGCTCGATCGGGTGCGCCTCGCCGTCCACGTAACCGGCGAAGTCCTCGGCGGGCCAGCCGAGCTTGAGCAGCACCTGCTTGATCTGGCCGCGCTCGGAGGGGTGCACCAGCACCGTGTCCGGGTCGATCCGGTCGCCCACCAGCGGCTGGATCTTCTTCGAGCGCAGGATCTCCTCGAGGACCGGGCGGTCGGTGCTGGTCAGCACCAGGCCGTGGGTGGGGTGCTTGCTCAGCCGCAGCCGCCCGTAGCGGTCCATCGTCTCGGCCACGTCGACCAGCAGCGCGTGCGGCACCGGATAGCGCGAGTACTCGACCAGCGCGTCCACCACCTGCTCGGCGTCGTGGCCCGCCGCCCGCGCGTTCCACAGGCCGAGCGGGGTCAGCCGGTAGGTGTGGATGTGCTCGGGGGCGCGCTCCAGCTCCGCGAAGGGCGCGATGGCCCGGCGGCAGGCGTCCGCCTGCTCGTGATCGACCTCCAGGAGGAGCGTTTTGTCGCTCTGCACGATGAGACAGGACACGCATTACCTCCGCTGACGGGACCGAACAGAGAAGTGTACTGCGAATGGCGGTCAAGACCGCGTGTCGCGGTTCACCCCGATGGCGGCCAACCCTGCGCGCAACCGTTCGCCATCCGAGCGAAGCTGCGCCGATCGCGTACGTGGCGACCGGCGCGTCGCACCCGACCTGCTGTTATCTGCCCGCTATGGACAACCCACTGTCTCCTCCCCCCGCGCTTCCCCCCGCAGACCCGCGTGAGCGGGGGAAGCTGCGGGCCGTCGCGGCCTCCACAGCCGTCGTCGGCGCCGCGGTCATGGCCGCGGCCGGGCTGCTGCTCCCCGGTTCGGCGGCCGGCGCGGCCCCGAGCCCCGCGGACGGGCCCTCGTACAGCGATACGGGATGGTCGTCCGCCCCCGACACCGGGTGGCCGTCGCCCAGCGAGAGCACGTCGTGCCCGCCGACGACCCCGCCGTACTCGTCGCCTCCCACGTCGCCTCCCACGTCCCCGCCCACCACGCCGCCGACGACGGGCTGGACGACGCCTCCGACCACGCCGCCGACCACCCCGCCGACGACGGGCTGGACGACGCCTCCGACCACGCCGCCCACGACGCCGCCGACGACGGGCTGGACGACGCCTCCGACGGCCCCGCCCACGTCACCTCCGACCTCGCCTCCCGGGCAGCTTCCGCACACCGGCGCGGAGACCGCGTGGCTGGCCGTGGCGGCGGCCGGGGCGCTGGGAGCGGGCGGGCTGCTCGTCGCGGCGACGCGACGCAGGGGCCGCCACGGCTGAAGTCCCCTGCCGCCCAAGGAGATCGGCCGTCGAGTCGTCGTGTGCGGACGGCGTACGGCGGCCGGTCGCGGGTATGCGCCGCCATGACGGTGTCTATCCGAGGGGGGCAAGGGTTCATGGCGGTGAGGATGGCGCTGTTCCGCGCGGCGTCGAAGGAACCGAAGGACGGGCCGAAGGCGAAGGCGTCGAAGGCCACGGCGGACCCGGCCCCCACGGCGAAGTCCGCGGCCAAGCCCGCACGCACCCCCGTACGCAAGGCCGCCCAGCCGCGTACCAAGGCCCAGGCCCTGACCCGTAAGAAGGCACCGGCGAAAGCACCCGCGAAGACGGCACCGAAGGCCCGGACGACGGCTCGGGACACGCCGCCCGCCCGGACCTGGCCCTGGACGAAGGCCGCGCCCCCGGCCGCCAAGGCCGGTCCGAAGGCGACCCCGGAGCCCGAGCTGAGGCCCACGCTGAGGTCCAGGTTCGGGCCGAAGCCCAAGGCCGCGCCCGTCGTCGAGCCCGAGCCGGTCGAGGAGCCGTACGTCCCCCTGCTGCAGCGCCGTTCGTGGGGCGCGACGCTCGCCCGTGTGGTGGTGCTGGCGGCGGCGATCGTCGGGATGGTGGCCTTCGCGGTGGCGCTGGCGAAGGTCACGCTGGTGCCGTCACCGGCGTCCGTCTCGCTGATCCACTCCAATCTGCATCCGGGCCACTCGATCAGGGCCTACCTCAACGGGCCGAGCACGCGCGACGCGGTGAAGCAGATCGGCGGGAACATCCTGCTCGGCGTGCCCTTCGGAATCCTGCTGCCGATGCTGTTCCCGAAGGCGCGCGGCCTGCTCAGGGTGGGCGTGCTGACCGGTCTGGTGATGCTGATGGTGGAGACCACCCAGGGCGTCATCATCGTGGGCCGGTCCTTCGACATCGACGACGTCATCCTCAACACCGCGGGTGCCCTCATCGGCTACCTGCTGCTGGGCCTGCGCCTCGGCCGCGCCCTCTACCCGCGCCGCCACCACTGGTGGCAGGGCAGGCGGCCGGACAGCGGACCGCGCCGGGACGGGCGCCGGGACGTCCGGCGGGGCGTACGGCAGGAAGGGATCGTGCGGCCGGAAGGGACCGTGCGGGCGCGCGTCAGGCCGGGTCGTCGGCCAGCTCCGAAACGCCCGTGACCCGGTGCAGCGCGAAGGTGCGCACCTCGTCCACGGTGTGGTCGTACGCCGTCACATAGCCGCCCTCGACCCGTACCGGCGCGATCACCCGCTGACTGGCGGCGCCGTCCGCGTTGACGTAACCGATCCACAGCGACTCGCCGCTCAGCACCGCCGCCTGCATGGTGGCGAGCGTGTCGGCGGCGGGCGTACGGGGCAGGCCGCCGTCCCCGCTCCCGGCGGCGGTTGAGGACACCGCGGAGTCGGGCGAGCGGCGTACGGCGGTCGAGGCGCGGTCGCCCGCGCGGACCGCCTTCACCGCGGCCCCCAGCAGCGCCCCCGCGGGCACCGGCGGCCCGTCCGTGACGGGCGTGGGCGGCGTACGCGGCGGGGTGCGGCGGGCGTCGGCGCGGGTGATCAGCACATCGCCGTCCGCGGACTCGGCGGCCGGGGCCAGGCCCATCGCGCGCAATTTGTCGAGCAGCACGGCCGGTTCCGACTGGGCCGCGAGCACCGTCGGCGCCAGGCGGCGCAGCCCGAGGCCCGACGCGCGCCGGTCGGCGAGCAGTTCGGTCAGCAGCGCGTCGTCGTCGCAGCGCAGATACGCCGACGCGGCCCCCACCCGCAGCGTGCCGTGCCTGCGCGCCACGTCGTCGATCAGGTAACTCAGCGGCTGCGGCACCGGCGTGCGCGAGTGCGAGGTCAGGAAGTCCTGGAGCTCCGCCGCCGTGCGCCCGGCGTCCAGGGCGCGCCGTACCGACTCCGGCGTGAAGCGGTAGACCGTCGCGCCGCCCTTGGACTCGATGTCGGCCAGCACCCCGAGCGTCTCGGCGAGCGGCGCCATCAGCGGCCCCGGCGCAACCGCCGTCAGGTCGGCCTGGAGCAGCACGTGGTCCAGCGGCTCGGGCAGCAGCGGCGCGAGCAGCCCGGCCGCGGCACCGGCCGCCGCGGCGGACTCCGCCGCCGTGCGGGTCCCCGCGCCGCCCAGCAGCGGCCTGGCGTGCGCGGCGAGCGCCCCGCGCCCGGTCAGGCCCAGATTCTCGGCGTCCTGGAGCGTCCAGCGCAGCAGGTCGGCGCGGAGCGCGTCCGCGCCGGGCCGCAGCGGCCGTTCCCAGCGCAGCCGGGCCAGCAGTTCGTCGGGGGCCGCCGCCGAGCCCGGCGGCAGATCGGCGAGGACGCGCAGCGTGCGGCGGCGCACCCGGGGCGCGAGCGACCGGTCGAGGTCGGGGCCGAGCGCCGACAGCGCGCGGCCCTTGGCGTCCTTGCTGCCGACCACGCCCGGCGTCCGCGTCGCCGTCAGCCAGGCGGCGGCCAGCGTCGCCCACCGCTCCTGCGCGGGCAGCAGCAGCCACTCGTCGGCCGCGGGCGTCGGCGCGTACGCCTCGTCCAGCTCGCCGTCCGTCGCGATCAGCCCGGCCGCGTAGGCCAGCTCCAGCCAGAAGGCGGCCTGCGCCTCGGTCAGGTCCAGCGCGGTCGCGGTCCGCTTGAGGTCGCGGACGCTGATGCCGCCCGCGCGCAGGACGGAAGGACCGCCGGTCTGCCACTCCTTCAGCAGCTCGCCGACCGTGCTGACGGCCGTGAACGCCTGCCCCGCCGCCGTCATGTCCACGGTCCGCTCGGTACGCGGCACCGGCGCGACGGCGGGCGGCAGCGGCTCCGGCGTACGGTGCGCCCGGCCGCCGCGCAGGCTCAGCGCGGCCTCGCGCGGCAGCAGCACATTGTGCTGGCCCGCGGGCAGCAGCAGGCCGCGGGCGAGCAGCCACTGCACGGGCGTCACCGCGTCCGCGGCCCGCACCGGCACGGTCGCGTCCCGTACCTCGCCGTACGGCGGCCCCCACACCAGCCGGTCGAGCACCTTGCGCGCGTCCCCGTCCGGCGCGGTGTCCAGCAGCGCCGCCGTGCGGTCGCGGTCCGCGAAGAGTCCGGCCAGCGCGGTGACCGCGCTCATCGGGTCGTGCGTCGGATCGAGCCCGGCGTCGGCCAGGATCTCCTGGAGCCGGGAGGGCGACATGCCCGAGGTCGCCTCGCTCACCGAGGGTCCGAGGCCGGTCGCGGACGGCACGGTGGCGGCGGGCGCCAGCACGTCCCGCGCGGTGCGCACCAGCCGCAGCCGGTCGTCGGGGCCCCACAGCAGCGCCCGCGCCCGCAGTACGTCCACCGCGCGCGGCAGCGCGGCCGTCACCGCGGCCACCAGCTCCGCGTCCAGCGGCTCCGCGTGCCCGGTGCCCTCGGGGCCGCCCGTCATCAGCGTGAGCAGCGTCCCGTACGAGCACGGGTCCTGCGTCACCGCCAGGGCCTCGGCGACCTGCTGCGTGAAGCGGTCCAGGTGCTCCAGCGCGCGGACCACCGACGTACGGGTGGAGGCGCGGGTCGCGAGCTGCGTCAGGTCGTTCGGTACGGGGCTCAGCAGGTCCGGCCGGGCGCGCAGCAGCCGCCCCAGCGCCTCGTCGTCACGTGCGCGCAGGTCCTCCGCGAGCGTGCGCGGGACAGATCCTTGCCCTCCGGTCGTCATCCGTTCCACATTAGCCCCCCTCGGCGCGGCGGCCATGGATGGCGGCCGCGGATGAGGACAGCGGTGACGGCGGGCGGGTACGGTCGGTGCAGGGTCGGACACGGGCGCGGACAAAGGGGCTTGGCGGTGGGTGTCGAGAGCGACCAGATGGTGTTCGACTACCTCAGCCGGATCGGCGACCTCGCGCAGACCGCGCTGCCCGCCTCCCAGCGCATGCGGCTGGTCGCGCAGCTCCGCACCGACATCGACCGGGAGCGCAAGGACAGCGACAACCCGGCGACCGTCCGCCGCATCCTGGGCCGGATCGGCAGCCCGGACGCCGTCGTGGAGGCCGCGGCCGGCGGCTCCGGTGCCGCCTCGTCCGGCGCCGCCGCCGGCCCCGAGGTCCCGGCCCCGCCCTCGTCCCCGTCCGCGCCCGCCGGGGGCCCCTACGGCCCGTACGGCGTGCCCTCGATGCGGAAGACGGCGGGCAGGGACGGTACGGAGAAGGCCGGCGGCGGCAAGGGCGGCGGCGGCAAGGGCGCGGGAAAGAAGGACGACTGGTGGGACCGGGACGAGCGCCGCGACGGCCACCTCAGGGCCGGTGACGAACTCACGGGCCTGCCCGGTATGACCGGCGGCGTCTTCATCCCCTTCGACGACGAGGACCTGGACGACGACGGTGACACCCGGGCCAGGGTCAGGCCCGGAGCGGCGCGTGCGCCGGTCGAGGAAGAGGTCGAGGAGGGGGCCGAGTACGAGGAGGAGGTCGCCGCCCGTCCGCGCCGCCGCTGGCTGCCGCGCCGCCGCGCCGCCCGTACCGTCACCTGGGGCAGCCCGCTGCTCCTGCTCGCCGCCGCCCTTCTCGTCGCGGGTGCCGTCATCGGCTCCTGGATTCCCCTCGGCCTCGGCTGGCTCGCCGGTTATCTCTCCCGCCAACTCACCCGCCGCCAGGCCAAATTCGGCATCCTCGGGATTCCCGGGGCCGCCGCCCTCGGGCTCGTCGTCTGGGTCTGGGGGCGCGACACCGGCAAATGGGGCGATCCCATCGCCCAGGGGCAGATGGGCCACGCCTTCCAGGACGCCTATCCCTTCGCGGTCCGCGTCGCCGCCGTTGGCTCCGCCCTCTACCTGATCCTCCGCGCCCGCCGCCGCGCCTAGGGCTCCGCTCCGGTCGGTTCCCCTTGCGAAGGCGGGTTCTCCCCGAGGCGCGGCCCCGGTCGGTCCCTATGCGCCGGGCGGCGGGCCGAGTCTTCCGGGGCGCGGCCCCGGTCGGTCCCTTTGCGCTGGGCGGCGGGCCGATCTTTTAGGGGCGCGGGGAACTGCGCGCTCAGCCACGATGCTCCCGCAGGTCACCACCGGCCCCAGAGGGGCAATTCGGTGGTGTCCCGACCACCGGTCGGTGGGGGCGGGCCGCGCAGTTCCTCCCCCAGCTACCGCTGGGAGGTGCCCCCAGCGCCCCTTCGGGGCACGAACCCGCCGTGCGGACAGTGCACCGCCGCGACGGCTGGCCGCGCGGTTCCCCGCGCCCCCTACGGGGACAAAAATCGGGTTGACCCGGCAGGGGAGAATGGGGGGCGTGACCAGCGACCTCAGCCCCGTACTGCCCCGGCCCACCCTCACGGTGGGCTTCGACCTCGACATGACGCTCATCGACTCCCGGCCGGGGATCAAGGCCGTGTACGACCGGCTCTCGGCGGAGACCGGTGTGTGGATCGACTCGGAGTTGGCGGTCACGCGGCTGGGCCCGCCACTGGACGACGAACTGGCGAACTGGTTCCCCGCGGAGCGCGTGGCCGAGATCGGCGATCTGTACCGGGCGCTGTATCCGGACCACGCCATCGCGCCGACGCCCGCGATGCGCGGTGCGGCGGAGGCGGTCGCGGCGGTGCGGGCGGGCGGCGGGCGGCCGGTGGTGGTGACGGCGAAGTACGGGCCCAACGCGGAACTGCACCTGGCGCACGTCGGGATCGAGGCCGAGGTGCGCGGCTGGCTGTGGGCGGAGCAGAAGGCCCAGGCGCTGATCGAGTACGGCGCGAGCGTGTACGTCGGCGACCACGTCGGGGACGTGCGCGGCGCGCGAAAAGCGGGCGCGCTGTCGGTGGCGGTGGCCACGGGCCCGTGCGACGCGGCGGAGTTGCGGGCGGCCGGAGCCGATGTCGTCCTGGACGATCTCACCGAATTTCCGGCCTGGTTCGCGGCCCACACGTCCGCGGCGGCCTGAGCGCACCGGAGGCGGCGGAAGCCGCCGCCGGATTCGGCGGGAGAACCCGGCGGCCGGTTCAGGAACCGGCCGCGCCCCGCTCCCGTGCGGTCTGCCGCTGAGCGAGGGCGGACCTCAGCAGCCCGCACAGCGCCACCGCCATACCCACGCCCATCAGCATGGACACGAAATACGCCGGCGTCGGCAGCGTATGCGTGCCCAGCAGCAGCGGCGCGACGGTGACGAGAGTGCCGACCGCGCCCACGAGGAAGACGATCGCGCCGACACGGACCAGGAGGTCACCGGCGCCCATGGTTTGTTTGCTCACCGGACAAGGGTAGATCCGTTCAGGGGGCGGTCGAACGGCCGGGGAACGGGACCTTGGCGTCTTGTCACACAGCACCAGGCCATTAGCCTTGGTGCCAGCGGGTCTCCGATGGACCCGCTGAAGTCTTATTCAGAGTCGTTTCGAGCAATGAGGACGAGGTCGGACGTGCCTACCGGCAAGGTCAAGTGGTTCAACAGCGAGAAGGGCTTCGGCTTTCTCTCCCGCGATGACGGCGGCGACGTCTTCGTGCACTCGTCGGTGCTGCCTGACGGAGTCGCTGCGCTCAAGCCCGGCCAGCGCGTGGAATTCGGCGTCGTCGCAGGACAGCGCGGTGATCAGGCGCTTTCGGTGACACTTCTGGATCCCGCTCCTTCGGTCGCGGCGGCACAGCGCCGTAAACCCGATGAGCTGCTGCCGATCGTCCAGGACCTCACCACGCTGCTCGAAGACGTCGCGCGTTCCCTCCAGCGCGGCCGGTATCCCGACAAGGCGCACGGACACAAGATCGCTTCCGTACTGCGCGTTGTCGCCGATCAGCTCGACGTATGAGTCTGCTATGACGTATGGAAGTTGACCGTTTTTAGCGCCGCTTTGCCGGAAGCCCGCCTTCCGGTAAAGCGGCGAAGTGCCGATGTACGCAACTGCCGAAGTGCGCAAGTGCGCAACGGGCACGGTGAATTCCGGCCACCCGACGAAAATCTCGGTCAGAATGCGAGCGCGTCGGGGGCGAGCGGCGGCACCAGTCCCTCGGCGGCGGCCCGCGTCAACAGTCCGCGTACGGCGGCGTATCCGTCCTCGCCGAGATCGGCGGTGAACTCGTTGACGTACAGCCCGATGTGCTGGTCCGCGACCGCCGGGTCCATCTCCTGCGAGTTCTCCAGCACGTAGTCGCGCGACGGCTCCGGGTCGTCCCACGCCATCCGTACCGACGTACGGGCCGACTCGGCGAGCGCGTGCAGCCGCTCCTTGCCGAGCGAGCGCTTGGCGATGATCGCGCCCAGCGGGATCGGCAGCCCGGTCGTCGCCTCCCAGTGCTCGCCCATGTCCGCGAGCTTGTGCAGGCCGTAGTTCTGGTAAGTGAAGCGCGCCTCGTGGATCACCAGACCGGCGTCCACCCGGCCGTCCCGTACCGCGGGCATGATCTCGTGGAACGGCAGCACCACGATCGCCCCGACCCCGCCCGGCACCTCGGTCGCCGCCCAGAGCCGGAACAGCAGATACGCCGTCGACCGCTCGCTGGGCACCGCGACCGTCCTGCCCGCCAGGTCCGCGCCCGGCTCCCGGGTCAGCACCAGCGGCCCGCAGCCGCGCCCCAGCGCCCCGCCGCACGGCAGCAACGCGTACTCGTCCAGCACCCACGGCAGCACCGCGTACGACACCTTCAGCACGTCGAACTCGCCGCGCTCGGCCATCCCGTTGGTGATGTCGATGTCCGCGAAGGTCACGTCGAGCGGCGGCGCCTGCGGCACCAGGCCGTGCGCCCACGCGTGGAAGACGAAGGTGTCGTTGGGACAGGGGGAATACGCGATCCGCAGCGCGGCATCGTGCGGGGCCCCGGCCGGGCCCGTGTTCGCGGTGTCAGTCGTCATGTGTGGCTTCAACCTCCAAGGCGGCCGGGAGCTTCCCGAACGCCACCGTCAGGGCCGCCAGCGCGTCGCCGATCCGCCACGCCTCGCGGTCACGGGGGCCGACGGCGTTCGACACCGCGCGGATCTCCAGCATCGGCACATCGCGCGCCGCGGCGGCCTCCGCCACCCCGAAGCCCTCCATCGCCTCCGCGACGGCGCCCGGGTGACGGCCGCTCAGCTCCGCGGCCCGCTCCCCGGTGCCGGTGACCGTGCTCACGGTCAGCAGCGGGCCGTACGCCGCGCCCAGCGCCCGTGCCACGCCCCGGCTCAGCCGCGCGGGCGGCCGGTGCTCAGAGGTGCCGAAACCCAGCTCCACGACCGGTACGAAGCCCTCGTCGGTCTGCGCGCCCAGGTCAGCCGCCACGACCGTCTCCGCGACCGTCACATGGCCCACCGGCGCGACCGGCGCGAAACCGCCCGCGATCCCGGCGCAGACCACCAGGCCGTACGGCGCGCCCGCCGCCTCGGCCAGCGCCAGCGCGGTGGCCGTGCCCGCCGCTGCCGCCGCCGGACCCACACCGACGGCGATCACGTCCGCCGTCACGGCGGTGGGCGGTGGCGCCGCGCTCAGCCCGGCCTCGACGGCCGCGCGTTCCGCGTCCACCGCGGTCACGACGAGGAGCCTGCCGTAAGGCGCGGGACCCAGTTCCGGGCCGGGCGCGGGACCGGCGGCGCGGTCGGGTGTCACTTGCCGCGGACGAGCTTGATCTTCCAGATGCCGTACGTCTTGCGGCCCGTCAGGTCGCCGGACTCCACGATGTTCAAGGTGACTTCCTTGACCTGCGTGGACTGGCCGGTCTGCTGGTCCTGCACGGTGAACAGGGTGCCGCTGTCGAGCGTCCAGTACGTCTGGTTCTTGAGCAGTTCCTGCGTGACGAGCTGGGTGCCGTTGGCGAGCAGCCAGCCCTTCTTCGCCAGCTTCGGGTCGACGCCGATGCGTACCTGGTCGCCCAGGCCGACCGTGAGGTGGTGCTTGGGGGCGGCCGTCAGACACGCCTCGAAGATCGTCTGGGGGAGCAGCTTGCCGTGGGCGTAGCACTTGTCCACGGCTTCCGCGGTCACGGACCGGGTGCCCACGGTCACGGTTGCCAGGGGGGTCGGCTTGTCGCAGGCGGTCAGGGCGACGAGCCCGAGGGAGACGGCACCGATGGTGGTGGCAGCGCGGCGAATGCTCATGGCAGGAGGCTACCGGGCTGTTGCCCCCAGGCTGCGCGGGGGTGGGACGTGTCCCGCGACGGCCCGACGATCACCGCCGCCGTACACCCGTACCGGTTACGGCCGGATCCCCGCCGCGTACGCCAGGGCCCGTACCGCGTACGGGCGGTGTCCTTACGCCACCCGTGCCGACGCCGTGTTGCCGCCGCGCCGCGCCGAGCCGAACAGGCCGCGTACCGACACCACGAACGCCACGAGCACCAGACAGGCCGCGACCGACATGCCGAGCTGGCCGTTGAGCGGGAGCACTATGCCCAGGCCGCCGCCGACCACCCAGGACAGCTGGAGGGCGGTCTCGGAGCGGGCGAAGGCGGAGGTGCGCACCAACTCCGGCACATCGCGCTGGATCAGCGCGTCCAGCGACAGCTTCGCCAGGGCCTGCGAGATGCCCGCGACGGCCGCCGCGGCGGCGACGGTGACCAGGCCGTACCAGGTGGCCGCGGCGATCGTCGCCGTCAGCGAGCAGATCAGGACACTGCCGATGATGATTTCGGGGCCGCGCGCCTTCAGCCACGCGCCGAGCGCCGTGCCCAGCGCGTTGCCCGCGCCGGCGGAGACGACCACGACGCTCAGGGAGGCCGCCGCGGTGAGGCCGCCCAGCGGATGCTCGCGCAGCATGAACGCCAGGAACATCGTCAGGAAGCCGGACAGCGAGCGCAGCCCCGCGTTGCCCTGGAGGGCGTGCAGCACCGAGGAGCCGACGCCCAGCAGGCTCGGCCGCTTGCCCGGAATCCCCGACGGCTCAGGCGGCGCCTCCTCGTCGGCCGACAGCCGGACCTTGCCCTCGCCGCGCGAGGAGTCGACCTTCGAGGGCAGCGACATCGACAGCAGCGCGCCGATGATGAAGATCACGAAGGCGCCGTAGAGCGGCCACTGCGGGCCGATGGCGTGCAGCCCCGCGCCGACCGGCGCGGCGATGGCCGTCGCGAGCAGACCCGCCAGCGTCACCCGTGAATTGGCCTTCACGAGTGTCGTTCTGTCCGGCAGAAGCCGTGGCACCACCGCGCTTCGCACCACGCCGTACGCCTTCGACGCCACCAGGACGCCCAACGCCATCGGATACAGGCCCAGGCCCGCGGTGCTGATCACCCCGGCCATCGTCCAGGCCAGCACGCCGCGCGCCATCATCGCCATCGCTATGGCCGCCCGGCGGCCGTGCTGGAGCCGGTCGAGCAGCGGACCGATCACCGGGGCCAGGAGCGCGAACGGCGCCATCGTCACGAGCAGGTAGAGCGCGACCCGGCCGCGGGCCTGTCCGGTCGGGACCGAGAAGAACACCGAACTCGCGAGCGCGATCGTGATCAACATGTCGCCCGCCGAGTTCACGGCGTGCAGTTCGATCAGCTTCGCCAGCCCCGACTCGCCCGCGCCGCCCGCGTGTGTCGTACGCCTGATACGACGGCGCAAGGCACCGCCGGACCGCCCCACGCCGTTAGCGAGGGCGCGTCCGGCCCTGCGCACGGGCCCTGGGCCCGCAGTCACCGTTCGTGCCACGACAGCAATCCTGCCCCAATCGGAAGACCACGCACCCCCTCCTTTGCGCACGTGGTGCGCACAGGTAGCGTGCGATCGCGCAGAATGGGTGACAACAGGTGCGCCCGAAGACGCTCGGGCAGGGCCACGAAGGCAGAAAACCAAGGCGTCGAAGCGGTCCACAGGTCCGCTCCGCCCCGGTTTTCCGCGTCGGGTCCGTCGCGTCGCGGCGCACACGTGAGACGGCGTAGAGAGAGAAACGATTTCTGTGAGTGCTGCGATGCGAAGCCGTACCCCTGACCGCCTGTGCGCCGAGGCGGTCGATGTCGCGCTGGCTGTGACGGAGGAGGCGGCGGGGCCGCAGTCCGTCGGCGAGCACCTCGGCGTCGTCGCCGAGGGGGACCGCGTCGTCACCCACTACTTCGCCTGTAAAGAGCCCGCCTACCGCGGCTGGCGCTGGGCCACCACCCTCACGCGGGCGTCCCGCGCCAAGGTCGTGACCATCGACGAGACGGTGCTGCTGCCGGGCGACGACGCGATTCTCGCGCCCGAGTGGGTGCCGTGGAGCGAGCGGCTGCGGCCCGGCGACATGGGCCCCGGCGACCTGCTGCCCACCGAGGCCGACGACCTGCGCCTGGAGCCGGGGTGGACCGGTGAGGACGACGAGCGCTTCCCGGGCTTCCCCGACGGGTCGGCCGACGCCCCGGCCCCCGAGGGCGCCGCGGACCCCGCCGACGCCGACTTCGTGGTGCCCACGCCCGCGACGATCACCGCGGTCGCCGCCGAGATCGGCATGGGACGGCCGCGGGTGCTCTCCCGCTACGGCCTGCACGCGGCCGCCGACCGCTGGGAGGAGCAGTTCGGCGCCAAGACGCCCATGGCCCAGGCCGCGCCCGCCAACTGCGTGAGCTGCGGCTTCCTCGTCGCGATCAAGGGCTCCCTCAGCCAGGCGTTCGGGATCTGCGCCAACGAGTTCTCGCCCGCCGACGGCCGCCTGGTCTCCCTGTCCTACGGCTGCGGCGGCCACTCCGAGGCCGCCGTGATGCCCAAGACCCCCACGCCGCCGCCGATGGTCCTGGACGACATGGAGGAGACCGAGCAGGTCTCCCTGCACCCCGGCCGCGTGTCCCCGGCGGACGACGACGCCGCCGAAGCGGACTGGCCGGGCCGCTCGTAGCCGCGGTACCCCCGGCGGGTGGGCCGGGGGCGGCGGGGAACCCCGTGCGGGCGACCGCCGCGCGGGCGCGGCCCCATTGGCGGTACGGTCGCCCCGACAGGGGCCCGGCCGCGGGCCGCAGGAACAACCGGAGGGCCACGTGAGCCGCGCAGGGACCCGACCGACGGTCGTCACGGAAGCCACCAGCGACCCCTTCGGCACCGCCGCGCTCCGCGCGGGCGTGACCACGGCCTGGTCCGCGTCGGCCGCCCGCTTCCGTGAGGACGCGAACGCCGAGGAGGACCTGGCCCTCGGCGGCTACCGCGACCGCCTCGTCGTGGAACTGGCCCAGAACGCCGCCGACGCGGCGGTGCGGGCCGGCGTCCCCGGCCGCCTGCGGCTGACCCTCCACGGGGCCGGTGAGGGCGATGACGACCCCGCCCTGCTGGCCGCCGCCAACACCGGCGCGCCGCTCGACGCCGCCGCCGTCGAATCGCTGTCCACGCTCCGCGCCTCCGCCAAGCGCGACGACGGCCCGGCCGCCGTCGGCCGCTTCGGCGTCGGCTTCGCGGCGGTGCTGGCCGTCAGCGACGAACCGGCCGTGGTCGGCCGCACCGGCGGCGTCCGCTGGTCGCTGGCCGAGGCCCGCGCGCTGGCCGCCGAAGTCCCCGGCCTGACCGATGAGTTGCGGCGCCGCGACGGCCATGTCCCGCTGCTGCGCCTGCCGTTCCCCGCGGAGGGCCGCGCGCCCGACACGTACGACACCGTCGTGCTGCTGCCGCTGCGCGACGGCGCCGCGGGCGACCTCGCGGCCCGGCTGCTGGCGGCCGTGGACGACGCGCTGCTGCTCGCGCTGCCGGGCCTGTCCGAGGTCGTGGTGGAAACCCCGGACGGGGTACGGACCCTGACCCGCCGTCAGACCGAAGACGGCGACGTGGTCATCGAGGACAGCGACCGCGACGGCGCCGCCCGCTGGCGTGTGTCGTCGGCCTCCGGTGCCCTCACCCCCGACCTGCTGGCCGACCGCCCGGTCGAGGAACGGCTGCGCCCCGTCTGGTCGGTGACCTGGGCGGTCCCCGTGGACGAGGAGGGCGCCCCGGCCGCCCCCCGCACCGCGCCCGTCGTCCACGCGCCCACGCCCACCGACGAACCGCTCGGCCTGCCCGCGCTGCTGCTCGCCTCCTTCCCGCTCGACCCGACCCGCCGCCACGCCGCCCTCGGCCCGCTCACCGACTTCCTGCTGGCCCGCGCCGCCGAGTCGTACGTGGCGCTGCTGGCCGGCTGGCGGCCGGTCGACACCGGCGTGGTCGACCTGGTGCCGGGACCGCTCGGCAAGGGCGAACTCGACGCCGAGCTGCGCCGCAGGATCCTCGCCGAGCTGCCCCGTACCGCCTTCCTGCCGCGCGCCGCCGAGCCGCGCCCCGACGACGGCCCCGACAGCCCCGAGACGGCGGAGAAGGCCGCAGACGACGGCTCCTGGGACGGCGGCGGCCCGCTGGCCGGTGAGGCGCCCGCGCTGCGCCCGGTCGAGGCCGAGGTCGTGGAGGGCGCCACGGCGCAGGCCGTACGCGTCCTGGCCGAGGTGCTGCCGACGCTGGTCCCCTCCACGCTCGAACGGCGGCCCGCGCTGCGCCAGTTGGGCGTCGCCCGGCTGACCCTCGCCGACGCCGTGGACCGCCTCGCGGGCACCGAACGCCCCGCGGGCTGGTGGTGGCGCCTGTACGACGCGCTGGCCGGAACCGACGCCGACGTCCTCAGCGGCCTCCCGGTGCCGCTCGCCGACGGCCGTACGGTCGTCGGCCCGCGCCAGGTGCTGCTGCCGGTGCCGGGGGAGGGGGACGACGGCGACACGGGCGCGGTCGACCCCGCCGCGCTGGCCCGCCTCGGCCTGCGCGTCGCCCACGCCGACGCCGTGCACCCGCTGCTCGAAAAGCTCGGCGCGTCCCCCGCCACCCCGCGCGCCGTCCTGAACACCCCTCAGGTCAGGGCCGCCGTGGCCGCCTCGCTGGACGACGAGGGCGCCGCCTGGGACGACGAGAACGCCCTGGACACCGAGGAGTTGGCCGACACCGTCCTCGCTCTGGCCCGCGCCGCGGGGCTCGCGCCCGGCGAGGAGCCCTGGCTCGCCGCCCTCGCGCTGCCCGACGAGGAGGGCGAACTCGCCCCGGCCGGCGAGCTGGTCTTCCCCGGCAGCGCCCTGGAATCCGTCCTGCGCGAGGGCGAACTGGCCGCCGTGGACGCCGAGTTGGCCGAGCGCTGGGGCGAACAGCCGCTCGCCGCGGTCGGGGTGCTCGCCACCTTCGCGCTGGTCCGCGCCGCCGACGTCGTCCTCGACCCCGACGACCTCGAACCGCGCGACAGCGACTGGGCCGAGCCCGACGACATCGGCCTGCTCGACGCCGTCGACGTGTGGTGCGAGGACGTCCTGGACCGCCTCCCCGAGACCGACGTGCCGCCGGTCGCCACCGAGGTGATCGGCGTCCGCGACCTCGACCTGGTGGACGACGACGCCTGGCCGCAGGCGCTGGCGCTGCTCTCCCGCCCCCCGCTGCGCGACGCGATCACCGCACCCGTACGCGTCCTGCTCCCCGACGGCACCACCGACTCCGTACGCCCCTACGCCGCCTGGTGGCTCCGCGACCACCCCGTGCTCGACGGCCGCCGCCCGGTCGGCCTGCGCGCGGCCGGCGGCGACCCGCTGCTCGCCGGGCTCTACGACGAGGCCGCCACCGGCACGGCCGTGGACGAGCAGGTGCTGCGGGCGCTGGGCGTCCGCACCTCCGTACGCGCGCTGCTGGACGAACCGGGCGGGGCCGCCGAACTCCTCGCGCGGCTGGCCGACCCCGAGCGGCGGGTCACCCCCGCCCAGCTCCACCACCTCTACGCGGCGCTGGCCGAACTCGACCCCGAGCAGGTCACGCTCCCCGACGATCTGCGGGCCGTCGTGGACGGCGTGCCCCGAGTGGTCGACGCCGCCGACGCGTTGGTCGCCGACGCCCCCGACCTGCTGCCGCTCGCCGCGGGCCGCGCCCTGCTGCCCGTGCCGCCGCGGCTGGCCGCGGACCTCGCCGACCTCTTCCAGGTCCGCCGCCTCAGCGACGCCGTCGAGGCCCGTGTCGTCTCCGAGGGCGAGATCCACGACGTGCTGCCCGCCGTCCACGACCTGCTCCCCGGCGCCCCCGCCACGTACATCGAGCACGAGGAACTGCTCGTCACCGGGGACGTCGAACTCTCCTGGCGCTACGTCGACGGCACCCTGCACGCCTCCACGGTCGAGGGCGTGGCCGCGGGCCTGGCCTGGGCCACGGCCCACTGGCACCGCCGCTTCGAACTGGCCGCGCTCCTCGAAGACCCCACCCGTACCGAGGAGTTGGCCATGGACCGCTGGTTCGACTGACGGACCCTCAGGTGTGGGGGTTCACGCCTCGTCGCGCCTGCGCAGCCACCCCCACACCACTTCGAGCACCACTCCGCCCGCCACCGCGATACCGACGGCCGTCCACGGCATCTGCGTGCCCACCAGCTTCAGCGCGAAGAAGGACTGGAGCCACGGGACGACCAGCACGATCAGGAAGCCGACGCCCATCGCCAGCACCAGCGCGATCCGCCACCAGGTGTAGGGCCTGGCCACGATCGCCAGCACCCACACCTCCAGCAGGAACAGCGTGAGCGTGGCCGCGCTGGTCTCGGCGTCCAGCCCCCCGCCGCCGGAGTAGTGGTGCCGGGCCAGCAGGTACGACAGCATCGCCGCGAGCCCGCAGACGATCCCCGCTGGGGTCGAGTACCGCATGACCCGCCGGACGAAATGCGGCTTGGCCCGCTCCTTGTTGGGCGCCAGCGCCAGGAAGAAGGCGGGCACGCCGATGGTGAGCGTGGACAGCAGCGTGAGGTGCCGCGGCAGGAAGGGGTACGGCACCTGCCAGCACACCACCAGCACCGCGAGCAGCACGGAGTAGACCGTCTTGGTGAGGAACAGCGTGGCGACCCGGGTGATGTTGCCGATCACCCGCCGGCCCTCGGCGACCACCGAAGGCAGCGTCGCGAAGCTGTTGTTGAGCAGCACGATCTGGGCGACGGCGCGGGTGGCCTCGGAACCCGACCCCATGGAGACGCCGATGTCGGCGTCCTTGAGGGCGAGTACGTCGTTGACGCCGTCGCCGGTCATCGCCACGTTGTGCCCGCGGGACTGCAGGGCGCCGACCATGTCCCGCTTCTGCTGCGGCGTGACCCGCCCGAAGACGGCACCGTCCTCCAGCACTTGCGCCATCTCGTCCTGGTCGGTGGGCAGTTGGCGCGCGTCCACCGGGGCGTCCGCGCCCGGCAGCCCGAGCTTGCCGGCGACCGCGCCGACCGACACCGCGTTGTCGCCGGAGATGACCTTGGTCTGCACATTCTGCTCGGCGAAGTACCGCAGGGTGTCCCCGGCGTCGGGCCGCAGCCGCTGTTCGAGGACGACCAGCGCGTACGGGGTGACGGTCTCGGCCACCCGCGGGTCGTCGAGCGGGCGGTCGGTGCGGGCCAGCAGCAGCACCCGCAGGCCCTCGTTGTTGAGCTGGTCGATCTCGGCGAGCGAGCCGTGCCCGGTGGGCAGCAGCACGTCGGGCGCGCCGAGCAGCCACGTACTGCTGGTGCCGTCGGGCTCGTTGAAGGCGGCGCCGCTGTACTTGCGGGCCGAGCTGAAGGGCAGCGCCTCGGTGCAGCGCCAACCGCCGTCCGCGGCGGCGTCCTTGGCGGCGCTGTTGTCCTGGGCGCCGTCCTGGTTGCCGTCCTCGGAGCCGCCGTTGGAGCCGTCCTTCGAAGCACTGCCGCCCGGCTGGGGGTAGGCGTCGATGATGGCCTGGAGGCTGGCGTTGGGGCGCGGGTCGGAGGTGCCGAGCGCGGACAGGACGCGGGCGACGTAGTCGCGGTCCGCGCCGTCCAGCGGGCGCAGGTCCGAGACGTCCATGCCGCCCTCGGTGAGGGTGCCGGTCTTGTCCAGGCAGACGATGTCCACCCGGGCCAGGCCCTCGATCGCGGGCAGTTCCTGGACCAGGCACTGCTTGCGGCCCAGCCGGATCACGCCGATCGCGAAGGCCACCGAGGTCAGCAGCACCAGACCCTCCGGCACCATCGGCACGATGCCGCCGACCGTACGGCGGACGGCCTCGCTCCCGTCGTGGCTCTCCACCGTGAACTGGCTGATGATCAGGCCGACCGCGGTCGGCACCATCATCCACATCACGTACTTGAGGATCTGGCTGATGCCGTTGCGCAGCTCGGAGTTGACCAGCGTGAAGCGGGACGCCTCGTCGGCGAGCTGCGCCGCGTACGCCTCCCGGCCGACCTTGGTGGCGGTGAAGGCGCCGCCGCCCGCCACCACGAAGCTGCCGGACATCGCCTGGTCCCCGGCGTGCTTGAGCACGGGGTCGGCCTCACCGGTCAGCAGCGACTCGTCGATCTCCAGGCCGTCGGCCTCCTCGATGACGCCGTCCACGACGACCTTGTCACCGGGGCCCAACTCGATGAGGTCGCCGAGGACGATCTCCGAGGTGTGGATCTCGGCCGACGCTCCGTCACGGCGCACCGAGGGCTTGGACTCGCCGATCACGGCGAGGCTGTCCAGGGTCCGCTTGGCGCGCAGCTCCTGGATGATGCCGATCGCGGTGTTGGCGACGATCACGAAGCCGAAGAGGCCGTCCTGGATCGGACCGACCACCAAAATGATCAGAAAAAGAAAGCCGATGATCGCGTTGAACCGGGTGAAGACATTCGCCCGGACGATCTCGGAAGTTGAGCGGGAGGAGCGTACCGGTACGTCATTGACCTCGCCGCGCGCGACGCGTTCCGCGACCTCGCCGCCGGTCAGTCCCGTTTTCCGGGTGACGACCTCCGTGTCCGTGCGTTCCGTCATGGGTCCGACGGTACGTGGCGCCCGGCGCTTCTACCCGGCGGAGGTCCCTTCCTGACCGCGCGCCGCGGCGGCGCGACGGATCGCGGCACGCCGCGCGGTGACGTATTTCAGGCCGATCAGCCCGAGCCCCGCACCCGCCAGACAGGTCCAGATCAGCCACGTATGGCCGTGATCCGCGTACCAGCCGTAGAGGGGGAGCTGCACGACGAACAGCACGGCCCAGATGATCGTGCCGACTGTGACAGTGGCCACATCGTTGGCCTCCAGCGGCTCTGGGGCCTCGCGCAGGGGGGTCCGGTTGCTGCTCATGTGCCCATCGTAAGGGGGCCGGTCGCGGTGCCCGCGAGGTGGTGGCGGCCGTGCGGTTCAAGGATCTACGCGCGCAGATGGCGTTTGACAAGTTGTTTATTCATACTGAAGCAGCCACGCGCTGGCCGAATTTGTTCGTATGATCATCCAAGCTGAGCACCTTGAGGACCCGTATGCCGCCCGCCGCCCCCGGCCTTGACCGCTATTTCCGGATCTCCGAGCGCGGGTCCAGCATCCCGAGGGAGATTCGCGGCGGTCTCGCCACGTTCTTCGCGATGGCGTACATCATCGTGCTCAACCCGATCATCCTCGGCTCCGCCGTGGACAAGTACGGCCACCACCTGGTCGGCGGCCAGCTCGTCACCGCGACCGTGATCACCGCCGCCTTCACCACCCTGCTGATGGGCGTGGTCGGCAATGTGCCGATCGCGCTCGCCGCCGGGCTCGGCGTGAACACCGTCGTCGCCCTCCAGCTCGCGCCCAAGATGAGCTGGCCGGACGCGATGGGCATGGTCGTGCTCGCCGGTTTCGCGATCATGATCATGGTCGCCACCGGGCTGCGGGAGCGCGTGATGAGCGCGGTGCCGCTCGGCCTGCGCAAGGGCATCGCGATCGGCATCGGCCTGTTCATCATGCTGATCGGCCTGGTCGACTCCGGCTTCGTCACCCGTATCCCGGACGCCGCCCACACCACAGTGCCGCTCCAGCTCGGCGCCGACGGCCACCTCAACGGCTGGCCCGTGCTGATCTTCATCCTCGGCACGCTGCTCACCCTGGCGCTGATCATCCGCAAGGTCGCGGGCGCGATCCTGATCTCCATCGTCGCGATGACGGTCCTCGCGGTGATCCTGGACGCCGTCGCCGACATCCCCGCCGCCAACTGGGGCCTCACGGTCCCGAAGTGGCCCGGCAACCCGGTCGCCAGCCCCGACTTCGGCCTCGTCGGCAAGGTGAGCCTCTTCGGCGGCTTCCAGCAGGTCGGCATCCTGACCGGCGTGCTCTTCGTCTTCACCGTGCTGCTGTCCTGCTTCTTCGACGCGATGGGCACCATCCTCGGCGTCAGCGACGAGGCGGATCTGCTCGACGAGAAGGGCGACCTACCCGGCATCAACAAGGTGCTGATGATCGACGGCATCGCCACCGCCGTCGGCGGCGCCTCCTCCTCGTCCGCCAACACCTGCTTCGTGGAGTCCACGGCGGGCGTCGGCGAGGGCGCCAGGACCGGTCTCGCCAGCATCGTGACCGGCCTGATGTTCGTGCTCGCGCTGTTCTTCACACCGCTGGCCACCATGGTCCCGGCCCAGGCGGCCACGCCCGCCCTGGTCGCGGTCGGCTTCCTGATCCTTGCGGGCTCGGTCCGGGAGATCGACTGGAGCGACTTCACCATCGCGGTGCCGGCGTTCCTGACCATGGTGATGATGCCGTTCACGTACTCGATCACCAACGGCATCGGCATCGGCTTCCTGAGCTTCTGCCTGCTGCGGCTGGCCGCCGGCCGCTGGCGCGAGGTGCCGGTCGCGCTCTACGCCGTGGCCGCGGTCTTCGCCTTCTACTACCTGATGCCCGCGCTCGGCCTGCTCTGAGCCGGTGCCTGAGGGGTGGGGGCGGGTCCGCTCAGCGGCCCGTCCTGCCCGTAGAACCGCTCGGTCTCGTCGACGGCCGCCTTGAACCGTTCGTCGAAGTCGTCACGGATGAGCGCCTGGACCACATAGTCCTGGGCGCTCATTCCGCGTTTGGCGGCATGGTCGCGGATCCGGTCCCACAGGTCTGCGTCTATGCGGAGGCTGAGCACTCTCGATGCCATACGCCCAAAGGTCCCCGGACGGGGGGCCGCCGCGGGGGGCTTTCGGCGGCCATCTCACCCGTATGGGTGAGATCAGGGCACATGAGGGTTGAGTGGGGACCCGGTGGGCCAAGTTTTACTTAGGTTAGCTAATGAGCTAATCTAAGGAACGTGACCGAACTGTCCGAGGACGACCGCGCCGCAGTGAATTCGCTGCGCTCCGCCGTGATGCGCCTCTCCCGCCGACTGCGCCACCAGCGTGTCGACGAGACGCTCAGCCCGACCGAGATGGCGGTACTGGGCACCCTGGCCCGCTGCGGGTCCGCCACCCCTGGCGAACTGGCCCGCAGGGAACACGTGCAGCCGCCGTCGATGACCCGCATCGTGGCGATGCTCGAGGCCAAGGGGCTGGTCCGCCGGGAACCGCACCCCGACGACCGGCGCCAGGTCGTGGTGAGCCAGACCGAGCAGGCCGAGGCGATCCTCGCCGACGCCCGCGCCACGCGGAACGCCTGGCTGGCCCGGCTCACCGAGGGCCTGACCGACGAGGAGCGCGCGGTGCTCCGCGAGGCGGCTCCTGTCCTGGAGAAGCTCGCTCACCTGTGACCTGTACGACCTCGTACGACCTCGTACGACGCGCACGAACCGTATGACCTGCACGAGCTGTACGACCCGCACGAACGTATGACCGTATGACCTGCACGAGCTGTACGACCCGCGCGAACGTATGACCGTATGACCTGCACGAACCGTATGACCGTATGTACCGCACGAGCTGTATGACCCGTACGACACCTGTGCCGCGCGAGCCATCGGACAGCACGACCGACCACCTGTTGAAGGGGAGGCGAGACCCGATTGAGTTCGGCAGCCGGACCAGGCACCGTAACCGAACCTGACCGACCCGCGGACGGCAGGACGAGCACCTTCAGCTCGCTCAAGGTCCGCAACTACCGGCTTTTCGCGACCGGCGCCGTGGTGTCCAACACCGGCACCTGGATGTCGCGGATCGCCCAGGACTGGCTGGTGCTCAGCATCACCGGCTCGTCCTTCGCGGTGGGCATCACCACCGCGCTGCAATTCCTGCCGATGCTTCTCTTCGGCCTCTGGGGCGGCGTCATCGCCGACCGCTACCCCAAGCGGCAGATCCTGATCCTCACCCAGGCCGCACTCGGCCTCCTGGGACTCCTGCTGGCCTTCCTCACCCTCAGCGGTGTCGTCCAGGTCTGGCACGTCTACACGATCGCCTTCCTGCTCGGCGCGGTCACCGTGATCGACAACCCCGCGCGGCAGACCTTCGTCATGGAGATGGTCGGCCCGAGCCATGTGCGCAACGCGGTCTCGCTCAACTCCGCGAACTTCCAGTCCGCGCGCCTGATCGGCCCCGCCGTCGCCGGTGTGATGATCACGGCCGTCGGCAGTGGCTGGGCGTTCCTCTTCAACGGCCTGTCCTTCATGGCCCCGCTCGTCGGCCTGCTGCTGATGCGCACCTCCGAGCTGCACCGGGTCGACCGCGTGCCCCGCGGCAAGGGCCAGCTCCGCGAGGGCCTGCACTACGTGGCGGGCAAGCCGGAACTCATCTGGCCGATCGTCCTGGTCGGCTTCATCGGCACCTTCGGCTTCAACTTCCCGATCTGGCTCTCCGCCTTCGTCAACCAGGTCTTCCACAGCGGCGCCAGCACCTATGGCCTGCTCAACACCCTGATGGCGGCCGGTTCCCTGCTCGGCGCGCTGCTCGCCGCCCGCCGCACCCGTACCCGGCTGCGCATGCTGGTCGCCGCGGCCTGCGTCTTCGGGCTGCTGGAGGCCGCCGCGGCCGTGGCGCCCGCCTTCTGGATCTTCGCCGTCCTGCTGGTCCCGATCGGCATCTTCGGCCTGACGTTCAACACGACGGCCAACGCCACCGTCCAGCTCGCCACCGAACCCGTCATGCGCGGCCGGGTGATGAGCCTGTACATGATGGTCTTCGTCGGCGGCACCCCGATCGGCGGTCCGGTGATGGGCTGGGTGACCGACACCTACGGCGCCCGCGTCGGCTTCCTGTCCGGCGGCCTGATCTCCGCGGCGGCTGCCGCGGCAGTCGCCATCGTCCTGGCGCGGATCGGGGGCCTCCGGCCCCGTCTGAACCTTCGCCACGGCAGGATCAAGGGCCAGCCCCTGCTCTCCTTCGTGCCCCGCGAGCCGGTCACCGGCGACGTGGACGCCGAGGACGCGCCGGAGGCGGCGGGGGAGGGCGCTCCGGCGGCACCCTGCCCGGACGCGAAGACGCCGGCGCCTCAGGGCCAGGCGCGGGCCACGTCCCACGCACAGGATCGGTCCCAAGCCCAAGCCCAGGCCCAGACCCGGTCCCAGGCGCGGCCTCAGCCCCAGCCTCAGGACGACGAGTCGGCGCCCCGGCTCACCCCGGCCGTATGAGCCCGCGCGGGCTCGCGGGACCGGTGCGGGCGGCGGCCCCCGCCGGGTCGGTTCCGGTACCGCCGGTTCCGTCCCGGTCGGTTCGGGCACACCTGCTTACGGCACACCTGCTTACGGCACGCCTCGCTCCGGCCCGGCGGCTTCCGGCTCGCTGGGCCACGGCCCGCCCGGTTCCGGTACGGCCGGTCCTGTGAGGCTCTTCGTCGCGCTGCTGCCGCCACCGTCCGTCGCCGACGAACTGGCCGACGCGGTCGGCCCGTTGAGGCGTCTGCCCGACGCCTCGGCGCTGCGCTGGACCACCCGGGAGAGCTGGCACTTCACCCTCGCCTTCCTCGGCGAGGTGGCCGACCCCGTCAGATCCGAGCTGGCGGAACGCCTCGGGCGGGCCGCCGCCCGTCACGACCTCTGCGCACTGCGGCTGTCCGGCGGCGGCCGGTTCGGCGATCGCGCGCTGTGGGCGGGCGCCGACGGCGACCTGACCCGTCTCGCCGCGCTGGCCGACTCCGTACGGGCCGCGGCCCGGCGGGCGGGCGCGCCACCCGACGCGGAGCACGCCTTCCGCCCCCACCTCACCCTGGCCCGCACCCAGCGCGGCCACGCGGTGAGCCTGCTGCCCTTCGCCGACGCCCTCGCCGCCCTCCACGGGGCGGCCTGGAGCGCCGACACCCTCCACCTGGTCAGCAGCGCCCTGCCGCGCTCCGGGGTCCCCGGCGAGCAGCCCCGCTACACCACGGAGGAGTCCTGGCCGCTGGGCCGCCCGGCGGCCCACCGGCCGGAGGAGTGACCGGGGCCGGTTAACCTCGGGGTGTGGACCCCAAGACCCGTACCCGTGTGATGACCGCCGCCTTCGTCCTGATGCTCGTGGTGGTGGTCGTCGCCGCCGCGCTGGGCTGACCCGCGGCGGCACCTCCGGACCGTCCGTCCACACCGCCCGGCTGCGCGGGCCGCCTGGCCGCCTGGCCGTCCGGGCCGGACGTCGGCGCGGCGGGCACGGCCGCCGCGGCTGTTCCGCCCGCCGCGCCCGCCGTGTTCCTCTGGGTTCCTCTGAGTTCCCTCGGTGCCGGGACCTACCAGGCGAAGGCTTCCGGGGACGGCCCAGGACCGGGGAAGATCTCGTCGAGCGCCGCCAGGAACTCCTCCGACAGCTCCAGCTCCAGCGCGCGCAGCGCCGAGTCGAGCTGGTCCTGCGTGCGCGGGCCGACGATCGGACCGGTCACACCCGGACGGGTGAGGAGCCAGGCGAGACCGACGTCACCGGGCTGGAGGCCGTGCTTGTCGCACAGGTCCTCGTACGCCTGGACCTGGTCGCGCAGCTTGCCGTCCTGGAGCGCCTTCGCGGTGTGCCCGCTGGTGGAACGCGCGCCGCCGCCCTCGCGCTGCTTGCGCAGCGCGCCGCCGAGCAGACCGCCGTTCAGCGGCGACCAGGGGATCACGCCGAGGCCGTAGTGCCGCGCCGCCGGGATGACCTCCATCTCCGCCCGCCGCTCCGCCAGGTTGTACAGGCACTGCTCGGTGATCAGACCGAGCGAACCGCGCCGCGCCGCCGCCTCATTGGCCTGCGCGATGTGCCAGCCCGCGAAGTTGCTCGACCCGGCGTAGAGGATCTTGCCCTGCTGGATCAGGACGTCGATCGCCTGCCAGATCTCCTCCCACGGAGTGTCCCGGTCGACGTGGTGGAACTGGTACACGTCGATGTAGTCGGTGTTCAGCCGCTTGAGGCTGGCCTCGACGGCGCGCCGGATGTTGAGCGCGCTGAGCTTGTCGTGGTTCGGCCAGGGCTCGTCGGCGGTGCCCATGTAGCCGTTCACCTTGGTGGCCAGCACCGTCTTGTCGCGGCGGTCGCCGCCCTTGGCGAACCAGGTGCCGATGATCTTCTCGGTGCGGCCCTTGTTCTCGCCCCAGCCGTAGACGTTGGCGGTGTCGAAGTAGTTGACGCCCGCCGCGAGGGCCGCGTCCATGATCGAGTGGCTGTCCGCCTCATCCGTCTCCGGGCCGAAGTTCATCGTGCCGAGAACCAGACGGCTGACCTTGAGGCCGGTACGTCCGAGCTGTGTGTACTCCATGGCGTTCAGCCAAGCTCTTGGAGTGCGCTCGAATCAAGGGGCAATCCGGGGGGCACCCGCGGCGTCGTCCGCTGTTCGGCCCACGGTCCTGGCGCCGTTCGGCCCACGGTCCTGGCGCCGTTCGGCTCAGTACTCGTTGTAGGGCGCCCCGATGTCCCACGCCTGGTACATCGCGTCCGCGAAAGCCGCCGCCAATTTGTGCTCGCCCGCCGCGTTGGGATGGGTGCCGTCGTAGGTGTGGAGCAGGATGTCGTACCCCTCGGGGCGGGAGGCCAGCAGCAGCGGCGAGGCGGGCGAGTCGTGCTCGGCGACCGCCTTCGCCATGCGGGTGTTCAGCTCCGCGCACTGGTCCGCGAAGCCCGGATCCAGATCGGCCCTGGTGTTGGGGATGACCGGCAGCAGCACCATCCGCAGTTCGGGGCCCGCCGCGCGGGCCGCCGCGATGAACCGCTCCACATTGCGCGCGGTCTGCTCGGCGTCGGTGTAGAAGCCGAGGTCGATCAGGCCGAGCGATATCAGCAGCACGTCCGGACGGTGCTCCCGTACGACGTCGCCGATCATCGGCACCATGTGGTGCCAGCCCTCGCCCCAGCCCGCCAGATGCCGCCTGGCCCGGTCCGGGAACAACGGGTCGGCGTAGTCGGAGGAGACGGCCGCGCCGGCCGCCGTGTCGTACAGCGTGGTGCGCGGCCCCACCACCGTGAACGGCTCGCCCAGCTCGTTCAGGTGCTGCCACATGCGGTAGCGCCACGTGTAGTCGCCCGCGGCGCCCACGGTCATGGAGTCGCCGACGAATAGGTAACGCATGCCGGGCATCATCCCCGACCGCCCGCCGACCAGGGACACTGGGGTGCATGCGTGCGTATCTCCTGACGGCCGCCGCGTGCGCCGCCGTGGCCCTGGCCTGCGGCACCGCCGTACCCGCCGTCGCCGACAGCGGCCCCTCGGTCGCCTTCTCCCTCAGCGACCCGCGGATCACCGAGTCCAGCGGCCTGGCCGCCAGCCGCCTCCACCCCGGCGTGTACTGGACGCACAACGACAGCGACGACGGCCCGTACGTCTACGCCGTCGACGCGGCCACCGGCAAGACCGTGGCCAGGGTCACCATGCGCGGCATCCACGCGCGGGACGTGGAGGCGATCGGCCTGGGCCCCGACGGCGACCTCTACGTGGGCGACATCGGCGACAACCTGGGCGGCACCTGGCCCGAGGTCTGGATCTACCGCTTCCCCGAGCCGAAGCAGCTCGGCGACCGCACCGTCGACGTCACCCGCTACACCGTCCGTTACGACGCGGGACCCCGCAACGCCGAGGCCCTGATGGTGCATCCGAAGACAGGCCGGGTGTACATCGCCAGCAAGAATCAGGACGGCGGCGCCCTTTACGCCGGTCCGGCCGAGCTCAGCGCGGGCGGCGTCAACACCTTCCACCGCATAGCCGACGTCCCCTGGGTGACCGACGGCGCCTTCTCGCCCGACGGCACCCGCCTGGTGCTGCGCGGGTACCTCGGGGCGACCGGCTACCGCTGGGCCGACGGCGCCCCGCACAAGATCGGCAGCCTCGACGTCCCCATGCAACGGCAGGGCGAGTCCGTCACCTTCACCACCGACGGCCGGAATCTGATGTTCGGCAGCGAGGGCAAGAACAGCGACGTGTGGCGTGCGCCGCTCAGCGGCGACGAACTGCCCGACAGCGTGGCCGCCTCGGCGAGCGCGTCGGCGGACGACCACAAGGGCGCCCAGACCTCTTCCGGGGCCTCTCCGGTGGCCTCACCGGGCACGGCCAAGGACACCGGCACCACGAGCACCGGCAGCAGGGTCGTGGGCATCGGGGTGCTCGCCGTGATCGGCGCCGTCGGCGTGGGCGCCCGCAAGCTGCTGCGCCGCAACCGGGAACGTCACCGCGACTGACGCCGACTGGCCGCGGCGGTACGGGCGTACGGGCGTACGGGCGTACGGGCGGCACGGGCGGGCAGACGATACGACGATGCGACGGTACGCCGCGACCCCGGCCGTCCTGCCTGGCCGGGGTCGCGGTTCCGTCGTACGGGGCGTGCGTTCGTACGTGGAGCAGCGGTCAGAGCTGCCCGATGACGTAGTCGATGCAGGCGGTCAGCGCCTCGACGTCGGCCGGGTCGACGGCCGTGAACATCGCGACCCGGAGCTGGTTGCGGCCCAGCTTGCGGTACGGCTCGGTGTCCACGATCCCGTTGGCCCGCAGCACCTTCGCGACGGCCGCCGCGTCGACGCCGTCCTCGAAGTCGATGGTGCCGATGACCTGCGAGCGCTGCGCGGGGTCCGCCACGAACGGCGTCGCGAAGGAGGACTTCTCCGCCCAGCCGTACAGTCGCGACGCGGAGTCGGCGGTGCGCTTGACCGCCCACTCCAGACCGCCCTGGCCGTTGATCCACTCGAGCTGCTCCTTGAGCAGGAAGAGCGTCGACAGCGCCGGGGTGTTGTACGTCTGGTTCTTCACCGAGTTGTCGATCGCCGTCGGCAGGTCGAAGAACGCCGGGATGTGCCGCCCGGACGCGGCGACCGAGGCCGCCCGCTCCAGCGCGGCGGGGGAGAAGGCGGCGACCCACAGGCCGCCGTCGGCCGCGAAGTTCTTCTGCGGCGCGAAGTAGTAGACGTCCGTCTCGGTGATGTCGACGGGCAGACCGCCCGCGCCCGAGGTGGCGTCCACCAGGACCAGGGCCCCGTCGTCCGCGCCCGCGACCCGGCGCAGCGGCGCCGCGACACCCGTGGACGTCTCATTGTGCGTGAAGGCGTATACGTCGACGCCCGCCTCGGCGACCGGCTCCGGGTGCGTACCCGGCTCCGACTTCACGATCGTCGGCTCCTGGAGCCACGGCGCGAGCTGCGCCGCCTTCGCGAACTTCGACGAGAACTCGCCGAAGGACAGGTGCTGCGACTTGCTGTCGATCAGCCCGTGCGTGGCGATGTCCCAGAACGCGGTCGAGCCGCCGTTCCCGAGCACCACCTCGTAGCCGTCGGGCAGCGAGAAGAGCTCCTTGACTCCCTGGCGGACCTGGCCCACCAGGTTCTTCACCGGCGCCTGCCGGTGGGAGGTACCGAGCAGGGACGTCCCGGTCGCGGCCAGCGCTTCGAGCGCTTCCGTCCGCACCTTGGAGGGGCCCGCCCCGAATCGTCCGTCGGCGGGCTTGATGTCAGCGGGAATCTCGATATCGGCCACGGTCGCAGCGTAGTCCGTCACGGGCGTGTTTCCGGGAGCGTTCCATCGGGTGAGACGGTGTCACACAGGGTGTGCGCCCCGGCCGGACGGACACCTGGCCCTGCGTCGCGCACCGGCGCGCGAAACGGCGAAGGGGCGCGCGAGGACCGGCCGACGGCCCTCCCGCGCCCTGCGCCGACATGCGCCGCGGTTCAGTGCGCGATACTCGCGAAACCCTCGATGTCCCGCGGTCCGCGGACACCGGGCCCGACGTAGCGCGCCGAGGGCCTGACAAGGCGGCCGGTACGTTTCTGCTCCAGGATGTGCGCGGACCAGCCGGCCGTACGGGCGCAGGTGAACATCGAGGTGAACATGTGCGCCGGGACCTCCGCGAAGTCCAGCATGATCGCCGCCCAGAACTCGACGTTCGTGGCGAGCACCCGGTCGGGGCGGCGGGCGTGCAGCTCGGCGAGCGCCGCCTTCTCCAGCGCCTCGGCGACCTCGTAGCGCGGCGCGCCCAGCTCGCGCGCCGTACGCCGCAGCACGCGCGCCCGCGGGTCCTCCGCGCGGTAGACGCGGTGGCCGAAGCCCATCAGGCGCTCACCCTTGTCGAGGGCGGCCTTCACGTACGCCTCCGCGTCCCCGGTCCGCTCGATCTCCTCGATCATGCCGAGGACGCGGGACGGCGCGCCGCCGTGCAGTGGGCCCGACATGGCGCCGACCGCGCCGGACAGCGCGGCGGCGACGTCCGCGCCGGTCGAGGCGATGACCCGTGCGGTGAAGGTGGAGGCGTTCATGCCGTGCTCGGCCGCCGACGTCCAGTACGCGTCCACCGCCGCGACGTGCTTGGGGTCGGGCTCGCCGCGCCAGCGGATCATGAACCGCTCGGCGATGGACTGCGCCTTGTCGATCTCCTTCTGCGGCACCATGGGCAGCCCCTGGCCGCGCGCGGACTGGGCGACGTACGACAGTGCCATCACCGCGGCGCGCGCGAGGTCGTCGCGCGCCTCCGCCTCGTCGATGTCCAGCAGCGGCCTGAGACCCCACACCGGGGCGAGCATGGCGAGCGCGGACTGCACGTCCACCCGGATGTCGCCGGAGTGCACCGGGATGGGGAAGGGCTCGGCGGGCGGCAGACCGGGGTTGAACTTCCCGTCGACCAGCAGGCCCCACACGTTCCCGAAGGACACATGGCCGACCAGGTCCTCGATGTCGACACCGCGATAACGCAGCGAACCGCCTTCCTTGTCGGGCTCGGCGATCTCCGTTTCGAACGCGATGACTCCCTCGAGTCCGGGTACGAAGTCGGACATGAGGCGGCTCCTCTTGATGATCACGACAGTGCGGTGGTGCGGCAGTGCCTGATGAATGAGATGACGACGGTGCCCGGGGGTGTGCGGGCGGGGGTGCGCCGGACGGGCCGACCCCACGGTCATGCCCCGCCCGAGGGGCTGTCACCCTGCTCCATCCGGATCAGCCTGGACCGTCCACGATCCGCCGGACAGGACCTGGCCCCGGCCGGTCATTCTCCTTGCTGCCGGACGCGCCGGACAGCGTGAGTTCCGGCACATTCGCGGACGTCGGCGCCGGGACCCGCCGTCCTGCAAGATGTGCCCGTGCGACAACCACACGAAGAGCGCCAGGTGAAGCCCCTCCCGGCCGCGGACCCGGCGGGGATGCGCGAGCAGTACCGGGCCGCGGGACTGACCGAGCCGGAGCTCGCGGCCGACCCCTACGAGCAGTTCGCCCGCTGGTTCGCCGACGCCGTACGGGCACGGGACGACGGCGCGCTCGCCGAACCCAACGCCATGGTGGTGTCCACGGCCGACGCCGACGGCGTACCCAGCTCCCGTACGGTCCTGCTCAAGGGCTACGACCAGCGCGGATTCGTTTTCTTCAGCAATTACGCGTCGCGCAAGGGCCGTGAGCTGGCCGCCAACCCGCACCTGGCGCTGCTCTTCCCCTGGCATCCGATCGCCCGCCAGGTGATCGTCGGGGGCTCGGCGACGCGCGTGCCGCAGGACGAGACGGCGGCGTATTTCCGCAGCCGCCCGTACGGTTCGCGGATCGGCGCCTGGGCGAGCGAGCAGTCGGCCGTGGTGGCCTCACGCGAGGTGCTGGAGGCGCGTTACGCGGAGCTGTGCGCGCGCTGGCCGGAAGGGACGGACGTGCCCGTACCGCCGTTCTGGGGCGGCTTCAGGGTCGAGCCGCGCACCGTCGAATTCTGGCAGGGCCGGGAGAACCGGCTGCACGATCGGCTGCGCTATACGCGCGGTGCGGACGGCGGATGGGGAATCGAGCGCCTGGCGCCGTAGAACGCCGGTGCTGGAGCGGTGGGTCCCGGAAGGCCGGTCCTTGAGGGCCGGTCCTGGAGCGCTGGTCCTGGAGCGCTGGTTCCGGAACGCGAACGACCCGCGGGCTGCTCCCCGGAGCCAGGAGGCTCCGGGCACCGGCCGGACAAGTCCGACGAGCCCGCGGGTCGGGTGAACTGCGTGGGATTGGCGCGCTTCGCGCACGCCCAGTGCGCGGAGCTAGCCCGCAGCCACCTCACGTGTCCGAGTGCACTTCATGCGTCAGACCACCTCCCTTCGTGTGTCCCGCAACAGTAAGAAGCCGGCCGGAACCGCACAACCTATTTATGGAAATCTCGTGTGACGCAGCCCACACCAGAGTTCAATGTTGCGACGTGCAGCCTTTCGACGCGCAATCAAAGCCGCTCGATGACGGCGGCAGTGGCGACAACGGTGGTGGCGAAGTCCACGGGAGCCAGGGGGGTGGCGACGGCATTGCCCCGGACGGGGCCCATGACGGGCACGAGGGCGACGAGCACTTGCTCGCCGCGCTCCTCGACGGCATGGAAGCGGGCCTGTGCGCCTTCGACCGCCATGGCGTGATCACCCACTGGAACTCCGAAGCCGTCCGCATCCTGGGCTGGACCGCGCAGGACGCGATCGGGCGGCACGGATTCGCCGGCTGGGCGGCGCGTACGGCCGACGCCCGCGAGACCGAGGAACGCCTGCTCGGCGCCATGGACGGCCCCGGCCGCCAGGTGCACGAATTCGCGCTCGTCACCAAGGACGGCCGCCGGGTGCTCGTCCGTACCCAGTCGGCAGCCGTGCAGGGCGCCGACGGGCAGCCGAGCGGCGTCTATTGCGCCTTCTCCGAGGTACACGCGCAGATCGATCTGGAACGCTCGATCGCTCTCAGCGAAGTGCTCTTCACCGACGCCTCATGGGGTGTGGTACTGATCGACGCCGATCTGCGCCCCGCCGTGGTCAACGCGCACGCCGCCCGCCTGCTGCGCACCGGCCGCGACTCGCTGCTCGGCAGGCCGCTGGGCGACCTGCTGGCCCAGGGCGTCGAGGAGCTGGAGAACGTGCTCCAGCACGTGCTCTCCGAGGGCGCGCCGCCCGCCACCACCGACCTGTGGGTGACCGTGCGCGGCGACGAGACCGGCGGGCGCTACTGCTGGCGCAGCGGATTCGTCCGGCTCGGTTCGCCGCTGGGCGAGGAACCCGTACCGCTGGGCGTGGGCTGGCTCTTCCTGGACATCACCCGGCAGAAGGCGCTGGAGAAGGACGGGGCCCAGGTGCGTTTCCGCTACCAGCAGCTCCACCGCGCCGACCGCGCCGCCGCCGAGTGCGAGAGCGCCCTTGAGGCCGCGACCTTGCAGCTCGACTTCGCGCTGGCCGGATTCGCCGACCACGCCCTGGTCGACATCACCGACGACGCGGGCCGCCTGATCCGGATCGCGGCGACCCCGGCGGGCGAGCCCGGCCCTGCCGACGCCACCGAGGACAACTCCATCCCGGTCGGCTACGGCGTCGCCCACCCCGTCCTCCAGGCGCTGGAACGGATCGGTACCGTACGCGCCAGCTTCGGCGCGCTGACGGCGGACGAACCGGCGACCGGTGAACGGATCGACGAGTGGGCGGCGGCCAGGCGCTGGCCCTCCGGGACCGTGCACGGGCTGGCCACGGTGCTGCGCAGCAGAGGCCGTACGGTCGGCGCGCTCACCTTCCTGCGCGGCTCGGGGCGCAGGCTCTTCGACCGGGCGGACGCGGCGTACGCGGAGGACGTCGCGGCGCGGGTCGCCATGGCGCTGGACCTTGCGGGACTGACGGGGGACCGCTGAGCGCCGACGCCCCTCGCGGGGCGTCGGCGCTCAGTGGACGAACGCCGGTGCGGGCGGCCCTGTCGCCGGTCAGTGCCGGAACGTCGGTGCGGCCGGCCCGTCGCCGGTCAGTGCCGGAAGAAGATCCGCTCCCGGTACTCCTCGAAGATCCGGCCGTTCCAGTCGTGGCCGCCGTCGACGTTGCCCGAGCGCAGCATGGGCGGGGTGACGCCGCGGGCGGCGAGCCCGGTGGCGGCGGTCGCGACGACGGCCTGCATCAGGGCGCTGATGACGACCGTGGAGGCGGGGGCGAAGGGCGCGGGGATGGCGTCGTCGGTCAGCTCCGCGTCGCCGACCGCGATCTTGGAGTCGAGGACGATGTCGCAGTGGTCCTTGAGGAAGGTGCCCGAGGCGTGCCGGGAACGCGTCTCCTTGGCGTACGCGACCGAGGTGACGCCGATCACGGTGAGGCCGAGGGCGCGGGCGTTCTGCGCCATCTCGACCGGCAGCGCGTTGCGCCCGGACAGGGAGATCACGAACAGGACGTCGCCCGGCCGTACGGGGCTGGTGTCCAGAACGGCGCCCGCGAGGCCGTCGACCCGCTCCAGGGCGCTGCCCAAGGTGGCGGGCATCACGTCCACGCCGACGACGCCGGGAACAGCCAGTAGATTGATGAGGGCGAGGCCGCCCGCCCGGTAGACCACGTCCTGGGCGGGCAGCGAGGAGTGGCCGGCACCGAAGACGAAGACCCGCCCGTCCGCGGCGATGGCGTCGGCGACGGCGTCCGCGGCGGCCTGGATCCCGGCGGCCTCCTCGTCCCTGATCCGGTGCAGAAGGGTGATCGCGGCGTCGAAGTATCGGTCGGCCAGGGACTCGCGAGGCTCACTCATGCGGATCACCGTGCGGCCCCCGCGAGCCGGTGTCAAGAAAGGCCGACGACCGGATCGGGGACCGTTGTCGGCGCTATGGGTCAGAATTGGTTGAGGGCCACGCACGAACAAACGAGGGGCGCGCATGTCCGGATTGATCGACACGACGGAGATGTATCTCCGCACCATCCTGGAGTTGGAGGAGGAGGGTGTGGTCCCCATGCGCGCCCGAATCGCCGAGCGGCTCGACCAGAGCGGCCCGACGGTCTCCCAGACGGTGGCGCGGATGGAGCGCGACGGGCTGCTGCACGTCGCCAACGACCGGCATCTGGAGCTGACCGACGAGGGGCGCCGCACCGCCACCCGCGTGATGCGCAAGCACCGCATCGCCGAGTGCCTGCTGGTCGATGTGATCGGCCTGGAGTGGGAGCAGGTGCACGCGGAGGCGTGCCGCTGGGAGCACGTGATGAGCGAGGCGGTGGAGCGGCGCGTGCTCGAACTGCTGCGCCACCCGACCGAGTCGCCGTACGGGAACCCGATTCCCGGGCTCGAGGAACTGGGCGAGAAGGGCGAGGCCGATCCGTTCCTGGAGGACGGCATGGTCAGTCTCAACGAGTTGCAGCCGGGCGCCGCCGGGGCGAGCGTCGTGGTGCGCAGGATCGGTGAGCCGATCCAGACCGACGCGCAGGTGATGTACACGCTGCGGCGGGCCGGTGTGCAGCCGGGCGCCGTGGTCAGCGTCACGTCGTCGGCGGGCGGAGTGCTTGTCGGCAGCGGCGGAGAGGCGGCCGAACTGGACGCCGAGATCGCCTCGCACGTCTTCGTGGCCAAGCGGTAGGCCCACGGCTTCGTGCCTACCTGAAGGTGAGGGCCCCGACGCCGTCGAACGGCGTCGGGGCCCCTCCTCCCCTTGTCCCTCCCCTTGGGACCCCCTCGAAGGACCCGGGACCCCGAGCCTCCCGAGTGCCTCCCGCGGCCCGCTTCCCCTGCGCGCCGCGCCCCGCAGAAGTCCTCCCCTCGGCCTGAGCCGCCAATCCTTGAGCGTTGTCACTCGAAAGAGCGGTGTTGGGCGCGTGACGAGCTTGTTCGAATAAAAGTTCGATAGCGTGGGGGTCCTGGACGAGCCGGCCGCGAGCGTGCGGCCGGACGGACGAGATCGACGGAAGGGGGTGGGGCACATGGCCGGCCACGCGACGCGGCAGACTGCTCGGCACACGACGCGGCATACGACCCGGCGCACCGAGGTGATCGGGGCGGACGGGGTCCGGCTCGCCGCCTGGGACTTCGCGGCCGAGGTGGATTCCGGCGCCGGTTCCGCTTCCCGTTCCGGTGGTGACTCCCCTTCCCGTTCCGGAGCCGGTCCCGGTCCAGGGCCCGAATCCAGTGCCCGGCGTCCCGGCGTGCTCCTCCTGCACGGCCTGCTCGGCCGCGCCTCGCACTGGGCGCCGACCGCCCGCCGTCTCTCCTCGCGCTACCGGGCCGTCGCCCTCGACCAGCGCGGCCACGGACGCAGCGCGAAGCCGGAGGGCCCGTACACCCCGGAGGCGTACGTGGCGGACGCCGTCGCCGCCGTCGAACAGCTCGACCTCGGCCCGGTCACCCTGGTCGGCCACTCCATGGGGGCGCTCACCGCCTGGCAGGTCGCCGCGAGCCGTCCCGACCTCGTGGCCGCGGTGGTCATCTGCGACATGCGCGCGGCGGCGCTCGGCGAGGCCGGGCAGCGCGAGTGGGAGGACTGGACGCGGTCCTGGCCGCTGCCCTTCGACACGCTCGCCGACGCGCGCCGGTGGTTCGGCGTGGAGGACCCGTGGGCCGATCCGCCGAATCCGGCCAGGGGTGACTTCTTCGCCGAGGTCATGGAGGAGCGGGGCGACGGCTGGCGCCCGCTCTACGCGCCCCGCCATCTGCTGCGCTCCCGCGACCCCTGGATACGTGACGCCCACTGGGACGAGCTGGCGCGGGTCGGCTGCCCCGCCCTCGTCGTCCGCGGTCTCGACGGCGAGCTGGGCCGCGCGGAGGCCCAGGAGATGGTCCGGGTGCTGCCCCGGGGCAGTTACGCGGAGATCCCGGACGCCGGTCACCTCGTCCCGTGGGACCAGCCCGACGCGTGGTGCGAGGCGGTCGAGGGCTTCCTGCGGGGCGCGCTGGCGGAGCCGCAGACGGCGGAGAGCCGCTGAGACCGGGCGTACGGGGGGCGTCCGTCCGGCGGCGGTCGGGGTGCCTGTCGGGAGGCGGTGGTGGCCGCCGTGCCGCCCGGCCGCCCTGCCGGTGGGGCCAGGCGTCGGTGTCCGGTCAGGCGGAGGCGCGGGAGCCGTAGTCGGGGGAGGCCAGCCGACGGGGGTAGTAGCCGGGGTTCGGGCCCTCGGCGGGGCTGGCGGCGCCGGTCAGCCGGTAGCGCTCACCGACGGCGGTGGCGCGCACGATCGTGAGGACGAGCAGGAGGAAGGCGCCGCCGACGAAGCCGGAGAGGACCGGCGAGCCGTCGGTGCGGTCGCCGAACGCGGGGGCGGCGATGCCGGAGGGGTCCTGCGTCACGGTGACGTGCTTGCCGACCGACGCCCGGTCGCAGCGGATCTCCCGGTCCACCATGGCGCCGCTGTCCAGCCGGACCCGGCACGACTCCCAGGACGTACGCAGCGTGGTGCGGTTCGTGTACTCGGTGATCACACCGGTGGACACCTCACCGCGCGCCGCGAACAGCGCGCTGGAGACGGCGTAACCACCGACGAACATGCAGAAGAGCAGAAGGAGGAAACCGCACATGACCTGACCGATGGAGCCGTGCAGCCAGTACAGCGTCAGCACCATGGTGACCGAGGCGGTCACCACGATCAGGGCGACGCCCGCCACGGCGAAGGAGCCCGCGTAGGTGGCGTGCGACCAGCCGATCGCGACCGCGACGGTCGCGAGCACGGTGAACAGCAGGGTGACGGCGCAGCGTGCCCAGGCGGCGCCGCGGGTCGGGGAGCCGATCCGGCCCGCTTCCCACACGCGGGCGAATCCGGTGGGGGGTCCGGTGGGGAGTCCGACCGCTTCCGGGTCGTGGGGCGTGCCGGGAAGCGGCGCCGTCATCGGTCGGCCTGCGGCGAGGTCGTGCCGGTGCCGGTGCCGGTGCCGGTGCCCGTGCTTGCGCCGGGGCCGGTCGGCGTCACGGTCTGGCCGTTCCCGCTGCCGTTCCCGCTTCCGGGTCCGTCCTCGGCCGCGGATGCCGTTGCGGTGCCGTCGCCGACGGTGCCGTCGTCGTCCGCGAAGCTGACGCTGCGCAGGATGGCCATCGTCAGCTCGCTGAACTCGCCCCAGTAGTTGACGGCCGCGGTGTCCAGGGTGAAGACCGCGGTGTAGGGGCCAGTGGGGAAGGGCACGTACACCTGCACCTGGCCCATCTGGAGCTTGACCTCTTCGCCGCTGGCGGTGAGTTCGGCGCCGATGACGTATTCGCGCAGGGTCACGCAGGAGACGGCGGGGCCGCAGGGCAGGTCGAGCCAGCGGGCGTCGTTGGTCTCCTCGCGGACCAGGATCTCCCGGATGCCGAGCGCGGCGACCTCGGGGGAGGGGTGATCGGAGGCGATCGCGGCGACCGTGAAGGAGCAGTGGGCTATGCCCTCGTCGATGGAGAACAGGCCCATCGCGGAGTACGCGAGTCCCCGGTCGCCCATCGCCTCGCCGAGCGCCGCGTAGTACGGGGCGGCGGGCGTCCACAGGTCGTCGTTGCCCTCCGGGTACATCTCCCGTACGAACTCCTCGGCGAGCGCGGCGCGCTCCTCGGGGGTGGCCGCGATCGGCAGTCCGTGGAAAGACTCGGGGACGACGAAGGACATCGGGGGGACGTCCGACATCTCGACTGCCTGGAGTTCGGGGCCGGTGTCGTCCGCCGCGGCTGTCGGGCCCGCCGCGGCGGGGGTTTCCGGGGTGATGGCGTCCGGAGGGGGAGTCGTCATGGTGGTCTCGCCTAGAGGTTCTGGACGGCAGAGGTCGTCAAGGGGAGTCGGGGCGTCGGGCGTCGGGTGTCGGGGCGTTGGACGGCTGGGCGTTGGACGGCTGGGCTTCGGACGGTGGGGCTTCGGACGGCGGCCGAGGACCGGCGGGGTCAGAGGTCACCGGGCTGCGGGCGGGCCGGTTCGCCGGACTCGCCCATGATGACGGAGTGGGTCTCGAACAGCCCCTTGCCGACCTTCGCCGGGACCTGGGACTCGACGAGGACGGCACCGCTGGCCAGCCGGAAGGCGCGCGGCGGCTGCGCCGTGGCGGGCAGTTCGCCGACGAAACGGGCCAGCCGCTCGCGCTGTCCCGCGGTCAGTTCGGACTCGGGCAGCGGCTTGCGCCGCTCGGCCAGCACCCCGGCGAATTTGTCGGCCGCTCCGGTGGACAGCCGCACCCACGACCCGTCGGTGAAGGTGACGCGCACATCGTGCCCGCCCTCGCTGAACGCCAACTGCTCGGCACCGCCCACCGACTCGCGGGGCGTCTCCCACAGGACGGTGGCGGACGCCGTGAGGTCGGGCCCGACGCCCAGCAGCAGGAAGCGGCGCTCGGTGACGACCGCGTCCACGCGGGTGCGCTCCGCGCTGCGCGCGGGGTCCAACTGCCACGGCAGGGTGCGGGCGACGGTCCCCGGCGCGGCCCACATCACCGGGAAGTCCTCGGACTCGTTCGCCGGGTCCTGCGGCGCCGACCGCGACGCCCCGCCGACCTGCACGGAGTTGCCGCCGGTCACCGCCTCGACGGCGACATGCAGCGCGGTCACGATGCCGCCGAGAAGGCCGCCGCCCACCCGGTCGACCTTCTGCGTCGTCTTGGAGTGCAGGGTGTACTCCGGCCCGGCGGGCCAGCCCGGCAGCTCCGCCTGGATGTCGCGCCGCTCGGTGTCCCGGAACCACCGCGAGCCCGCCACCGGATGCGCGTAGCCGGTGGCGAAACGGATCGGCGTACGTACCAGCGTGGATTCGTCCTGATCCGGGAACCAGTCCATCGTCGTGCGCCTTTCGGTCGGCTCTGAGCGGAGTCGCTGTGCGGAGTCACTGTGCGGGGTCGCTGTCGACGTCGCCGTGGAGTCCTCGTGCGGCGGCTGTGCGGATACGACCGTACGCGGCCGCCGGTCGCGCCGGTCGTCAGTTGGCGGTGGCCGCCCGGTCGAAGCGGTCGCCGAGGTGGACGGCCTCGCCGATGTGCTGCGGGATCGAGTAGAGCTTCGGCGCGAGCTTGAGCCCCACGTCGATGGAGCGGCCCACGTTGCCCATCGCGTCGATCGCCACCCGGCCGCCGGTGACCATCTTGATGCCCTTCGTACCGATCAACTGGCCACCGTGGTAAAGCTGCTCGGAAACCGTCTGCATACGATTGATGATCTTGCCGTCGGAGATGACCTGCCCGGCGGTCTTGAGGCCGCCGAACTCCAGGGTGACGTTCTTGAACAGCTTTATCTGCTTGCCACCGGCGATGAAATCGCCCGCTTTGCCGACGAAGTTCCGGCTGATGGTGGTGACCCCGCGGAATCCCTCGCCGAGTTCGGCGGCGCGGGTGGCGGCGATGGCTCCGTCGGCGACCTTGGCGCCCTTGGCGAAGGCGCCGATTCCGGGTATCGCGCCCAGCGCGTCGAAGCCGATGCTGATCCAGCTCACGTCGGCGCCCGCGGCCATGGCGATCAGGTGGGTGATCAGCGCGGCGGCGCTGGTGACGACGGCCGCGGCGGCGAAGATCGCGCCCAGCGGCTCGAAGGGCGCGGTGATGATGGCCAGTACGCCGAGGAGGCCGCTGAGGTCGCTGAGCAGGTCGCCGATGAGTTTGATCATGTCGGCGTGGTCCTTGACCCACTGGATCGTGTCGTTCCAGGCGTCCTCGATGCCGTGCACCATGCGGCTGAACAGGCCCGGCTTGTCCGGGGCGATGTCACCGGCCTTGTCCAGGTCGTGGCTGATCGCGTTGGCGGCGCTGGTGAAACGGTTGTGCAGCTCTTCCGCGCGGTGGCGCACGCCGTCCAGCGCGTTGTTCGCGTCGGTGACGGCCTGCTGCTTCTTCTTCGCGTCGGCGGCGGCAGCCGGGTCCGGGTCGGGGGACGCCTGAGGCTGCGGGTGCGGAACGCTGTTGTCCGTGGGGATGCCCGCGGCGGTCTTCGCGTGGTCGAGCGTGCCCTGCTTGGTGGCGGCCTCCCGCTCCAGCGTGTCGGCCTCCGCCTGGAAGCCGTGGAGTTGCTCGGCCCAGCGGCCCAGCGCGCTGGAGGCTCGGCCGAAGGAGTCGTGCGCCTTCTTGATCAACGGGGTGACATCGCTGTCGATGTGAGAAATGAAGGCCTTGGCGGCCTCGCCCTTCCAATAACCGCAGTCGAGCCGGCCCAGTTCGGAGACCGTGGTGCTCAACTCGGTGTGCACATCACCGATCTGCCGGGCCAGTGAGCGGGTGAGCTCGACGTCCCCGGGCGTGGGGTCGAAGCCCAGATGCGGAAAGCTGCGCGTCACGCCCGTCACTTCCCGGCGGTCTTGAGGGAGTTGGCGAGTTGCAGGTCGGCGTCGTCGAAGGTCTTGCCGATCTGGTCGATCATGTGGACCGCGGTGTCGGCGTGCTGGCCGATCTGCTTGATGCCGTAGTGCCAGTCGTCGGCGAAGTCGTGGACGTCGTCTATCAGCTTGGGCGCGCCGACCGACTCGCCGTTGGCATTGCCCATCGCCCGGCTCACCGTGTCCATTCGGTCCGCAATGGTGGAGAACGTCTTTCGCAAGTCCCCCATCACCGTCCCGTTGATCTGCAAGTCCCCCATGGAAAATCAACCCTTTCTCGGCATTACGTAAGATTCCGCGGGCCGCGTGCGGATCTCAGGGCCCCTACTCTATTAGGCGTATGCGGGCCGTCGATGGCCCACTGGTCACGGTCCTGTGGCAGTCGCGTGTGTGCGCCGATCTACCCACGCCCGCTTCGGGGACCTGCTGGTAGCTTGCCGACGCCGGGTCCAGACAGCGACATGGGGGAGTTCAGGTGCTTCGTCGTACGTCCACGGGAGCGGGAATCGCCGCAATGGCGGTCGTCACCGCACTCGCTGTGAGCGGGTGCGGAAGTGGCGGCGGGAACGAGGCGAAGAAGGCGCCGCCCGCGAGCGCGCCCGCGACCGGCACTCCGGGCACGGCGGCGAGCATGTCCGCCGAGCCGGGCGCGTCGGGCAGTCCGACCGCCTCCTCCGGCGTCGGCGGCGACTCGACGCAGGGCGTCGAGGGCGTCTGGCTGGCGACGCAGGGCTCGACGAAGGTCCAACTCGTCCTCGGCAAGGGCAAGGCCGGGCTGACCAGCGGCCACCTGTGCGGCGGCACCTACACCGACCGCGACGGCCTAGGCCTGACGCTGACCTGCATGGACGGCGACAAGGAACGCACCTCCGGCCGCGGCGAACTGACCGGTGACGGCAAGACCCTCACCGTGCGCTGGACCGGTGGCCCGACCGACACCTTCTCCCGCACGGGACTGCCGAGCAGCTGACCGGCGGCCCGTCAGGCCGCCGGTCCCCACGGCGGTCGCTCAGGTGGTCAGCGGCACCGTCACCGTCAGCGGCTCACCGTCGCCGAGGTGGAGCAGAGCCCGGCCCGGCGTGACCTGCCCGCCGACGCTGCTGCGGCTCAGCCGTGTACCGATCAGTTCACCGCTCATGGTCTGCTGCGGCGAGAGCAGCACACCGCGGCGCGCCTTCTTGGCGTCGACCTGCCAGCCGGAGAAGCCCGAGCAGATGTCCTCCTCGCCGCCCGCGATGACCACGGCCCGGCCGTGGTCGGAACCGCGGGCGATGATCTCCTTCAGCACATCCTTGGCGTCGCAGTCGCGCAGCAGCTCCGCGTCGTCGGCCATGACGACCACCGGGCCGCCCTCGGCCTCCTCCAGCGCCTTGCCCAGGTCGTCGGCGGGTATGTCGCTGTCGGTGTACATCCGCAACACCCCTTCGCCGCCCGCCAGTTCACGCAGCGGTGACGTGCGGGGAGCCGCGACGACCAGCTTCACGCCCTGCTGCTGGTAGCTGCGCGCGAGGGTGAGCAGCAGCGTCGAGCGGCCCGACTTGCCGGGGCCGCCGATGACGAACGCGGGCAGGCCGTCGGACAGGTTGGGCCCGTAGCCGGTGAGTTCGTCGCCGCCGACGCCGACGAGCGCCCACAGCGGATTGCGCGCCGCGTCGGTGTCGCGCATCTCCCACGCGTCGGCGAACGACAGCCGCGAGGGCAGCACGTCCACCCGGAACGGCCGCCGCGCCCTGGGCAGCGCCGCGTCCCGCTCGGTGGCGGCGGCGCCGATCGCGGCGAGCGCCGCGGCCTGGCCCTGACCGGTGGAGTCGTCGGTGAGCAGCGCGACCTGCGTCTCGATACCGGACTCCGCCCGGTACGCGCGGCCCGGCTGGATCTCGTCAGGCACCTTGCGCGGATTGACCGAGATCAGCGAGAAGTCCGAGCGGTCCGCGAGCCGGAAGGCGATCTTGTCCTCGGTGAGCGTGGAGATCCGGCCCGCCATCAGCGTGCGGTCACCGGTGATGATCAGGTGGATGCCGACCGAGGCGCCTTCCCGCAGGAACATGAACAGCTCGTCGCTGAGCGCCCCGTGGTCCAGCTCGCCGAGCGAGGGCGTCCAGCCCTCCCAGCGGTCGAGCAGGATCACGATGTGCGGCAGCCGCTCCTCCTCGGTGGTCACCGCCGCGCGCTGCTCGCCGATGTCCGCGAACCCGTCACCGGCCAGCAGCTCCTGACGGCGCGTCATCTCCGCCTTGAGCCGCCCGATCAGCCGGATCGCCCGCTCCGACTGCGCCCGGCCCACGACCGCGCCGCAGTGCGGAAGCTTCGTCAGCGCGTTCAGCGCGCCGTTGCCGCAGTCGATGCCGTACAGGTGCAGATCCGCGGTGGAGTGCGTACGGGCCAGCGAGCCCGCGATCGTCCGCAGGAGCTGGGAGCGGCCGGAGCGTGGGGCGCCCGCCGCCAACAGGTGGCCGAAGGTGTGGAAGTCGATGGCCACCGGGCGCCGGGCCTGGAGCGCGGGCAGGTCCTCGATGCCGTACGCGGCGGGCGGCAACGCCCCCGCGGCGACCGGCGTCGGCAACTCGTCCAGCAGCAGACTGTCGGGCAGCGCGGGCAGCCACGGGCTGTGCTGCGGCGGGATCGCCATCCGCTCGTTGGCCTCGCAGATCGCCTCGACGAGCACCTTCAGGTCGGTGATCTCGTCCTCCTCGCCCTTGGCGCCCGCGGGGCGGCGGGGGGCCGAACGGCCGAGCTGCGACCAGTCGACGATGCCCACCCAGGGCGCCACCGTCACGTTCTCGACCGCGCCCGGCCGCCGTCCGCCGACCCGGCCGGACTGGAAGGGGACCAGCGAGGTCGCGCCGAGCCGCACATAGGCGCGGCCCGGAGTGGACTTGGAGATGTTGCCCGCGTCCGGGGCGTCGATGACGTCGGAGGACTCGCTGCCGTCGGTGACGCGCAGCGCTATCCGCAGGTTGGTGTTGGCCCGGATCTCCGGCGAGACGACACCGCTCGGCCGTTGCGTGGCGAGGATGAGGTGGATGCCCAGCGAACGGCCTCGCTGGGCGATGTTGACCAGACCGGTGACGAAGTCGGGCAGCTCACGGACCATCGAGGCGAACTCGTCGATCACGATCAGCAGCCGCGGCATCGGCTTCAGCTCGGGCTGGCGCCGCATCAGGTCGGTGTAGTCCTCGATGTCCTTGGCCCCGGCCTCGGCCAGGATGTGCTCGCGCCGCTTCAGCTCCGCGCCCAGCGACTCCAGCGCGCGCTCCACCAGGTGGGCGTCGAGGTCGGTCACCATGCCGACGGTGTGCGGGAGTTGCACACAGTCCTTGAACGCCGAGCCGCCCTTGTAGTCGATGAGCACGAACGTCATCGCCTCGGGGGTGTTCGCCACCGCCAGCGAGGCCACGATGGTCTGCAACAGCTCCGACTTACCCGAACCGGTCGTACCCGCGATCAGGCCGTGCGGCCCGTCCTTGCGGATGTCGATCGCGAACGGACCGTCGTAGGACTCGCCGACGACCGCCTGGGTGGAGATCGGGCTCAGCCGCCAGCGCGAGGCGATGGCGTCGGCCGTCGGCGGCTCGATCTCCAGGACGTCCAACAGGCGGCTGGCGGACGGGATCGCGGAGTCCTCGGCGTCACCGCTGATGTCCCGGATGGGCGACAGGCAGCGGGCCAGCCGGGAGCACCAGGCGGGCGAGACGAGGTCGGGCCGCACCTTGCGGATGCGCGCCACCCCCGCCTGCTCGACGCGCAACCGGAAGGCGCCGGAGGCCGGTTGCGCCGCCACCGCCTGGGCCTGCTGCGCGCCCGCGTACCAGGCGTTCACCGAGGGGAAGCCGCCCTGCCGGGGCGCGGCCGACGCGGCGGTCTCCGGAACGGAAGCGACGGTCGCGTCCACGGCGGGCGCCTCGAACTCCGCAATCACCACGGCCTGGCACTCGCCGGGCAGGAAGCGCTCCTCGGAGTCCAGACAGATGGCGAACATCCCGACACCGGGGCCTTCGCGCAGCAGTTGCACCACGCCGGGCAGCGACCGCATCCGCCGCGACCCGTCGAGGATCACCACGATGTCCGGGTCCTTGAAGAAGGCCGCGTGATTGGCCGCGCTGCCCGCCTTCTGCTTCGCCTTCTGCCGTCCGTCCAGAATGGAGGTCAGCTCGGCGACCCGCGCTGCGACCGTCTCGGCGTCCGTGCCCAGCAGCGCGCTGGCGTCCTGCCCGTCGGTCGGCCGCGAGTGCGGCAGCCACCGCACCCAGTCCCAACTCTGCTGCCCCGACTGCTCGGTGAGCACATAGAACTGCACATCCATCGGGCTGCTCAGCGCCGCCATCTGCGCCACCGCCCAACGGCCCATCGCGCGCGCGTCGTCGCCGGGCGCCGCGAAACCGATCACGCCGAGCCTGCGCAACTCCACTGCGACCGGGGCGTCGTCGATCTCCCAGGTCACCTTGCGGCGGTGCTCCTCCTGCTCCGGGTCGTCCAGGATCACCTCGGACGGCAGCTTCGCCGTGCCGACCCTGATCAGCAGGTGGTCGGCGTCGCCGCGCCGCCGCTCCCACAGCCGGGTGCGCGGTCCCGTCGCGGTGTTGAGCACGGTCGCCGGGTCGGGCGAGGCCGCGGCCCGGTCCTTGCGTTCGAGGTCGAGCGCCTTGTTGGCGTCCTGCTCGATGCGTTCCTTGCGCTCGCGGAACTCGGTGACCGTCTTCGCGTACGACTTACGGCCGTTCTTCTTGTCCATGAAGTGGTTGCCGACCATGACCATCGGGCTGACGACCGCCATGAACAGGTACATCATGCGGTGCATCATGAAGGCCATCATCACGGCCATGAGCAGCGGCATGACCGCCATCAGCCACGGCAGCGGCCGGCCGGCCGGCTCCTTCGGCGGGGTCGGCAGCCGGAAGACGGTGGTCCGCTCGGGCGGTGACAGCCGCGGCGGACGGTTGTAGTCGTAGGTCGCCCCGTCCTCGCCGGGATGCAGCGCCGCGTTCGGCGGGATATAGGGGCCAAGCTCCAGAAGGCTGTTGCCGAGGGAGAGCTGGTCGCCGAGCGGCCATTCCTTCGTGTCGCCGCCGACCGTGACCTGGCAGGTGCCGCCCATGCCGACGGTCAGCACCGCGGCGCGCTCCGCCAACTCCGAGTCGTCGATGCGGATTCGGGACGAGGCACCGCGCCCGATCTCCACCTTGCCGATGCCCAGACGGTGGACCGCGCCAGCGTCCGGGCCGCCCGCGACCCGCAGTTCGACCACACCGGCGGGCTCGCCCGGCAGGCAGCCCGCCGGGTCGTAGAGGCTGACCACCGCGCCATCGCGCAGCGGTGACTGGGCCACCGACCAACTCGGGTCGACCGCGTACCCGTCCACGTACACCGCGGGCGAGCCGGGCGCGCGCGAGGGGCCGCCGGAGATCGAGATGATCTCCGCGCCGCCTCCGCCGACTTTCCGTCCGAGCTCGCGCGCGACATCCGCCACGGTCGACGCGGACTCGGTCTCCACCACAACATCGGCGCGGTCCCCGCCGAGCGGGTCGACCACGGTCAACGACAGACGCACGACGTTCCTCGTTCCCCCGGATTCGACTTGGTTTCTCAGGACGATATCCGCTGGAGGCCGGTCGTGGGGCCGCAGGTGCCCGGCCTGTGGATAACCTGCACGGGTTTATCCACAGGCTGGGAACAGGGCTGGACACGGCCCCCGTCGCGGGTGGGACAGTGGTCCTCAGGCCGGAGGGAAGAGGGGTGGACGGGGCGGGTGGGGTAGCGTGCGGCCCGAGCGTGGGCATGTCACGGAAGCCGTTCCGTTCTGTTGCAAGGCTGTGAGTCGCTTGTCACGGGATGCGCCTTGAGGGTGTTTGTAAGGCGCTGATAGCGTGCGGTGACTTGACATCGGCCTGCGGGCTGTCGCCGGACAGGAGCGCGGCAGTCTCTCCCCACGCAACCGATTTCGAAGAAGCACGGCGGCTCGACGGGGGCAGTGACGTGAGGACCAGAGAACGTTCCGCTGCGGGCGGCGGCAGTAACAGCCGTCAGTCCGGATCCGCGCCCATGCATGGGGCGCCGATGGGCGGAGAGCGGCTGCCGACAGTGTCGCGGGAGCGCAAACCCGCGCTGGCCGCACTGGCCGTGCTGCTCATTCTCGTCGGCGCGCTCGGCGCCACCGTGATGGTCATGCGCGCGGGGAACAAGATCTCGGTCGTGAAGATCGACCAGGACATCCCGGTCGGGGACCGGATTCCCACCTCCGCGCTCCGCGAGGTCATGGTCTCCGACGACTCCGGGGTCAACTTCGTGCTGTGGAAGCAGCGCGGCGACCTGGAGAAGAACTACCGGGCGTCCACGAACATCGTCAAAGGCTCCGTCCTGGTCAAGGAGATGGTGACGAACAGCAGCGCCCTCCCGGCCGGGAAGTCGCTGGTCGGACTCTCCCTCAAGCAGGGCGTGTTCCCCGACGGTCTCGCCAACGGCCACACCGTCGCCGCGTATCTGGTGGGGAACGACGCGGCCAAGGGGCAGAACGGCTCCTCGGGCGACAGCGGCGGAGCGAGCGCCAACACGCTGATCAGCGACAGCCTGATCATCAAGTCCGTGAAGTCCGACTCCTCCGGGCTCGGTGGCGGCGACACCCTGGTCACCGTGATCGCCGACTCCTCGGTCGCGGGCAAACTCACCCTCGCCGCCGCGGCGAACGAAGTGGCGCTCGTGCTCATGCCCGACAGCAAGAACTGAGCGAGCGGGCGAATACGTCATGGCACTGATCGCAATCGCCGCGGACAAGGGCTCACCAGGCGTCACCACCAGCGCCGTCGCGCTCGCCGCCGTATGGCCGCGCCGTGTCCTGCTGGCGGAGGCCGACCCGGCGGGCGGCGACCTCGTCTACCGCTCGCCCGCCGCGCACGGCGGCATGCTCGACCCCAACACCGGCCTGCTCTCGCTGGCCGCCACCGCCCGACGCGGCCTGGCCGCCGAGCAGTTGTGGGACCACGCCCAGCCGCTGGCCGGCGGACTCGACGTCCTCGTCGGCATCGGCAGCGCCGAACAGGCCGCCGGCCTGTCCGGACTGTGGCCGATGCTCGGCCAGGCCTTCGCCACGCTCGGCGAGTCGCCCAACGGCGCCGCTGACGTGATCGCCGACTGCGGCCGGATCGGCGCCGACTCGCCCACCCTCGACCTTTTCTCGCACGCCGCCCTCGTCCTCCTGGTGGCCCGCACCGAACCCGAACACCTCGCGCGGGTACGGGACAGGGCCGGTGCGCTGTCGGCCAAACTGCACGGCTCGCAGCGCGGCGCCGCCGCCGCGCTCGGCTACCCGCCGATCGGCATCGTGCTCATCACCGACCCCAGCCACAGCGCCCGACAGGCCAGCCAGGTCAACGAGATGCTGGTGGCCTCGCAGATCTCCGCGCGGGTCGTCGGCACCCTCGCCCACGACACGGCGGGCGCCGACACCCTCAACGGCCGTCGCCGGGGCCGCCTGGACAAGTCCCTGCTGATCCGCTCGGCCCGGCAGATCACCGCCGACGTACCGCACCGGTACGGAGTGCTCCGATGAGCACCGTCGACCACCAGTTGGTCAAGCGGTTCCGGCAGGAGGCGGGCGACCGCATCTCGGAACAGCGCCGACTGGACCAGGTGACCGGCGAACCCGCCATGTCACCCGAGGACGAGCGGCAGTTCGCGCGGGCGATCATCGCGCAGATCCTGGAGGACTACGCCCGCGCCGAGATCAACCTCGGCCGCACCCCGCCCGACGCGCAGGCCGAGGAGGCATACGCGGCAGCCGTGCACGCCGCGCTCTTCGGCGTCGGCAGGCTCCAGCCGCTGCTCGACGACACCGAGGTCGAAAACATCGACATCAACGGCTGCGACCAGGTCTTCGTCGGCTACTCCGACGGCCGCGAGCTCCAGGTCGAGCCGGTCGCCGAGTCCGACGAGGAACTCATCGAGCTGATCCAGGTGCTCGGCGCGTACTCCGGCCTGTCCTCGCGCCCCTTCGACTCCGCGAACCCGCAACTCGACCTGCGGCTCCCGGACGGCTCCCGGCTCTCCGCAGTCATGGACGTCACGCGCCGCCCCGCGCTGTCCATCCGCCGTGCCCGCCTCGGCAAGGTCTTCCTCTCCGACCTGGTCGGCAACTACACGCTCACACCGGAGTTGGGCTCCTTCCTGTCGGCCGCCGTCCTCGCCCGTAAGAACGTGATGATCGCCGGCGCCACCAACGCCGGAAAGACGACGCTGCTGCGCGCGCTGGCCAACGTCATCCCGCCGCACGAGCGCCTGATCACCGTCGAGCGCGCGCTGGAACTCGGCCTCGACCAGTTCCCCGAGATCCACCCCAACGTCGTGGCGTTCGAGGAGCGGCTGCCCAACTCCGAAGGCCAGGGTGCCATTTCGATGGCCGAGCTGGTCCGCCGCTCGCTGCGCATGAACCCCTCGCGCGTCATCGTCGGTGAGGTACTCGGCGACGAGATCGTCACCATGCTCAACGCGATGTCACAGGGCAACGACGGCTCCCTGTCCACCATTCACGCCAACAGCTCCGCCGAGGTCTTCAACCGCATCTCCACCTACGCCCTCCAGGCACGCGAGCGGCTGCCGGTCGAGGCGTCGCAGATGCTGGTGGCGGGCGCCATCGACTTCGTCGTCTTCGTACAGCGACGCAACGACTTCCAGCGCGGCGGCACCCTGCGCCGTATGGTCACCTCCGTCCGTGAGGTGAACGGCGTGGACGGCCGCGTACTGTCCAGCGAGGTGTTCGCCGAGGGGCGGGAGGGCGTGGCACTGCCGCACGCCCCGATCTCCTGCCTCGATGAACTCCTCGCCAACGGCTACCAGCCCACGGGGGTGTGGCGGTAATGACCGGGATCTTCTCCCTGTCCGTGCTCTACGGACTGCTCGCCGGAGCCGCCGTCGGCGGCGGTATCGCGCTGTTCGTCCTCGCGATGCGCGGCTGGGCGCCCAAGCCCGGTGCGACAGCGCCGGGTGAGTCGTCCGGCGACAAAGCGGCGGAGTTCATGCGCTTCCTGTCGCAGCGCGGCTCGCTCGCCATCGTCGCGGGACTCGTCGTCCTCGGCCTGACCCGCTGGGCCGTCCTCGGTGTCTCCACCGCCGTGCTGGTCTTCACCTGGGACAAGCTCTTCGGCGGCGCGGCGGAGGAACGCGCCGCGATGAAGCGCGTCGAAGCCCTGGCGGCCTGGACCGAGTCGCTGCGCGACACCATCGCGGGCGCCGTCGGCCTCGAACAGGCCATACCCGCCTCGGCCCGCGCCGCCGCACCCGCACTGCGCGGCCACCTGTCGTCGCTCGTCGACCGCCTCAGGTCGCGCACCCCGCTGCCGGAAGCGCTCCAGCACCTCGCCGACGAGATCAACGACGCGTCGGCCGACATCATCATCGCCGCGCTCATCCTCAACGCCCGCCTGCGCGGACCCGGTCTGCGCGAAGTGCTCGGCGCGCTCGCCAAGTCGGCCCGCGAGGAAGTGGACATGCGGCAGCGCGTGATGGCACAGCGCGCGAGCACCCGGCGCAGTGTGCAGATCGTCGTCGTGGTGTCCGTGGCCTTCGTGCTGGGCCTGGCCATCTTCAACCGCAGCTTCGTCGAGCCGTACGGCACGGCGATCGGCCAGGCCGTACTCACCTTGGTGTGCGCCCTGTTCGCGGCCGGATTCTGGTGGCTGCGGAAGCTGTCGAACATCGAGACGCCGGACCGGTTCCTGGTCCATGAGCCGGAGCGGATCTCGGCCGCCGACCGCATCGGCGTGCCGCCGGGCCACGGCGCCCACGCACAGGCGACCCCCGGCCAGCCGCTGCCGGGTCACGGAGCGCCGGGGCGCGCCGCACCCGGCCACGCGGCGGCACCGGGCCACGGCGGAGTGCCCGGCCACGGCGGCGTACCGGGCCAGGCCATCCCGGGTCAGGGGGCGGCACGATGAACAACATCCTCTTCACCTGCCTGGTCGGCGCGGCCGTCGGCCTCGGCGTCTTCGTCCTCATCCGGGCGCTCATGCCCGGCAAGCGCAGCGCCGTGCACACGGTGGCGCAGATCGACGCGATGCGCGCCGCGGGCCCGGTCAGCAGCGGACCGGCGCACTCCGCACCGACCGACTTCAAGGGCCGCGTCGGCCAGCGGGTCGCGAACTTCTACCTCCAGCAGGGCTGGGAGCAGCGCTCGCTCCGCGCCGACCTCGCCGTGCTCGACCGGAGCTGGGAGAACTTCCTGGCCACGAAGATCATCCTGGCCGCGGCCGGTGTGATCTTCGGGCCGTTCCTCTTCGCCGTGATCTGGCAGCTCGGCATGGGCAGCAACCCCGTGATCCCGGTCTGGATGGCCCTGATCTGCGGCGGCGTCTTCTTCCTCCTGCCGGACTTCGAAGTGCGCCGTGACGCCGCCGACAAGCGCAAGGACCTGCGCCGGGTCATCGGCGCCTACCTCGACCTGGTGTCCATGAACCTCGCGGGCGGCCGTGGTCTGCCCGAGGCCCTGATGGCCGCCGCCGAGATCAGCGACGGCTGGGCCCTGACCCGTATCCGCAACTGCCTGGCCGATGCCCGGATCACCGGCACCAGCCAGTGGGTGGCCCTCGGCAGACTCGGCGACGAGCTGGGCGTCGAGGAGTTGAGGGACCTGTCCGTCACACTCGGCCTGGTGGCCGACGACGGCGCGAAGGTCCGCGAGTCGCTCGCCTCGCGCGCCGAGACGATGCGGCACCGGGAACTCGCCGAGATCGAGGGATCCGCGGGCGAGAAGTCCCAGTCCATGCTCGTCGCGCAACTCCTGCTGTGCGCGGGCTTCCTGGTCTTCCTGATCTTTCCCGCCGCGATGCGCGTGTTCCAGGTCTGACCACCAACGTCTCTGAGCACCACTGTCTCCGATCGTCACCGTCCCTCCTGAGCACCACTGTCATCGAAACGCCGAGCGTCGAGTCGAGAGGACTTGAACCATGAACCGCTTGCCCAAGGTCAGCCATCCGGCTGTCGACTTCCTTCTCACCTTCCTCAAGGGGCGCGTCGAGCGCGCCCGTTCCGAGGGCCTGTCCCGCGGTGCCTCCGCAGTCGAGTGGGTGATCATCTCCGCGGTGGTCGTCACCGTCGTCGGCGTGGTCGCCGTCATCATCAACGGCGCGCTCAAGGGCAAGGCCTCGGACGTCGGCAACTGCATCTCGAACACCACGGACAGCAAGACCTGCTGAGGCCGGGGACCGATATCCGTGATGGAACGACGAAGCGACGCGCTGCACCACGCCGTACGCCGCAGGCTGGACGCCGCCAGCGGCGACAGCGGCGTGGGCAGCCGTACGAGCACGAGAGCGGTAAGCGGCGCGGGGGCGCCTACCGGCGATGACCGCGGGATGACCGCGATCGAGTTCGTCTTCCTCACCCCGGTCCTGTTCTTCATGATCTTCGCGACGGTGCAGTTCGGTCTGTACTCCTTCGCCGACCATGTCGCGCAGGCGGCCGCGCACGCCGGTGCCCGCAAGGCGCGGGCGGAGGCCGACGCGGATCCCGGCGGCTGGTCGGGCAAGGCGACAAGCGCGGCCGAGGACCGTATCGACCAACTCGGACCGAATCTGCTGGACGGCCGCAAGGTGACGTCCTTGCAGCCGGACGCGGCCACGGTCGGCGTGCGCGTCACGGCCGACGTACCGACCATCTTCCCCGGCTTCCACTTCAAGGTGAACGAGAGTTCCCAGGGGCCGGTGGAGCGCTTCGTACCGGACAACGGGGGCTGATCCGATGCGTACCCGACTGCGAACCGCACTGCGCACCAGACGGGTGGGCGAGCGGGCCGACCGAGGGCTGTCCACCATCGAGGTGGTGATCCTCGCCCCGATCATGATCCTGTTCATCCTGATCCTGGTCGCCTTCGGCCAACTCGTCGACGGCCGGGGCGCGGTGGACGGCGCCGCCAGGGACGCCGCTCGCGCGGGGTCGATCCAGCGCAGTCGGGGCGTCGCCATGTCCGAGGCGATCGCGGCGGCCCAGGCGGACCTCGGCGACACCTGCGTGGCCGGCACCTTGTCGGTGAAACAGACCAGCCCGGGTTTCGAGGCCGACACCCTCTTCAGGGTCGAGGTGAGCTGCACCATCCGCGGCCTCGCCTCGCTCGGGCTCAAGATCAACAAGACGATCACGTCGACGGCGGCCTCACCGCTCGACCCGTACCGACGGGCGGAGTGACCGATGCACGCGACACGGCACGTCGTACGGCGCCTCGTAGGACTGGCGGCACGGAGGGTGGTACGCCGCCCCGACCGCGGCTCCGGCACCGCCGCGATGCTCATCTTCGCCGTGGTGTTCATGGCGCTCGCCGCCTTCGTCGTCGACGGCGGACTGTCGATCTCCAAGCGCGAGCGCGCCGCCGACATAGCCGAGCAGGCGGCCCGTTACGCGGCCCAGGACATCGACGTCGAGGCGCTGCGCAACGCCCCCGCGGGCACCCAGCCCGTGATCAACACCGGGGCCTGCACCGGCAGGGTCAGAACCTTCGCTGAGCAGTCGGGGCTGAGCCCGGCCGACGTGACCGCCTCCTACTGCACCTCCGCCCTGCCCAACCGGGTGGAGGTGACCGTCCAGCTCACGTATCAGCCCATGCTCACCGGTTTCTTCTACGACCACAACATCGTCGTCCACGGTACGGCGGCGGCCGAGTCCGTCACGGGACCGGCCAACTAGTCGGCCACCAGCAGCTCTTAGCAGCAGTCGTTCAGCAGCAGTCGTATAGCACCAGTCGTTCAGCCGAAGCACCAGTCGTATAGCAACAGCCGTTCAGCCGAAGCACCAGCCGCTCCAACCGAAGGCAGAGGAAGCAGCCATGGCACGCACGACCGCCACGGGACGTAACCGTACGCAGCAGGGTGGGGCGGCGGCGCGCCCGCCGCGCAGGCACCGTACGTTCGGCGACTTCGTGCGCGCGCTCGGCGCGTTCCTGGCGCTCGCCGTGCTCGTGGTGGGTGTGCCGGGCGCGCTCCTGTACTTCATCGGGTCGCCGTTCCCGCACCACTTCGACTCCGACCTGGTGCAACAGCCGATCACCAGCGAGACGTTCGTCAACACGCTGGCCGTGATCGTATGGCTGGCCTGGGCGCAGTTCACGGCGTGCGTGCTGGTCGAGACCAAGGCGGCGGTCTCCGGCGTGGGCATGCCGAGCCGAGTGCCGGGCTCGGGCCCGAGCCAGTTGCTGGCACGGCAGTTGATCGCGGCGCTGCTGCTCGTCGGCGTGAGCACGGCGGGCCTCGTCCCCGGTCTGTCCCAGCTCGGTCAGGGCAACCAGCACGAGAGCCAGGCGCGGCCGGGCGTGGCCGCCACCGCGCAGCAGACCCCCGGCCAGCAGCACCAGGCACGTACCGTCAGCGCCGCCGTGCCGCATCAGCAGGCCGCCCAGCACGCGGCGGGATCGCATCAGAGCGCGGGTCAGTCGGCGCAGAAGGACACCAAGTTCTACCGGATCCAGCCGCCCGAGGGCCGGCACCACGACTCGCTGTGGGAGATCGCGCAGCGCCACCTCGGCGACGGACGCAGGTACAACGAGATCTACCAGCTCAACAAGGACCGCGTGCAGCCGGACGGCTCCAAGCTGTCGCAGGCCAGCCTCATCCGGCCCGGCTGGGTCATGGAGATGCCCTCCGACGCGCACGGCGGCGACCTCGTGGAGATGCCCGTCGCGGCCACCCATGTCGCGCCCGACGTGCAGCATTACGCCGAGCACGGCGGCGCCAAGGACACCACGGCCGAGGGCGCGCACGCCTCCGCCCAGCACGCGGCGGCCGAGCAGGGCGGCGACGGGACCGGCGCCCAGGGCGGCGGATCGGGCGGTTCCGGCTCCACCGACAGCGCGTCCGCCGAGACCGGCCCCGGCGGTACGGGCACGGGCGGTACGGGCGGGTCCGGCGGTCGCCACGCGGCCGTCACCACCCCGGCCCACGCCGAGACGGCCCCCGAGCACGGGCCCACCGCCGCCTTCACCGCGAACTCCTCCCACTCGCACGGCTTCGACCTGTCCGAAGCCCTGATCGCCGCCCCGCTGCTGGCCGCGGGCCTGCTCGCCGCGCTCGGCCGCCGCCGTCGTACGGCCCTGTGGCAATCGGTCACCGCGGGCGGCCTGCGCACGCCGCGCACCCCCACCGGGCCGCAGGCCGACGCCGCCGACGCGCTGCGCGTGGGCGCCGACCAGGACACCGTCGCCTTCCTCGACCGCGCGCTGCGCGCGCTGTCCGGCCGCCTGGACGCCGAGGGCCTCAAGCTCCCGACCGTCTACGCCGCTTGGCTCACCGACGAGGCCCTGCACCTGCAACTGGCCTGGCCCGAGGGCCAGCCGCCGGCCCCCTGGCAGCTCGGCCAGGACCAGACCTTCTGGCGGCTCGACCGCGCCGACCTCACCGAGGACGCGGACGTGTCGGCGGCGGCCCCGTACCCCGGCCTGGTCGCGCTCGGCACACTCGACGGCGCGCGGCTGCTGCTCAACCTCGAAGCGGTGCCCGGCATCGTCTCGCTGTCCGGAGCCGCCGCCGACCGCGAGGCCGTACTGGCCTCCGTCGCCTCGGAGCTGGCCACCAACGGCTGGTCGGACCGGATGACCGTCACCCTCGTCGGCTTCGCCGAGGACCTCACGGCCCTCGCCCCCGCCCGCGTCCGGCACCTCGCCGACGTGCCCGAGGTCATCGAGACGATGTCCGCGGAGACCGCGCAGCGGGCGGGCGCCCTGCGTACGGCGGGCCAGGACAGCGTCCTCACCGGCCGCACCGGCCGCGCCCAGCACACCCAATGGGCACCGCACCTCGTCCTGCTCGCCGCCGAGCCCACCGAGGAGGAGGCGAACCGGCTGGCCGAACTCGCCTCCGACGCGGGCCGGCTCGGCATCGGCTACCTCGTCGCCTCCAGTCGTCCCGACATGCCGGGCGCCGCCTGGGAGCTGGAGATCACCTCCGCGGGACGGCTGCTCGCCCCGCTGCTCGGCCTCGACCTCGAAGCGCAGGTGCTGCCCGCCGACCAGTACCAGGCCGTGCTGCGGCTGTTCGCCGAGGCAGGCGGCGAGGAGGGCCCCGGATCGGGCCCCGACGCCCCGCCGTTCATGGTGGACCTCTCCGACCAGGGACGGCCTGGCGTGTACGCGCGCCTGCTCGGCTCCTTCGAACTCGTCGGCGTCGACGAGCCGTCCGCCGAGCGCAGCCAGCTCCTCCACGAGGCCCTGGCCCTGCTCCTCCTGCACCGGGAAGGCGTCCACCCCCGCGTCATGGCCTCCGCGCTCTGGCCGCGCGGCGTCACCGAGGACGTACGCGACGCCCTCGTCGAGCGCCTCCGCGACTGGCTCGGCACCGACCCCGGCGGCATCGCCCGGCTCACCATCGACGACACCGGCCGGATCGTCCTCGCGTCCTCCGTCGTCTCCGACTGGGACGTCCTCCAGACCCTCCACCACGAGGCCACCGAGGGCAGCGCCGCCTCCGACCCCACCGCCCGCCGCCGCCTGCTCACCCAGGCCCTCTCGCTGGCCCGCGGCCCGCTCCTCCAGGACCGCACCGCTGGCCGCTACGGCTGGCTCTCCCACGAGATAGTCGACGCCCAACACCCCGTCCTCGTCGCCGAGATCGCCCTCGCGCTCTCCGCCCTCCACCTCGACGCGGCCAAGCCGAAGGCGGCCGTCGCGGCCATCGAGACGGCCCTCGTCGTCTCCCCCAACGACGAGCGCCTCTGGCTCGAACTCCTCCGCGCCACCCAGGCCACGGGCGACCCCGCCCGCCTCCAGGCCGCCGCCAACTCCCTCATCGCCCGCAGCGACTCCCTCAACGGCCCCAGCCGCGGCCTCCCGCCCCGCGTCGAAGCCCTCCTGGACGAGCTGCTCCCCGAATGGCGCGGCAGCATCGCCAACTGACCCCCGGAAGGCTCTGCCTTACGCGCCGCGCGCCGTCAAATCCGATTCACCCGTAACCCCGAGGCGGATCGGGGTCGTTGTCAGTCCGTAGGTAACGGCATATGACGGCGACAACGAGGGTGGTCGGGGTACGAGGATGGCGGACCTCAAGGTGACGGATCAGGTGCTCGCCGATTCGGAGCGGCTGTTGACGAAGCTGCACTTCGAATTCAAGAGCATCAAGGCCCATCGGGACGACCTGCACCACATCTGGGGGTCGGGCGCGGTGGCGGGGGCGATGGACGCGTTCGTCAACAACTGGGCCTGGTACCGCAAGAAGCTCATCGGCGGCATCGAGTCCGTCGGCGGACTCGTCGGCGCGGCCCGCGAGACGTTCAAGCAGACCGACGAACACCTCGCCAAGAGCGGCTGACCCCCGTGGCGACCACCACCAAGCCGCGCCCGCGCGACTGGCACCCCCTCACCGACACCGATCCCACCCCCGGCGACCCCGAGTCCATCCGCGACGAGGTCGCCCACATGAAGCACCTCGCGGGCATGCTCAGAGCCGAGGCCGCCGACCTCAAGGTCATCGGCACCGGCGACGGTCTCAAAGGCCGCTACGCCACCAAACTCCGCGACGAAGCCCGCGAACTGGAAGACCACCTCCGCGAGACCGCCGGCCGCTACGAACGCGTCCACGGCCATCTCACCGCCTGGGCCGCCGAATTGGAGGCCATCCAGTCCGACGCCGACCGCATCCTGCGAGGCGCGCGCGCCGACGCCGAGACGGCTCCCCCTGAGGACGCCGAATCCGCCTCCGAATCCGCCTCCGCCTCCGCCTCGGGCTCGGGCTCGGGCTCCGGTTCCGGTTCCGGCGACGACCCGCTCGCCAGGCACCGCCGCTCCCTGACCAGGGTCGAGGCCCACCGCGACGAGCGGGCGGCGCACTACGCGGCGCGTATCCGGCACGAGATCAACGACGAGATCAAGGACAGTTGGTGGGAGCGGCGCAAGAACGAGATTGACGGGGTAAAGGGGGCGATTTCGCTTGTCGCGGATGTGATGAGCTGGGTCGCCACGGTCATCGCCCTGGTGGCGATCGTGATGACTCCAGCGGGCTGGGTCGCGGCCCTCGCGATGTGGCTCGCGATCGGCGTTTTCGCCGCGCACCTGCTGCTCGCCTCCGCCGGTGACTGTTCCTGGCTGGACGTCGGCATGGACATCTTCGGCCTCCTCACCATGGGCGTCGGCACGATCGCCCTCAACAATCTCCGAGGCGTCCAGATCGCCACGAAGCTCGCCGCGGAGGCCGCAGCCGAGGAGCGGGCCGCCGCCACCGCCACCCGCGCCTCCCGGTCGGTCCTCGACCGGACCTCCGCCACCGTCAACCGTCGCGGTACCACCAACGCTGCCCGGGCCACGGCCCGCCACGAGCGCAACATCGCCAAGGCGGCGGCCAAGCGCGCGGGCCGCGCCGCCGCTGCGGGCGAGGCCGCCACCCCAGTGGCCGAGGCCACCCAGCGCGAAGCGGTGCTTCTCGGCGGCGACCGCGAGACGGCGAATCTCTACAAGGACGTGGTCCGGATGCGGGCCGCGTATCCGGAGAGTGGCGCTGTGAAGCGGGCGAGCCAGGGTGCCGAGAGGCACCGACGGCTGTTTCAAGGAGCTTGGGGAGCTGCCACCGCGGCCGATGGCGTCGACAAGATCGTGGGCGATAGCGATGCGATTCCGCAGAAACCTGCTTATGGGCCCTACGGAGACTTCAAGGACCGGTACACGCGGGAGGTCGGAACCACGTGGTAAGCGCACGGCAGCAGACGGCGGCTCACGACTTGCTCCGGGAACAGGGGTGTTCTCTGTGAGCGACACGACGAATGCTTCCTTGCTCGCGCGCAGCGACAAGTTGGTCCGTTGGGGCGCGGTGGTGCCGTTCGGTGGGCTCTGCCTGATTTCCGTCACAGCTCGCCTGACCGATCTGAGCCGGACCGTCTTCGTCGCGGAGATGCTGAGTTTGTCCTGCGCAGGACAGCTCCTGGTGTGGCTAGGAATGCACGGGCTGCGGCGTAGTCGAGGCTGGGATTCCGGGGTGCTCTTCTACGTGTGGCTCGGCGGATTGATGAACGCCTTGGCGGTCGCGTCGACCGGCATCGTCTACCTCGCCCCCATCCCCCTCTTGGCTCCAGCCACCGCCTGGCTCGCCAAAGTGCGGCTGCGCCGCAAACCCCCGGCGGAGGCGGCCCGGTGACCGCCGCGACCCTCCCCGTCGGGTACACCCTCGTGCTGCCCCCGGGCTGGGCCCGGATCCCTCTGCGCGCGGGCACCGCGACGGCGTTGGACGAGAAGGTGTTTCGGGGGATCGAGCGGATTCCGGCGGGGGTGCCGAGGGATGAGGGGATGGCGTTTCGGGCGGAGGTGCGCCGGAGGGTGGAGGGGATGGCGCGGGAGGCGAGGGCGGGGGGTGGGCTGGATCTGTATGTGCCGGTGAAGGCGCGGGCGGGGCTGGTGGTGGGGGCGTCGTTCGTGGTCGCCGAGGTGGCGGGGGAGTGGGCGGGGGAGGAGACGGGGGCGGAGGCCGTGTTGGGGCGGCTGGTGGGGGAGGAGCGGGGCGGGGCGCCGGGGGAAGTGCGGGAGGTCGCGGGGACGTTGGGCGTGCGGTGGGAGTACGTGGAGCCGCCGGCGCACCGCGAGAGTGAACCGGTGGAGACGTATGCGCGGCATGTCGACTACGTCGTCCCCGTGCCGAGGCAGGGCGCGGGGCGGTGGCTCGCGGTGGCGTTCTCGACGGTGGGGGACGGGGATCCGGGCAGCGAATTCACCAGGGCGCTGGCCGAGTTGTTCGACGCGCTGATGACGACGTTCCGTTGGAGCTACGCGTGAGCGGGAGCCGGCTGGACGTCCGGCGGGTGGACGGTTCGCGGTGGGTGTGGGTGCCGCCGGAATGGCCGGTGCCGGGGAGCGAGGGGGAGTTCCCGGACGCCGCCGCGTACGCGCGGGTGATCGCCGAGGCGCACTGGGAGGACAGCGCCTTGACGCCGGGCCCCGGCGAGGTGCGGGAGTTGGCCGAGGCGCTGACGTACGGGATGGAGCGGTATCCGCGCGTCTATCCGGGGTACGGGCTGCACTTCCACCTGGACGGCCCGCGCGGGAATCCGCTGGCCGTGTACTGGGCGGAGTTCGACATCGAGGGTGAACTGCCCCGCGAATTGCGGGAGCTCACCCACGCGGACGCGGAGTACGCCGTGGAGCCGCCGATCGTGGAGGACTTCGGCAGCGAGCACTTGGGCACCGGGATCCGCGTGATGCGCTACTTCGTCGACCCGGACGACAACGGCATCACCATCGGCCTTCGTTACGCGTGGCGCGTGCCCGAGCACGGTGCGGACGTGCTGCTGATGACGGCGGCGCCCGATCCGGGGCGGGTGCTCCGGGCGATGGACGACATCGACGCCTTCGCGCGTGCCCTGCACTTCGGCCCCTGACGTCACCGGCTACGCGCTCCGCGCCCGTAGCGCCGTCTTCTTGGCCTGGTTGCCGCACACGTCCATGGAGCACCAACGCCGCGTCCCCGGACGGGACTGGTCGAGGAAGACGGCGCCGCAGGTCGGAGAGGCGCAGGGGCGCAGGCGCGGAAGCAGTTCGGGGGTGGCGGCGAGGTCGAGGGCGTCGCGGGCGATCAGGGCGAGGGTCGCGGTGAGGGGGTCGTCCGCGTGCCACTGGAGGTCGCCGGAGGGGGCGAGGCGGGGGGCGGGGACGGCGTGGGCGGCGGCGCGGTTGAGCCGGGTGCGGGCGGTGTCGTCGAGGCCGGAGCCGGGGGCCGCGCCGGGTTCCCTGCCGGGATCCATGGCGGCGCTGACCAGCGCGTGGACCGCCTCACGCAAGGCGCGGGCCTCGCGGAGCCGGGCGGGTGTGGGCGGGGTGACGGGTACGTCGGAGCAGGGGCCGCACTGCCGTACCCAGGCGATCAGCGCCTCCGGATCGGCCAGCTCCTCGGTGACCGCGGGCGTGCCCCGGTAGCGCAGTGTCCGCAGGTAATCGAGGCACAGCCGCCCGGCGCCCTCGCGGAAACGCGGCTGAGTACGGCCGCCGTCGAGGGCCGGGGCGTAGGCGTCGATGCCGTTCGCGGTCATACGGCCCACTCTACCGGGGAACCGGTTTAACTGGTACCTTCGGAACTGGTTAAACCGGTTTCCACTTCGACGAGGTATCGATGTCCCAGCCGTCGTCCGACGCACCGTCCCCAGGGCCCGAACCCGTACACATACCCGCGTCCGGACCCGCCGCCGCAAGGCCCGGACGGGCAGTCGGCGCCACACCGGTCCCCGTGCCGGGCCCGCCCCGCCGCCTCATCGTCCTGCTCGCCGTCGCCTGCGGCCTGACCGTCGCCAACCTCTACTATGCGCAGCCGCTGCTCAGCGAACTGCGCCAGGCGTTCGGGATCGGCGCGGTCGCCGCGGGCAGCCTCGTCACCGTCTCCCAACTCGGTTACGCCGCCGGCCTGCTGCTCATCGTCCCGCTCGGCGACGTCATCGAGAAGCGCCGCCTCGCCACCGTCCTGCTCGCCCTCACCATCGCCGGTCTGGTGCTGGCCGGTCTCGCACCGGGCTTCGCCGTCCTGCTCGCCGCGCTGCTGATCGTCGGCACGACGCTCGTCGTCGCCCAGATCCTCGTACCCTTCGCCGCCGACCTCGCGCCGGACGAGAGCCGCGGAAAGGTCGTCGGGCAGGTGATGAGCGGCTTGCTGACCGGCATCCTGCTGTCCCGTACCTTCGGCAGCCTGCTGGCGAACGCGACCAGTTGGCGGGTGGTCTACCTGACCTCGGCCGGGCTGATGACCGTACTGACCCTGGTATTGCGCAGGTCCCTGCCGCGCCGCGCTCCCGGAGCCGACGCCGCCGCGCTGTCGTACGGGCTCCTGCTGCGCTCCACCGCCCGCCTGCTGCGCGTCCACCCGGCGCTGCGGCGCAGGGCGCTGTACCAGGCCGCGATGTTCGGCGCCTTCAGCGTTTTCTGGACCACCATCTCCTTCGTTCTGACCAGCGATCCCTTCAACTACAGCCAGTGGCAGGTCGGCCTCTTCGCGCTCGCGGGCGCGGGCGGCGCACTGGTGGCGCCGCTCGCCGGACGCTGGGCCGACCGCGGCCTGGTCCGGCCGATGACGGCCGTCGCCTTCGTCACCGCCGCCCTGGCCTTCGGCCTCGCCGGGGTGGGACGGCACAGCGTCATCGCGCTCGGCGCCGCCGCGGTGCTTCTCGACATGGCCGTGCAGACCACCCTGATCCTCGGCCAGCAGGTGATCTACCGGCTCGACGGCCAGGCCAGGTCCCGGCTCAACAGCGCCTTTATGGCCACCTTCTTCGTCGGCGGCGCGATCGGCTCACAGGCCGGTTCGTACGCCTACCACGCCGGTGGCTGGACCTCGGTGGCCCTGCTCGGCGCCGCCCTGCCCGCCCTCGCGCTGCTCTACTGGATCGCGGAATGGCGCCGTCCGCGGCGCAGCGCCGACCGAGCGGACGGCATCGGCACGGCCAGCACCGTCGACAGGAAAATCAGCACAGGCTGGGCAGGCAAGGAGGGCGCCGCCCTTGAGGACCACGTGCCACCGGCCCCGCCCGTCACGCCTTCGCCACCACCCCCAGGATCTCCGGAAGACGATCGAGCAGCCGCGGAGCGGTGAACCGTAGCGAGGCCGCCGCGACCGCGAGCCCGTACAGCGCGCCCACCGGGAGCACCAGCCACAGCAGCGAATGGAGATCGTTGAAGTGGAGGGCGAGAGTAAGCGCGATCACCGGTAGCGACAGCGCCGCGCCGCTGAAGGTGCCGCCGACGACGTTCAGCGCGACGAGACCGCCCTGGCCGGGCGCCGCGTTGGCGAACGGGTTGTCCTGCGGGAGCGCGTACGGGTAGCGGACGCTCGCGTAACTGCCGGTCGCGACGAGCGCGCCCAGGAAGGCGAAGGACAGCCCCAGCGTCTCGGGCAGCGCCGACACCCGGTGGAGCAGCAGCGCCGCGCCGGTGGTGACGACGGTGACGTACGGCACGGCGATGGCGGCCAACGTCAGCGCCCGGCCGCGCAGTTCGAGCGCCGCGTCCCTGCGGGTGGTGATCGTCGCCGACACCGTCCAGAAGGCGGAGCCGTCCATGCCGAACTGGTTGTACATCTGCATGCCGAGCAGCCCCGCCGCCCACAGGCACTGGTAGACGGTGCCGTGCTGCACCACCGCGACCAGCGGCAGCAGCAGCCCGACGGCCAGCCCGGTCGCCCACGCCGCCTTCGACCTCGGGTCGCGCCACAGGTACCGGAACTGCCGCTCCATCACCGTGGCCGTCCGGCCGCCCACCAGCCGTCCGGGCAACAGCCGGGCCAGCAGCGAAGGGCCCGCCGCCGTCCCGCCCCGCGCCTTCGACCCCTCGCGCTCCGGCGCCGCCTGGAGCGTGGACGCGTCGGGTGACACCATCAGCCGGTGCAGGCTGGCGTGCCACCAGCGCAGGACCAGCGCCAGCACGGCGACGGTGAGGGCCAGTTGCACGACGGCCAGGCCGTACGACCCGCGCGCCGTCGAACGCACCGCGTCCACGGCGGGCGCGGGCGGAATCCAGCGCAGTACGGACGCCACCGAGGTCGCCCGGTGCAGACCGCCGTCGGACGACAGCGAGTTGACGCCGAGGTTGACGAGCTGGGCACCCACCGCCACGAACAGACCGCTGAGCAGGGCCAGGTCGCGGCCCTTGCGGCTGGTCAGCAGCCGGGTGTTGGCGGCGGCCACCGCCCGCGACAGCGCCACGCACAGCAGCAGCGTCAGGGCCACGGCCAGGACGGCGACGACCCACGCGGCCCCGCCGTGCGCGACCGCGACGACCGCCCCGGTCGACACCAGCAGTGTGAAGAGCGGACCGACGCCGATCAGCGACGACACCAACAGCGCCGTTATCAGCGGGCGCGGCCGTAGCGGCAGCATCGCCAGCCGGGTCGGGTCGAGCGTGTCGTCGCCGCCGAAGAAGAACAGCGGCATGATCGCCCAGCCCACGACCAGGACGACGGTCACCGTGACGGCGGCGGACGGTGCGTAGTGGTTGTTCCGCAGCGCGACCATTCCGGCGCCCATGCCGAGCGCGTACAGCATCGCGAAGGCGACGCCGAGGGACCAGCCGACGGTACGGCCGGTGGACCGGCGCAGGCCGTTGCGGAAGAGGGTGAGCTTGAGCCGTACGAAGACCGGCGTGAGCGAGGAACCGCGACCGGGCGGGGGCGCCGGCGCGGGAGCGGCGAGCGGGGCGGTGGCCGAGGTGGTCATCACTTGCCGCCGCTCAGCCAGTCGAGCGCCTGCCCGTCGCGCCGGTCGGCGCCCACCAGCGACAAGAAGGCGTCCTGGAGCGAGGGAGCGGTGCCGCGCACCTCGGCGAGCGGGCCGCGCGCCACGATCTTGCCCGCGGCCATGACCGCGACCCAGTCGCACAGGCTCTCCACCAGCTCCATCACGTGCGAGGAGAAGACGACCGTGCCGCCCGACTCCGTATAACGCTCCAGTACACCGCGGATGACCTGCGCGGACACCGGGTCGACGCCCTCGAACGGCTCGTCGAGGAAGAGGACTTCGGGATTGTGCAGCAGGGCGGCGGCCAGGCCGATCTTCTTCCGCATACCGGTGGAGTAGTCGACGACCAGTTTGTTCTGCGCGGCCGACAGGTCCAGGACGTCGAGGAGCTGACCGGCGCGCTTGTCGACCTCGGCGCCCGGCAGACCGCGCAACCGGCCCGTGTAACCGAGCAGTTCACGCCCCGACAGCCGCTCGAACAGCCGCAGGCCCTCCGGCAGCACGCCGATCCTGGACTTCACGCCGACCGGGTCCGTCCACACGTCGTGGCCGACGATCCGCACACTGCCGTCGTCCGGCCGCAGCAGGCCGGTGATCATGGAGAGCGAGGTCGTCTTCCCGGCCCCGTTGGGCCCCACCAGGCCGATGAAGCGGCCCGCGGGCAGCTCCAGATCGATCCCGGCCACGGCCACTTGCTCGCCGAACCGCTTCCACAGCCCGCGCACACGCACAGCGACCGGATCGGTGTCTCCGGCCGCCTCGGACACCTCCTCGGCGGTCCTCCCGTACGGCACCGGCCGGTACGGCTTCAGCTTCCGCTGCGACTCCTGCTCCCCCTGCGACCTCTGCGGCTCCGACATGGCGGCACCTCTCCCCGTCTCGCGCCCCTGCCCTCGGCGCGCCGCTGGTCGGACGACGCGCGAAGGTCTACGTCCGACAACCCTAGACGCGACCACTGACAGTGACCGAAGGACTCGGGAGCGTGAGCTCCCGCGTGGGGGTCAGCGGCCCCTCGCCGCCGCCAACTCCCGCCCGCACGCGTACGCCAGCGGGCTCAGCAACTCCTCGACGTCCGGCAGCCACCGGTTCAGGGCGGTCGGCTGCCGCGCCCACTGCACCGAGGCGCCCGGCCCCGTCCGCGTCGGCGGCGCGGCGATCCAGTCGCCCTCGCCGCGCACCCGCAGGTCGAGCGAGCCGGGCGCCCAGCCCAACTTCCGCAGCAGATCGGGCACCTTGACGGTGGCGCCGGGCAGGACGAAGAAGACCAGCCTGCGGTCGGGCGTGCAGATCACGGGACCCAGCGGCAGATCCATCCGCTCCATCCTGGCCAGCGCCAGGCACCCCGCCACCTCCGGCACGTCGACCGCGTCGAACGTACGGCCCGTCGGCAGCAGCACCGAGGCGCGCGGCTGCTTGCCCCACATGCGCCGTACCGCGTCGGCGCTGCCGCTGGCGTGCGCCGCCCAGTCGGGTCAGGTCGGGTGGGCGCCGGGAGCCGGGCAGGTGGGAGACGCGCAGGAGCACAGCGCGGGGCCGCCCGTGTCGTCCTCGATCCAGGAGCCGGGGAGCACGTCCCAGTGCCGCTCCTGCGCGTATCGGACGGCCGTGTCGAGAAGTTGGGCGGTGAGCTGCCGCGGTGCTCCGATGGTGTCTTCCACGCGCTGCACAACTTCCCTCGTCAGCGTGAGTTACGGGGCCGGCCCCTCGGCTCATGGCGGGCGCACTGGTGCACGCCCGGGGGCGCGTGCGCGATCCGGGCCCGTATTCGGGTAGTCACTTGGGGTCCGCGTGTCGTTCCGCTCCTTCCGCTAAAGGCGAAAACGACATGAAATGCAGCTGTAACAGGGCATTTTTCGGTTGTGAGATGGGCACCTGTCACCAGGACGAGGTACGCATCGTTGAAGTGGGGGAATTGATGGCCGCACGACCGCTCGTGGCTCGGCAACCGAACGAACGGCTCCAGGCACTTATCCAGGAGGCCGGCTGCTCCAACGCCGGGCTCGCCCGCAGGGTCAACATGTGCGGTGCCGAACACGGCCTCGACCTGCGGTACGACAAGACGTCCGTGGCCCGCTGGCTGCGGGGTCAGCAGCCGCGCGGCCGGGCCCCGGCCATCATCGCCGAGGCGATCGGCCGCAAGCTGGGACGCGCCGTGTCCATCGACGAGATCGGCATGGCCAACGGCAAGAACCTGGCCACCGGCATAGGTCTGCACTTCGCGCCGACCGTCCTCGGCGCGATCGAGCAGGTCTGCGAGCTGTGGCGCAGCGATGTCGGCCGCCGCGACTTCCTCACCGGCTCCACGGTCGCCGCCTCCGCCCTCGTCGAGCCCAGCCGCGACTGGCTGATCACCCGCCCCGACCAAGGCGTCGCCCGCAACGGCGGTGCCAGGGTGGGCATGTCGGACGTCGAGGCCGTCAAGGCGACGACGCGGGCGCTCACCGACCTGGACCACCGCTTCGGCAGCGGACACGTCCGCCCGGTCGTCGTCCACTACCTCAACAGCGTGGTGTCCGGGTTACTCGCGGGCACCTACCGCGACCAGGTCGGCAGGGAACTCTTCGGCGCCGTAGCGCGGTTGACCGAACTGGCGGGCTACATGGCCGTCGACACCGGGCAGCCGGGACTCGCCCAGCGCTATTACATCCAGGCGCTGCGCCTGGCCCAGGCGGCGGGCGACCGCGGCTACGGCGGCTACATCCTCGCGGCCAGCATGAGCCACCTCGCCGCCTCCCTCGGCAACCCGCGCGAGATCGCCCAACTCGCCCGCGCGGCACAGGAAGGCGCCCGCGGCCAGGTGACACCCACGGCGGAGGCGATGTTCTACGCCGCGGAGGCCCGCGGCCACGCGCTGCTCGGCGACGCCCGCACCTTCGCCACCGTGGCCAACCTCGCGGTCGAGTCCATGGAACACTCCCGGCCCGACGACGACCCGCCCTGGATCGCCCACTTCGACCACGCCTACCTCGCCGACGAGTTGGCGCACTGTCACCGCGACCTCGGCCAGGCCGCGCCCGCCGCGCGCCGCGCGGAGGAAGCACTCGCCGCGCACCCCGAATCGCGCACCAGGCGCCGTGCCATCGACCTGCTGCTGCTCGCCGACGCCCAGGTGCAGCAGCGCGAACTGGAGGAGGCCTGCAACACGGGCACCCGCGCCGTCACCCTTCTGTCCGGTCTGCGCTCCAACCGCGGCGCGGAGTACCTGGACGACTTCCGGCGCCGCCTGGAGCCCTACGCGGCGGAGCCCGTGGTCCGCGAGTTCGGCGCCCGTCTGGAGGAACAGGACGCCGCATAGCGGACCATCACCGAATCGTTACGCGACCGACACCGCGTCCCCGCGCGGTGGCCAAAGCGCTGGAGAGACCTTGCGGGAACGGGCCCGGTACGCCCGGTACTTCCGCCCTCTCGGTGTGTCATGACGTTCACTCGTTCGGGTACGTGGTTGATGGTCCGGTTAACCCGGTAGCGTTGGTGGATGGTTCGGAAGGATCCGGCAACGGACGACAGGGCATAGGCAGGAGTCAGCGGCGATGCACACCGACGGACGCGGCGAGGAGACGCCTGAGGCGTACCGGGGCGTCGTGGTGCCCGCGGGGCGGCAGCAGCCGCCCTACGGGGAACATGTGCAGCCGGCCGGCGGCTCCCCCTGGGGCGAGCCCGCCCCACTGCCCGAGCCCGCCGACGCCACCCAGATGCTGCCGCCGTATCCCGGGAGCATGCCGCCGCCCGCCGTTCCGGTGGCCGACGCCACGCAAATGCTGCCCCCGTACCCCGGCGGCGACCCCGGCATGCCGATGGCCGCCGCGAGCCAGGGGCCGGGCCCCGTACCGCCGCTGCCGCCCGTACCGCCGCAGGCACCGCCCACGGCCCCGCAGCAGCAGGCCGCCGACGCCACCCAGGCGCTGCCGCTGTCGATCTTCCAGGACCGCGACCAGCAGGAACAGCAGCCGCAGTACGGCGGCCCGCAGTCCCCGCCCCCGCAGCAGTCGTACGAGCAGTCCTATGAGCAGCCTTACGACGGCTACGGGCAGCAGGGGTACGACCAGCAGCAGTCGTACGGCGGCCAGAAGCAGTACGGCCAGCAGTCTTACGACCAAGGCCAGGGCCAGGGCGGCGGGTACGAGGAGCAGCCCCAGACGGGGCCGCAGCACGACAGCGACTACGACCACCTGTTCCGCAGCGACGTGCCGGGCCCGGAACCGCTGCGCCAGCGGATCATCCAGCCGCCGTCCCAGCAACAGCAACAGCAGCAGTACGGGCAGCAGCAGGGCGGAATGGGCCAGCCCCCGCAGCAGCCGTACGACCCCGGTTACGGCTACGACGGCGGGCACGGTCAGGACGGCGGTCCGCGCCGCAGGCTGTCGCCCCTCATGGTGATCGGCATCGTCGTCGCCGGGTGCGTGGTCGCGGGCCTCGTGGTCGGCGGGCTGTTGAACAAGGGCGGCGACGCCAAGACGGACAACACCGCGTCGAAGAGCGGCACCCCGGCGTCCTCCGCGCCGAGCACGTCCGCGAGCGGCAGCACCGACTCCGCGGCCGACGACGCCGTCAAGCAGCAGGCGCAGGGCCTCGACGCGCTGCTGAAGACCAGCGGCAACAGCCGCAGCTCCGTGGTGAGCGCGGTCGAGTCGATCAAGAACTGCAAGAATCTCGGCCCCGCCGCCGCCGACCTGCGGTCCGCCGCCACCCAGCGCACCGGCCTGGTCACCCAGCTCGGCGGCCTGTCGGTGGACAAGCTGCCCAACCACGCCGACCTGACCGAAGCCCTCACCAAGGCGTGGCAGGCGTCGGCCGCCGCGGACGGCCACTACGCGAACTGGGCCGACCAGGCCGCGCACAACCACAGCGTCTGCAAGGGCGGCCACGCCCGCAGCACCGGCGAGGCCCAGGACGGCAACCGCGAGAGCGGCACCGCCACCGAGCAGAAGAAGCGCGCGGTCCGGCTGTGGAACGCCATAGCGAAGCAGTACGGGCTCACCGAGCGGCAGTACAGCCAGCTCTGAGCCGGGCCCGTTGGTTTACGGGGCCACGCGCGTATACGCGTCACCGCGCGGTTACTTGCACTCCTGTGCGCTCCCGTGCGCTTATATGCGCGCGTACGCGGACGGACGGTGACGGACCCGACGCGTCCGCGCCCGACCGATGAATCCGCGCCGACGCGGCGGTCTTCCTCTCGACCGCACCATGCGAGAGGTGGACCGATGACGCATCCAACGAACAGTTCCACGACCGATCCGGCGCCGGGCCTGCGCGGTGTCCTGGAGCCGTACATCGACAACGGCACGATTCCGGGTGCGGTGGGTCTGGTGGCGCGCGGCGACCGGGTGGAGGTCGCAGCGGTCGGTTCCGCGCACCTTGAGGGCGCCGTGCCGATGGCCAGGGACGCGATCTTCCGGATCGCCTCCGTCAGCAAGCCGATCACCGCCGCCGCCGTGATGATGCTCGTCGACGACGGCCGGATCGCGCTGGACGACCCGATCGCGACCTGGCTGCCGGAACTGGCCGCGCCGGTCGTCGTCCGCACCCCGGACGCCCCGGTCGACGACGTGGTCCCGGCCGACCGGCCGGTCACCGTGGCCGACGTGCTCACCTTCAGGGCCGGGTACGGCATGCCCAGCGACTTCTCGCTGCCCGCCCTGCAACCGCTGTTCACCGAGCTGAAGCAGGGCGCGGCGCGGCTGTCGGGCTTCGGAGGCCCCGACGACTGGCTGGCGACGCTGGCCCGTATCCCGATGCTCCACCAGTCGGGAGAAGCGTGGCTGTACAACACCGGCTCGGACATCCAGGGCGCGTTGATCGCCCGGGTCTCGGGCCGCTCCTTCGCAGAGTTCCTCGCCGAGCGGATCTTCGAACCGCTCGGCATGGCCGACACCGGCTTCACCGTGGCCGCGACCGCGCTCGACCGGCTGACCAGCGCCTACGGGACGGGCGCGGACGGCGGTATCGAACTGTCGGACCCGCCGGGCGAGGAGTGGACCAAGGCGCCCGGTTTCACCTCGGGCGCGGGCGGCCTCGTCTCGACCGTCGACGACTGGTTCGCCTTCGCCCGCATGCTGCTCGCCGAGGGGACCGTGGACGGCCGCAGGCTGCTGTCCGCGCGGTCGGTACGGATGATGGCCACCGACCACCTGACGCGGTCCCAGCGCGACGCGAGCGAGCTGTTCCTCGAAGGCCAGGGGTGGGGCTTCGGCGGCTCGGTGGACGTCGCGGAGATCGCCCCGTGGAACGTCCTCGGCCGCTACGGCTGGGTCGGCGGCAGCGGCACCACGGCGCACGTCACGCCGTCGACCGGCGCTGTCGGCATCCTCTTCACGCAGCGCTCGATGACCGGCCCGACGCCGCCCCAGGTGATGCGGGACTTCTGGCGGTACGCGGCGGGGGTGTGAGGCGCGCGCGTCCTGGACGGGACGCTACGGGGCGCTACGGGTCGGTCGGGCCGCTCGTGGGCGGTCAGTTCTGCCCGGACGAGTTCTGCCTGAGCGTCTTCGTCAGGTCCACGAAGCCCGGCCGGGCCAGCACGAGCCGCCCGTCGCGTACCACCTGATAAGTGACCTTGGAATTCACCATCCGGGAGTGGCTCGGGATGCCCAGCAGATCGGCCTGCGTCCAGCCGAGGTCCGGGGTGAGGCCGCCGGTCGACAGGTGGGTCGTGGTGTCCATCGCGCGGTGCAGATTGTCGGCGTTCACGCTGACCTTCTCGTCCATCTCCCGCACCACCTTGGCGAAGACGGTGTACGCGACCCAGGTGGTCTGCACCCCCGGGTCGGCGACGTCGATCCGGTCGTCGCCGAACGCGTACTTCTTCACCACCGACTTCATCTCGGCCCACTTGGCGTCGGACGCGGGCGGGTACCAGCCGGTCACGTACGCGTTCTCCAGCGGGCTGCCCGCGCCGCCGGTCGAGTCCACCACCGACTGCTGCACGCTGCCGAGCACCGAGGACAGCCGCACTTTCGGCTGTTCCTCGCCGACCCGGCGCAGGGAGTCGAAGAAGGTGCTGGTGCGGTCGCCGAGCACTGCGGAGACGCAGGTGGACGGCTTGTTGTTGCCGACCGCGGCGGTGGCGATGTCGGTGTAGTCGTTGGAGTCGTCGGCCGTGAGCATGTCGCGCGCGGGCGGCCGGCCGCCGCTCTTGAGCCCCTGGTCGAGGAAGATCGGGAACTGGTCACCGGTGATCGTGTCGGGCCGCACCAGATTGACCTTCTTGCACAGGTCCGCCAACTGCCGTCCGCTGCCTGCCAGCAGCGCGGGCAGACCGCCGTTGACCGGGTACGACAACAGGCTCTGGAACTCGTCGGCAGTGATGCCGTAGCCGCCGATGTACGGGATGCCGTTCGACTCCAGGGCGGTGGTGAAACTGCCGCCCTCTTCGCTGTAGGAACCGACAACCGCGACCGCGCCCGCCTTCGCCGCCTGCTGCGCGCAGTCCGTGACGGCGACCGCGTCATGGCGTTCGTTGCAGGTCAGCACCTTCAACTTGCGGCCGTTGAGACCGCCCTGCTCGTTGGTGTACTTCTCGAATGCCTGCGCCATGGCGAGCATTCCCGGCATATTGGTCGATTTCGTGTCGATCGGCGCCCACGTCATCACCACGAGCGGTCCCGTGGAGCCGCCCGAACCTCCGGGAAGCACACCGCACCCGCTGAGCAGCGCACTTGTGGCCAGCAGCGCGACGGCAGCCGTGCGGACCCTGCGGATACGCCGTTCCCTCATGTCATGCGAAGATTCCGGCCCGCACCCAACGCCGGGGTGACCACAAGCGAACGGGCGGTCACTATCAGGTGAATTACGGGTGGCGTTGGTGGAGAACGTACGATGCGCCATTGTGCAAGGTTCGGAGAAGTCTTCCCGTCGCGGCCGTCACTCCTCCACGATGGGGGGCATGCCGCTCAATGACATGCCCTGGTGGCGCTGGCGCAGCAATGTGCGCTCCGCGCTGCACATGATCAGCGACCCGGTGTTCCAGCGGGAGGTCTGGCAGACCGGCCGCGAGGGATACGGGGACGTCACGGACGCCGTGTACCGGCTCGTCGAGGACACCTGGCTCGACAACTGGTCCGCCGAGAAGTACGTGGGCACGATCTTCCGCGACTCGCAGGAGGCCGCGCTCGTCGACGTCGCCGTGCTGCGCGTCCTGAAAATCCTGCACCAGGTGGGCGCCGACGCACCAGTCGCCGCCTATCTCGACCACCACGCCTGGCCGGAGGCGGTCCGCGCCGCCCGCGACGCCCACGTACGGATGTCCGCCGCCGACGGCGACGACCCGGACACGCCGCCGCGCTCGTTGGACGTGCTGGCGATCTACATACGGTCGGCGTGACCGTTGGACGTTCGTACGTCCCCGGGCCACACCTGGTGCGTGTTTTCCGGTGGCACCTGGTTTTCCCCGCGCCACCTGGCGCGCGATATCCGTGGGTTCCGCTTGACGGACAGTCCGACCTGAGGGGGTCGGTTTGTGCGAGGCTGACGGCGTGACCGAACAGCAGCCGCCGCAGCCAGACCCGCAGTACGTCCTCACCCTGTCCTGCCCGGACAAACAGGGCATCGTGCACGCGGTCTCCAGCTATCTCTTCATGACCGGTTGCAACATCGTCGACAGCCAGCAGTTCGGCGACCAGGACACCGGCCTGTTCTTCATGCGGGTGCACTTCTCCGCCGAGCAGGCGGTGACCGTGGACAAGCTGCGCGCCAGCTTCGCGGCGATCGCCGAGGCGTACCACATGGACTGGCGGATCCACCCGTCCGACGAGCGCATGCGGATCGTGCTCATGGTCAGCAAGTTCGGGCACTGCCTCAACGACCTGCTCTTCCGCACCAGCATCGGCGCGCTGCCGGTCGAGATCGCCGCCGTGGTCTCCAACCACACCGACTTCCAGGAACTTGTGGGTTCCTACGGCGTTCCCTTCCACCATGTGCCGGTCACCAGGGACACCAAGGCCGAGGCCGAGGCGCGGCTGCTGGAGATCGTGCGCAAGGAGGGTGTCGAACTCGTCGTGCTCGCGCGCTACATGCAGGTGATCTCCGACAACCTGTGCCGTGAGCTGTCCGGTCAGATCATCAACATCCACCACTCCTTCCTGCCGAGCTTCAAGGGCGCCAAGCCCTACCACCAGGCGCACGCCCGCGGTGTGAAGCTCATTGGTGCCACCGCGCACTATGTGACGGCCGACCTCGACGAGGGGCCGATCATCGAGCAGGAGGTCGAGCGGGTCGGCCACGAGGTCACGCCGGAACAGCTCGTCGCCATCGGGCGCGATGTGGAGTGCCAGGCGCTGGCCCGCGCGGTGAAGTGGCACAGCGAGCACCGGGTGCTGCTCAACGGCCACCGGACGGTCGTCTTCGCCTGAGCGGGCTCTTCGGTTGAAGCTTTTGTTTGCGCGGGCTCTTCACCCGGCCCTCGTCAGGGCAGAGGCGTCTCAGAGGCGGGACAGGGACGCCGTGGCGAAGAGCACGTCACGGATGACGTCGCGGTCGCCGATCTGGCCGACCGCGATCCGCTCCGGCTCGATGTGGCCCGCCGCCAACTGGCAGAACTCGACGCAGTCCATCGCCACATGGGCGACCATCGCCTCCGGCGACGCGGCGGCGCCGGGCGAGTCCAGCGGCAGATACCACTGGCCGCCGCCCTTGCCCTCGACTTCGAGCAGCAGCGAACGGCCCGGCGTACCGGCCGTCACCAGATGCGTCGGCGAGGTGGTCAGACCGGCCCTGCGCCGACCTGCCAGCGCCTCGGGCAGCAGCCGCGCGGCGAGGTCGATGATGCGGTTGAGGTTGCGCGGCTCCGGAGGATCGTACGGATAGTCCACGGCCTCGGCGATGTCCGACGCGTGGATCCAGCACTCGAAGGCCCGGTCCAGGAAGGCGTCTTCCAGCGGCAGCGCGAACGAGCCGTAGTCGACATCGAGCCCTGCCGCGCCGCCGCCCGCGAAGGAGACCGTACGCACCAGGCTGTGGCTCTGCTCGCGCCACAGGGAGCGCACGGTGGCTCCGGGCAGCATGCTGTGCGTCGCCCAGTGCGCGGCGGTGCGCTCGACCGGGGTGAGCGGGAAGTCGCCCATATTGCGGGCATTGCGCAGCCGGGCGCGGGAGGCGATGCCCATACCGATGCCCAGGCCCAACCCGCCGAGCCCGGAACGCGGCGGGTCCGCCGACGGGTCGCCGCCGTCCGGCGGCAGCCCGAGCGACCTGGCGATCAGGCTGTCCACGGCGGTGAGATGACCGATGACCTGCGCGACGGTGAACTCCGTCGAGCGCTGCTCGCCGTCGTGCCACTTCAGCTCGACCGGTGCCTTCCAGTAGCCGTCGCCGAGGTCGCGCAGCAGCGCGTCCAGCCGGGCGGCCTCCGCGTCGAACGGTCCGGCCCACTCGGGCACCGGGATACGCGCCGGCCGGCGGCCCAGGCAGCCTTCCAACACCCGTGCCCGCAGCAGCGGATCGAGGTCGAGCGAATCCTCCTGGTGCAGCAGACCCACCGCGTCCCGCAGTCGCAGCGCCTCATCCGCACAGGTGGCGCAGTCCGTCAGATGCACTTCGACCGCCAGTGCCTCGTCGTGCGAGCACACCGACAACGCCCACGCGCCGAGCAGCGACTTGAGGGTGCGGTGGTCGTAGTGCGGCAGTTGGGGCATCGGCTGGTGCGGCTCCGCGGGCGGCTGCCGGTGCGCGGTCTCCCGCGTCTCGGGCTGTTCGCGCTGGTACGGGACGCGCGGCTCGCCGTCGTCCCCGCCGTGCGCACCGTCGCCGTTGTGGAACGCGGGACCGCTCATCGTCGCCCTCGCTGTCCCCGGGGATCCAGCGGGTGGTCGTCGCCCTGCTCGCCCGGTTCCATGGCGGTGGACAGCAGTTGCAGCCCTAGCCGGAGCCGACGGCGCGCTTCGTCCTCGCTCACCCCGAGCCCGGCCGCCGCGGCGCGGTAGTCGACCCTTTCCCGGTAGGCCAGTTCGAGGGCGGCGCGCAGCGGCGCGGGCATCGAGGTGACGATGAAGTCGGCGCGGGCCGCCGTGTTGGCCTCGCGTACCCGGGCCTCCACCTCGTCCGGCGTGGAACGGCCCCGGTTCGACTGCTGTCGCAGCCGGTGCACGGCCTGCCGCTGGGTGAGTGTCGCTATCCACGAACGCAGCGAGCCGTGCTTCGGGTCGTAGGCGTCCGGATTTTCCCAGATGTAGCCGAACACCTCGCGGGTGATGAGGTCGGCCGCGTCGTCGTCGTCCATCACGCGATAGGCCAGGCCGTGCACGAGTGAGGCGTACCGGTCGTACAGCTCGCCGAGTGCGGCTTCCTCACCGCGCGCCAGCCGCTGCTGCATCTTGCGGTCCCAGCGCGGTGGTGCGGGTGTCGCCATCTGCCGCCCCCTTGCCTCGTCGCCTGCCCTGTCGCCCCTCGCCCGGCCACCGACCGTAGCCAAGTGTGTTCAGCGCGCCCGAATGCGCTCAGGTCGAATGTAACGGGCACCTCCTGCGACGTGCGTCGCTTTGCACCAACCTGCTGCTGACTGTGATCGATTTTGGCGGTCTGTTATCCGGGTGTGACCGGAACATTGCAGAGTTACGACGGAGAACGGGCATAGGGTCATGGTGATGATGTTCCTGAAGTCGACGGCGAGGCGAGGTGGGAACCGGTGCTGGTGACCCAGGCCGAGCGAGACGGCTGGGTGGTGGTGACGGTCGCGGGTGAGATGGACCTGATCTCGTCTCCCGCGGTCCGGCAGAAGGTTCACGACGCGGTCGCCGCAGGGCGGCGCCGGGTGGTACTCGACCTCGTTGACGTGCGCTTCTGTGATTCCAGCGGAGTCGGTGTCCTGATCGGTGCCCGGCGACTGATGCGGTCCTGTGCGGGCCGCCTGCGCATCGTGCTGCCCGAGGACGTTCCCACGGTGACGGCGCCCACCGAGGGCTACGGCGGCGGCGCGCACGTCAACCGGGTGCTGGCCGCCCTCGGCGTGCGACGGCTCTTCGAGGTCTATCCGGATCTGGAAGCCGCGACGGACGACACCGCCAGGCCCCTCTCGGCCTGAACCGGCCTCTGTCGGCGGCCCCTTTCGGCCAATCTCGCTCGACTTCCCTCGCCTTCACCATTCCTCTCCTTTCCCCTTCCATTCCCGTCCGTCTTCACTCGTGCGGGGACTCCCGCACCGCGTACGCGCCCAATGACGGCTCAAGTCGCGTGAACGCCTCCCGCGCAATCAGTCCCAGCGTGTCGAACAACTCCCTTTCGGTCGTGCCCTGTCGCACCCGGCGCTGCGCCTCGCCGAACAACAGCCTCAGCACCGTGCTGAGTTGGGCGGCGGCATGCCGCGGCTCGAAGGCGTCCGGCTCGTCGCCCACGGCCTCGGCGAGCGTGACGGACAGTGCCTGCTCCTGGTGGTCGTACATCTCGCGGAGCCGGGCACGCAGCACCGGACTCTCGTCGATCAGCCGCGTGAATCCAGGCTGGGTCCAGCCGAGCAGCGCGTCGTGCCGCTCGACCGCTTCGAGGTAGTCCCGGCGCACCGCGTCCAGTGCGGACTCGCCGACGGGGCGGGCGGCGAAGGCGCGGGCGGGGCCGGTGATCACCTCTTCGTGCATGTCGAAGAACAGGTCCTCCTTGCGCGGGAAGTAGTTCGTGACGGTCATCTTCGAGACCCCGGCCGCCTCGGCGACGTCGGCGATCGTCGTCCCCTCGAAGCCCCGCTCGACGAAGAGGGCGGTGGCGGCGTGGGTGATGGTCTGTCGGGTCTGTTGCTTCTTGAACTCGCGGAGCTGGGCCATGGTTCCCACTTTAGTAGGTCGGACCTAAAAAAGGTCTTGACAGGTTGAGTGGGTCAGTCCTAATTTTAGGTCTAACACAAGAAATCGAGGAAGAGGAGACCTTGATGACGCTCCGACTGATGGCCGTCCACGCCCACCCCGACGACGAGTCCAGCAAGGGCGCCGCCACGCTCGCGCACTACGCGGCCCATGGCGTCGATGTCCTGGTCGTCACCTGCACGGGTGGGGAGCGCGGTGACGTGCTCAACCCGCTGCTGGACACACCGGAGGTCAGGGCCCGGCTGCCGGAGGTGCGACGACGGGAGATGGCCGCAGCGGCGGCCGTCCTCGGTGTGCGCCAACGGTTCCTCGGTTTCCCCGACTCGGGACTGCCCGGGCAGGGCGAGACCCTGCCGGACGGCTGCTTCGCCCGCGAGGATCCGCTGGTCGCAGCCGAGCGGCTGGTCGCGGTGGTCCGGGAGTTCCGGCCCCATGTCCTCGTCACCTACGACGAATCCGGCGGCTATCCACATCCGGATCATGTCCAGACCCATCGCGTCGCCGCCGAGGCGTTCGACGCGGCGGGGGACTCGGCGCGCTTCCCGCTGGCGGGTCCGGTCTGGCAACCGCTGAAGCTGTACTACCAAGTGGCCTTCTCGCGCGCCTGGTTCGAGACCCTGCACCACGGCATGACGGCCCGGGGGCTCACCTCCTCGATGGGCCAGGTGCTGGACGAGTGGCCCGACTGGGCGGTCGAGTTGCACCCGACGACCCGGATCCGCTGCGAGGACCACTTCACCACCCGCGACCAGGCCTTTCGCGCGCACGCCAGTCAGGCCGCTCCGGACAACCCCTTCTTCTCCCACCCTCGCGACCTCGAACGGGCCCTGTGGCCCACCGAGGACTACGTTCTCGCCCGCTCGTACATCCCGGCAAAGCTTCCGGAGACCGATCTCTTCGCCGGAATCAAGGAGTGACGGGGGGTGCTTCGGGGAGGAGGGAGCGCGGGGCGCGCGGCGCCGGTCGCGACCTGGTCGGCCGGTCCGCTCAGTTCCTCCGCTCGCGAGTGTCGGCGAAGCGCTCGCGGAGCTTGAACTTGAGGACCTTGCGCAGGGTCTCGTTGCGGGGTAGGGCGTCCACGATCTCCAGTTGCTCGGGGAGTTTATGGACGGCGAGGCCCGAGCGGCGCAGATGGTCGACGACGGCGGCCAGGGTGAGGGGACCGGCGCCCGGCGGCTGTTCGACCACGGCGCAGACGCGTTCACCACGGTCGGGATCCGGCAGGCCGATGACGGCGACATCGCCCACCGCCGGGTGCTGGTAGAGGAGTTCCTCGATCTCCTTGGCGGAGATGTTCTCGCCCTTGCGGATGATGACGTCCTTCAGGCGCCCGGTCAGGACGAGATGACCGGTCTCGGTGAGGCGGCCGAGGTCACCGGTGTGGAAGTAGCCCTGGGTGTCGAAGGATTCGGCGGTCAAAGCGGGGTCGGTGTAGCCGAGGCACACGGCCTCACCGCGCAGCAGCACCTCGCCGTCGTCGGCGATGAGGATCTCCATCGCGGCGGGCGGGCGGCCCTCGGTGGTGGCCCTTTGGTCGACGGTGTCACGGGGCGAGCCCATGGTGATCATCGGTGCCTCGGTCATGCCGTAGCCGTGGGCGAGATCGCAGCCGAGTTCCCGGACGATCTCGTGGTACAGCTCCGGCGGCTTGGGGGCGCCGCCTCCGGAGAGCAACCGCAGGGTGGGGATGAGTGTGCGGCCGGGCTGCTTGCGCTGCTCGGTGAGGAAGAGCGAGTAGAAGGCGGTGGAGCCGCCGGCCATGGTGACGCCGTGGGACCGGTAGGCGTCCAGAGAGGCGGGGAGGGCGAATTGTTCGAGGAGCAGGGCCGGAAAGCCGTACAGCAGCAGCATCACCAGATAGTCGGGTCCACCGATGTGAGCGAAGGGGAAGGCGATGGAACCGATGTCCTCGGGCCGCATCTCCAGTGCGTGGGCGAGACAGGAACCGCCCGCGATCAGACCGCGGTCGCAGTGCAGCACGCCCTTGGGGTCCGAGGTGGTGCCCGAGGTCCAGTAGATCCAGCGGACGGTGGTCCCGTCGGACGGCGGCGAGGGCAGGGCGCCGGGATCGCCTTCGGGAAGGGAGTCATAGGCGATCAGGACGGACGGGCGCTCGGCGAGATCGAGGCGGTCGGCCATGGCGGTGTAGTCGAAGCCGCGCCAGGTGCCGGGTACGGCGAAGAACTCGGCCCGTGTGCGGTTGAGGGCGTAACCGACCTCGCGGTCGCGGTAGATGGGGATGACCGGGATCTGCACCGCCCCGAGCCGGGCCAGGGCCAGGGAGAGGACGACGGTCTCGACGCGGGTGGGCAGTTGCCAGGCGAAGTGGCTGCCGGGCCGCACCCCGAGTCCGTACAGGCCGGCGGCGACGCGCAGCGCCCGTGCGTGCAGTTCGCCGAAGGTGACGCGGCGGTCCTCGGCGTCGAACAGCACGGGGGCGTCGGGGCTGAGGGCGGCGCGGCGGTCCAGTAGCTCCCACAGGGTGCGGGAGTCGCTGAGTGTCGCGATGGTCGGATCCATGCCGATCGCCTCCCGGGCACCATAACTGACGACGCGTCAGATTTTTCAGAAGGGTAAGTCGCCGCCGCTTGTCGGTCCAGAGGTGGGTCGATACGGTATATCTGACGGTCCATCAGATCGGATGCCTCGTCAGATCGGCGATCGGAAGCGTCATCCGGATGCAGTGAGGGAGTGGCCGATGGAACTGCCCAGGATCATCAGCGTCGACGACCATGTCATCGAGCCCGCGCATCTCTTCTCGACCTGGCTGCCGGAGAGGTTCCGCGAGCGGGGGCCGCAGCCGCTGACGGCGGGGATCGGTGAGCTGGAGTACGTCGGGGGGAAGTACCGGTTCACCACTGATCCCGAGGGTCAGCTCACTGACTGGTGGCAGTACGAGGGCGAGTTCTTCCCGTACAAGCGGATCATCGCGGCGGTGGGGTTCTCGCGGGACGAGATGACGCTGGACGGGATCACGCGGGAGGAGATGCGGCGGGGGTGCTGGGATCCTGTCGAGCGGCTGAAGGACATGGATCTCAATCATGTGGAGGGGTCGCTGTGTTTCCCGACGTTCCCGCGCTTTTGCGGGCAGACGTTCGCGGAGGCGCAGGACAAGGAGGTGGCTCTGGCGTGTGTGCGGGCCTACAACGACTGGATGGTGGAGGAGTGGTGCGGTGACAGCGGGGGCCGGCTGATCCCGTTGTGCCTGATTCCTTTGTGGGACGTGGAGTTGGCGGTGGCGGAGATCCGCAGGAACGCCGCGCGGGGGGTTAGGGCGGTCACCTTCAGTGAGATCCCGACGTATCTGGGGCTGCCGTCGATCCACTCGGGGTACTGGGACCCGTTCTTCGCGGTGTGCGAGGAGACCGGCACGGTGGTGAACATGCACATCGGGTCGTCGTCGCAGATGCCCGCCGCGTCACCGGACGCGCCTCCGGCGGTGCAGGCGAGTCTGAGTTTCAACAACGCGATGGCGTCGATGATGGACTTCCTGTTCTCCGGGGTGCTGGTGAAGTTCCCGCGCCTGACGCTGGCCTACAGCGAGGGCCAGATGGGCTGGGTGCCCTACGCGCTGGAGCGCGCGGACGACGTGTGGCGCGAGCACCGGGCCTGGGGCGGGGTCAAGGACCTGATACCCGAGCCGCCGTCCACGTACTACCGCAGGCAGATCTACTGCTGCTTCTTCCGCGACATGCACGGTGTCGCCTCGCTGGACACCATCGGCGAGGACAACGCGATGTTCGAGACCGACTACCCCCACGTCGACTCGACCTGGCCCCACACCAAACAGGTCGCCGCCGACCACATGGCGGGGCTGTCCGACGAGGTCACGTACAAGCTGCTGCGCGGCAACGCCATCCGGATGCTGAGCCTCGACCTTGACCGGTGAGGGAGTTGGCGAAGCCGTCGGCGGTGCCGGGGTCGCCCACGGCCTGGTGGCCGCTGTCACCGGGGCCGCGCGCGGGATCGGCAGGGAGCACGCGCTGGCCTTCGCGGCCGAGGGCGCCCGGGTCGTCGTCAACGACGTGGAGTCGGCGGCCGAGGTGGTGGCCGAGATCCGGGCGGCGGGCGGTGAGGCGGTCGCGCACGAGCGCTCGGTCGGGGAGTGGTCGGGCGCGCGGTCGCTGGTGGACGCGGCGGTGGAGCACTGGGGCCGGCTGGACGTGCTGGTCAACAACGCGGGGGTGCTGCGGGACCGAATGCTGGTCTCGATGACGGAGGAGGAGTGGGACACGGTCGTACAGGTCCATCTCAAGGGGCACTTCGCGACGCTGCGGCACGCGGCGGCGCACTGGCGGGAGCGGAGCAAGGCGGGTGAGAAAGTGAACGCGAGCGTGATCAACACGACCTCGGGCGCGGGGCTGCTCGGCAGCGTCGGCCAGGCCAACTACGCCGCCGCCAAAGCCGCGATCACCGCGCTCACCCAGGTCGCGGCGGTGGAACTGGCGCGCTACGGCGTCACCGTCAACGCCATCGCACCCGCCGCCAGGACGCGGATGACCGAGCAGGCGATGCCGGACCTGGTTGCCCGGCCCGCCACCGGCTTCGACGTCTACCACCCGGCCAACGTCTCCCCGCTGGTCGTCTGGCTCGCGGGACCCGAGGCACGCGAGGTCACCGGGCGGGTCTTCGAGGTCGAGGGCGGCGCCGTATCGGTCGCCGACGGCTGGCGGCACGGCCCGCGGACCGACGTGGGACGGCGTTGGCGGCCGGTCGAACTCGGCCCCGTGGTGGGCGCGTTGCTCGCCGAGGCGACCCCGCCGGAACGCGTCTACGGAACGGGGTGAGCGGACCGTGGACCTCGCATACACCGACGAGGAAGAGGAGTTCCGCGCCCGACTGCGCGCCTGGCTCGGCAAGGTGCTGCCCACCCTGCCGCCACCCCCCGACCCCCGCGACTGGCCGGGACGGCGGGCGTACGACACGGGCTGGCAGCGGCTGCTCTACGACGCCGGATACGCGGGGCTGCACTGGCCCGCGGACGCCGGGGGCCGAGGCGCCACCCCCACCCAGCACCTGATCTACCTGGAGGAGACCGAGCGGGCCGGAGCGCCGTACGTCGGCGCGAATTTCGTCGGGCTGCTGCACGCGGGGCCCACCATCGCGGCCGAGGGCACCGAGCGGCAGCGCCGCCGTTGGCTGCCGCCGATCCTGCGGGGCGAGGAGGTGTGGTGCCAGGGGTTCAGCGAGCCGGACGCCGGTTCCGACCTCGCGTCCCTGCGTACCCGCGCGGTCCGCGACGGCGACGCGTACGTCGTCACCGGCTCCAAGATCTGGACCTCGCACGCCGAAGTGGCCGATTGGTGCGAGCTGTTGGTGCGCACCACCCCGCGCGCCGACGGCACGCCCAAGCACCACGGCATCAGCTGGCTGGCGATGCCGATGGACGCGCCGGGAGTACGGGTACGGCCGCTGCGGACACTCGCCGGATCGACGGAATTCGCGGAGATGTTCCTGGACGAGGTCCGGGTGCCGGTCGGCAACCGGCTGGGGGCGCAGGACGACGGCTGGCGGGTCACCATGGTGACGCTGTCCTTCGAGCGCGGCACCGCGTTCGTCGGCGAAGTCGTCGCCTGTCGCCGCACCCTCGGTGAGGTCGCCCGCGCGGCCCGCGCCAACGGCACATGGGACGACCCCGCCGTCCGCCGCACGCTCGGCCGGCTCGCCGCCGAATTCTCCGTCCTGTGGCGCCTCACCCAGTGGAACGTCAGCGCCTCCCAGCACGCCCTGCGCACAGGCGGCAACGCCGTCCCCGGCACCGGCGCCTCCGTCTTCAAGCTCCGCTACTCGCAGGCGAGGCAGCTCCTCTACGACACCGCCGCCACTGTCCTCGGCCCCCGCGCCCCCGACGCCGACCACCCGTGGACGGCCGAACGCCTCAGCTCGCTGTCCTACACGATCGCCGCGGGCACCTCGCAGATCCAGCGCAACATCGTCGCCGAACGCGTCCTCGGCCTGCCCAAGGAGCCGAGAGGGTCGCCGGAGAGGAGCACACCGCCATGGACTTCCGGCTGACCGACGACCAGCGCGCTCTGATCGGCGCCTTGCGGGACCTGCTGGCCGCCCGCTTCGACCGGACCGCCCTGCGCGCCGCCGTGGACGCGGTCGAGGCGGAAGGCGGTACCGCCACCCCGCCACGGGACATCTGGCGAGCCCTCGGCGAGACCGGCTTCTTCGGGCTGCGCCTGCCCGAGGCGGACGGCGGCGTCGGGCTCGGGCTGCCGGAGGCCGCGCTGCTCTTCGAGGAGGCGGGCGGCGCGTTGGTGCCCGGCCCGCTGACCGCCACCCACCTCGCGGCAGGAGTGGTACCGGGGGCCGCGACCGGCGAGGCCGTGGTCACCCTGCTCGACGCGAGGGGAGCGGGCCCGCACTCCGTCGCCCACCTCGACGCGGCAGACGCCGTCCTCGTCCTCACCGGCACCGAAGCGGCCGAGGCCGAGGCCGAGGTCACGGTCACGGTCGCCGAGGCGTCCGCCGTACGGCGGCACGCCGAGCCGCTGCGGTCGGTGGACCCGCTGACCCCGCTGCATCTGGTCACCATGGCAGACATATCGGAAATAACGGTGAGCGGGACCGTGCCCGTGCGGGCCGTCGCGTTACGGCGCGAGGCTGCCGTGCTGGAGGCCGCACAACGGGTGGGGAGCGCGGGGCGGATGGTGCGTATGGCAGTGCAACACGCCCGGGAGCGCGAGCAGTTCGGACGGCCGATCGGCTCCTTCCAGGCGGTCAAGCACCTCTGCGCCGAGATGCTGGTCCGCGCCGAACTGGCCCGTACCGCGCTCTACGCGGCGGCCGTCACCGCCGACCCGTACGAGACCGCCGCCACGCGCCTGCTCGCCGACGAGGCGGCGGCCCGTAACGCACGCGACTGCCTGCAGGTCTTCGGCGGCATGGGCTTCACCTGGGAGGCGGATGTGCAGCTGCACATCAAGCGCTCGTGGATACCCTCCGTGTGCGGCCAGGAGTTGGCGGCTGACGAGGACATGCTCGCCGATTGGCTGCTCTGATGACGCTGAGCACACACCGTGGCCGTTCGCTGACCCTCCGAATGCGGAGTATCCGCACGGTGTTGTGTCCGATGCGTGACTTGCCACGCAGTGGAGTCGGGGAGCACCTCAGGTACGCTCCATCGGGTGCGTGTAGGTTCCAGGCTGCCCAGAGGCGCCGTCCGGCTGAGTCGGATGGGCGTCACGGCTGGGCGTTCGGACCCCCGTCGGAAGCGCCGCACAGTATGCAGCACGCGTACTCCGTTGCGCTGGAATATGCCCGAAGCGCTTGTTGGCGTGACTGTAGGTCAATCATGCTGTGTTGTGCCGGGATCACGCACGGTGATCTCGGGCAGAAGCGAGGCGTTGTGTCCGCCGGTTCGGATGGTGTGAGCGGTGCAGGTGCTTCAGGTGCAGCTTGAGGTCGGTGTGGATCCCGCGGAGGTGGGACGGGCGCGTCGCTGGGCGCGGTCCCGGCTCGTCGGTTCGGGTATAGGAGCCGACGAGCCGGTCGCGGAGACGCTGATCCTGCTCATCTCCGAGCTGGTGACGAACGCGGTGGTGCACACCGGCTGCCCCGCCGTCCTGCGGATGCTGTTCCCCGCAGCGCCCGCCTCCCCGGTGCGGGTCGAGGTGTCCGACAGCAGCGAGGCCCCTCCCGCCCCCCGGCACGCGCACCGCGACGAGACCGGCGGTCGCGGCCTGGAGCTGGTCGACGGCCTCGCCGACCGCTGGGGCTGGCAGCCGGAAGGCGCGGGCAAGCAGATCTGGTGCGAGGTCGACCGCCGTCAGGCCACGGTCCTCACCTAGGACGCGGGGCTTCGGACCGCACACCCCCGCCGTACAGGCACCGCACCGCGCGCCCGACTCGCAGCGCCAGCGCCAGCACCCCCACCACCCCGTGCCATCCCAGGGGTCAGGGTCACCGCACCGCTCACAGCACCGCCACCGGAGCCACCGGCGCGCCCGCGCCGCCCACGAAGGGCTCCGGCGTGGCATCGAGCCAGAACGCGTAACGCCCCTCCTCGGCGCAGGCCGCCGACAGGCCTTCCAGATTCCAGTTCTGGCCCTGGAGCATGCCCATCTCGACCAGGTCGAGCCCGTGCACCGCCAGCCACAGATTCTCGACCTCCGGCGGGAAGATCTCGAAGGTCAGCGTGTCGTTGGCGACCGCCGCCACATCCCGCGCGTGGAACCACTCCGGTGTGCGGATCGACAGGCCGGGTGACGGATACGCGTACGCCTCCTTGTCGCCGCCGAGATACGCCCGCACCTGGCCGGTCCGCACCAGCACCACATCCCCGGCCCGTACCGCCGTGCCCGCCAACTCCTCCGCCGCGGAAAGGTCTTCCGGGGTCACCGGGTGGTCGCCGGGCAGTCGGTCGACGCCGAGCGCGCGCGCCACGTCCAGCAGCACGCCGCGCGACACCACCGAGGTGACCTTCTCGATGCCGCTGAAGGCGGCGCCCGCGTGCGCGGTCACCGAGTCGGCCGGGCGCCCGTTGTAGATCAGGCCCGAGTGCGAGACGTGGGGGAGGCCGTCCCAGTGCGTCCCGGCCTGAAGGCCGAGGGTCACCACGTCGTCGCTGGTCGCGATGGTGCCGGGCCCGAAGATCTGCTGGTTGAGCGCGACCATCGTGCGCAGCGGATTGACCCGGCCGGGGATTAGCCCGGTCTGCACGCCGTCCTGCCGCAGCGGCAGCGCGAGCGGTACGCGGCGGCCACTGCGTACGGTCGCGGCGGCGGCGCGCACCACCTCGTCGGTGATCAGGTTGAGGGTGCCGATCTCGTCGTCGGCACCCCAGCGGCCCCAGTTGTTGACCCGGCGGGCGATGTCGAGGAACGCGTCGGGGAGGGCCACCGGAATCTCCAGATCATGTGAGGGGTCACGTACGCGGTCGTGTACGGGTCTTGTGCTGGACGGGGTCCGCACTCGTAATATCTAACGACCCGTCAAATCTAACGGTCCGTCAGAAACGATGAGAAGGGGCGGGACGTGGGCAACTTCCTGGCCGGAAAAGTCGTGGCCGTCACCGGCGCCGGGCGCGGCATCGGACGCGCGGTCGCCATCGCCTGCGCCGCGCAGGGATCGAAAGTCGTCGTCAACGACTACGGCGTCGCCATGGACGGCGCGGGCCAACCGGCAGGCGAGGTCGCCGAGTCGGTGGTGAAGGAGATCGAGGCGGCGGGCGGCGAGGCGGTCGCCGTGGCCGACGACGTGTCCACGATGGCGGCAGGAGACAGGATCGTGTCGGCCGCGACCGACCGCTGGGGACGGCTCGACGGCGTCGTCTGCGTCGCCGGCATCCTGCGCGAACGCATGCTCTTCAACATGGCGGAGGACGAGTGGGACCCCGTCATCGCCACCCACCTCAAAGGCACCTTCACCGTATTCAGGGCCGCCAGCGCGGTCATGCGCCGCCAGGGTCACGGCACGCTGATCGGCTTCACCAGCGGCAACCACCAGGGCAGCGTCTCGCAGGCCAACTACTCCGCCGCCAAGGGCGGCATCATCTCGCTCGTCCGCAGCGCCGCACTCGGCCTGAACAAATACGGCGTCACCGCCAACTGCGTGGCCCCCGTGGCCCGTACCCGGATGTCCGCGGGCGTGCCCATGGAGCTGAAGGAGATCGGTGAGCCGGAGGACGTCGCCGCGCTCGTCGTCTACCTGCTCTCCGACCGCGCCGCCGACACCACCGGGCAGGTCTACACGGTCGCGGGCCCCAAGATCGCGCTGTGGGCGCAGCCCAGGGAGATACGTTCCGCCTGGTCGCAGGACGGGCCCTGGACGCCGGAACGGCTGGCCGACGTCATCCCGGCCACCATCGGCACGGACCCCATGCCCATGCTGGAACAGCTCGATGCCATGCGCAGGGCCGCCGCAGCCAAGGACCGCCCCAACGCCTAGGGAGCGCCATGGACTTCACCTTCGGACCCGAGGTCGACGCCTTCCGCGCGGAGGCCCGCCAGTGGCTCGCCGCCAACGCCCCCGCCGACGCCCCGGCCGCCACCGACATGCGCGCCGCGCCCGACCGCCGGGCCTGGGAACGCGCCCTCGGCGCGGCGGGCTGGATCGGCCTCGGCTGGTCCGGAACGTACGGCGGCAACCGGCGCGCGACGCTCGCCCAACAGGTCGCGTGGGGCGAGGAGTACGCCCGCGCGGGCGCCCCCGTACGTACAGGACACATCGGCGAGAAGCTATTGGCGCCCACCCTGGAGGCGCACGGCACGCCCGAGCAGTGCGAGCGCTTCCTGCCGCCGATCGCGCGTGGCGAGGAGCTGTGGTGCCAGGGGTACAGCGAGCCGGGCGCGGGCTCCGACCTGGCGGGCGTGCGGACGACGGCGGTACGCGATCCGGCGGACGGCTCGTACCGGGTGTCGGGGCAGAAGATCTGGACGTCACTGGCGCGTGACGCCGACTGGTGCTTTCTGCTCGCGCGCACCGAGCCCGGCTCGCGCCGCCATCACGGCCTGAGCTTCCTGCTGCTGCCGATGGACCAGCCGGGGATCGACGTGCGCCCGATCCGGCAGATGTCCGGCGCGGCCGACTTCAACGAGGTGTTCTTCGACGGCGCCCGCGCCGTCGGGGTCGTCGGCGCGGAAGGCGGCGGCTGGCAGGTCGCCATGGCGCTCCTCGGCCACGAGCGCGGCGTGTCCACACTGGTCCAGCAGATCGGCTTCGGGCGGGAGCTGGCGGAGGTCACGGAGGCGGCGCGGCGCACAGGGGCCGACACCGATCCGATGATCAGGCAGCGGCTGATACGGCTGTGGGCGGAGTTGCGGACGATGCGCTGGAACGCGCTGCGCACCCTCGGCACCGCCGACCTCGCCGCGCCCAGCGCAGCCAAACTCCTCTGGTCGGCCTGGCACCAGCGGCTCGGCGAGCTGGCGATGACCGTACGCGGCCCGTCCGCCGCCACCGGCCCGCGCGACTGGACGCCGGCCGCGCCGTACGAACTCGACGCCGCCCAGCACCTGTTTCTCTTCTCCCGCGCCGACACCATCTACGGCGGCTCGGACGAGGTGCAGCGCACGATCATCGCGGAGCGGGCGCTGGGGCTGCCGAGGGAGCCGAAAGGGTGAGCGCGTCCGAGGAGGAAGAGGCCATCAGGGTGAGCGCGTCTCCCCAGTACGCCCCGCACCCGCCGCACGGCCCCGGGCGCGAGCCGCCCTACGAGCCCGCGCACGGCCTCCTGCGCGGCCGTACGGTCCTGGTCACGGCCGCCGCGGGCAGCGGCATCGGCTTCGCGACCGCGCGGCGCTGCGCCGAGGAGGGCGCGGTCGTGGCGATCAGCGACCGGCACGAGCGGCGGCTGGCCGAGGCGGCCGCGGAGTTGGACAAGCTGACCGGCCAGGCGCCGCTGGCCGTGCCGTGCGACGTGACGGTCGAGGACGATGTGCGGCGGCTCTTCGCGGCCGTCACCGAGCGGTTCGGCGGCCTGGACGTCCTGGTCAACAACGCGGGCCTCGGCGGCACCGCCGCGCTCGTCGACATGACGGACGCGCAGTGGTCGACCGTCCTCGACGTCACCTTGAACGGCACCTTCCGCTGCACCCGCGCCGCCCTGCGCCACATGCGGGAACGCGGCGCAGGGGTGATCGTCAACAACGCGTCCGTGCTGGGCTGGCGCGCCCAGGCCGGGCAGGCGCACTACGCGGCGGCCAAGGCGGGCGTGATGGCGTTGACCAGGTGCGCGGCCGTGGAGGCGGCCGAGTTCGGCGTACGGGTCAACGCGGTCGCGCCGTCGCTGGCGATGCACGCCAACCTCGCGAAGGTCACCAGTGACGAATTGCTGGCGGAACTGACCGCGCGCGAGGCGTTCGGCCGGGCCGCGCGGCCCTGGGAGGTCGCCAACGCGATCGTCTTCCTGGCCAGCGGCTACAGCTCCTATCTCACGGGCGAGGTGGTCTCCGTCTCGTCCCAACACCCTTGACACCCTTGAGGGGGCGCACATGAGCGGGCACGGCGGCACGGTAGGCAGCACTAATGGTGACGCGCATGCGGACGGCACCAAGGGGGGCGTCGCGCTGGACGGCACTCATGGTGACGTTCGGGGACGCGTGCGGGGCGTCGTCTTCGACGGCAAGCAGGCACAGGTCGTGGACGACCTGGAGGTCCGCGCGCCCGGGCCCGGTGAGGTGCGGGTACGGATCGCGGCGGCCGGGCTGTGCCACAGCGACCTGTCGGTGATCGACGGGACGATCCCGTTCCCGGTGCCGGTCGTGCTCGGCCACGAGGGCGCGGGAGCGGTCGAGGCGGTCGGCGCGGGGGTGACCCACGTGGTGGTCGGCGACCATGTGTCGCTCTCGACGCTCGCCAACTGCGGCACGTGCCCCGAGTGCGACCGCGGCCGCCCCACCATGTGCCGTCAGGCCATCGGCCGCCCGGGAAAGCCCTTCACCCGGCAGGGGAAGCCGCTCTTCAACTTCGCCTCGAATTCCGCCTTCGCGGAGCTGACCGTCGTCAAGGCCGTCCAGGCGGTGAAAATCGCACCGGAGATCCCGCTCACCTCGGCCGCCCTGATCGGCTGCGGTGTGCTGACCGGCGTCGGCGCCGTCCTGAACCGGGCGCGCGTCGGCCTCGGCGAGAGCGTCGTCGTCATCGGCACCGGCGGCATCGGCCTGAACGTCCTCCAGGGCGCGCGGATCGCGGGCGCCTCCCGCATCGTCGCCGTCGACAACAACCCGGCCAAGGAAGCGCTGGCCCGGCAGTTCGGCGCCACGGACTTCGTCGCCGACGCCGCTTCCGTACGCGACCTGCTGCCGCACGGCGCCGACCACGTCTTCGAGTGCGTGGGCCGAACCGCCCTGATCCGGCAGGCGATCGACCTGCTCGACCGGCACGGCCAGGCGCTGCTGCTCGGAGTGCCGCCCGCCGACGCCGAGGCGTCGTTCCGCGTCTCCTCGATGTTCCTGGACAAGGCGATCCTCGGCTGCCGATACGGTTCCTCGCGGCCGCAGCGCGACATCGCCCTCTACGCCGACCTCTACCGGCAGGGGCGGCTGCTGCTGGACGAACTTGTCACCGAGACCTACCCGGTGGAGGACTTCGCCAAGGCGGTGGACGACGCCGCGCACGGGCGGGTGGCGCGCGGCGTGCTCACCTTCTGAGCCCTCTCTCCCGGCCGTCCGAGTCCTACGGGCCCTCCGCGTCTTCCGGACCCTCACGGCCTACCGTCCGGCCGCGCTGTGGAACGTGCGGCGGTACGCCGTCGGTGACACGCCGAGCGCGGCCTGGAGGTGCTGACGCATCGACGCCGACGTGCCGAAACCCGCCTGCCCGGCGATCTGGTCGACCCCGAGATCGGTGGACTCCAGCAGGTGGCGGGCGTGTTCGACGCGCTGCTGCGTCAGCCACTGTCCCGGGCTCATCCCCACCTCCTCGCGGAACCGCCGGGTGAAGGTGCGTACGCTCATCGACTCGCGCTCGGCGAGCTGCCGCAGCGTGAGCGGCGCGTGCAGCCGGTCCAGCGCCCAGGAGCGCGCCCGCTCCGTACTGGCCAACTGCGGCTCCGCCAGCGGCCTGCGGATGTACTGCGCCTGGCCGCCCTCCCGGTGCGGCGGGACGACGGTGCGGCGCGCGACCCCGTTCGCCACCGCCGTACCGAAGTCGCGGCGCACGATGTGCAGGCACAAGTCGATGCCCGCGGCGACCCCGGCCGAGGTCAGGACATCGCCGTCGTCCACGTAGAGGACGTCGGGGTCCACCTTGACCTGTGGGAAGAGCCGCTGGAAGTGGTCCGCGCTGCTCCAGTGGGTGGTCGCGGGGCGGCCGTCGAGCAGGCCCGCGGCGGCGAGCAGGAAGGAGCCGGTGCAGATCGAGACCGTACGGGTGCCGGTCCGCATCCGGCGGAAGGCGGCGGCCAGCTCGGGCGTCAGCACCCCCTCGGTGTAGACGGTCCCCAACTCGTGCGAGGCGGGCACGACCACCGTGTCCGCCTCGGCCAGCGCTTCGAGCCCGTGCTTGACGACGACGCTGAAATCGGCGTCGGTGCGGACGCTGCCGGGAGCGACGCTGCACGTCACGACCTCGTACAGCTTCCTGCCGTCCTCGACGCCCTGTGCGGCGCCGAAGATCCGCAGCGGGATGCCCAGTTCGAACGGGATCACGCCGTCGAGCGCGAAGACGGCGACCTTGTGCCGGTCGGGGTGCGGGAAAACGGCCATGGCCCGATCCTTTCACATCATGGCCATCGGGCCACTCGTCCGGTGGTACCGACCTCCGGAGACTGTTCGAGTGACGCAGACATCGCACTCCGCCGGTCAGGTCCCTGACACCGTGACCGCCGCACCTGGGTCGGCCGCCACGCCTGGCGAGGCCGCCGCGCCCGGTGTCGTACCCGGCGCCATGCCCGGTGTCGGTGTCGGTGTCGTGCCTGGTGCCGTATCCGGCGTCGCTCCTGACCTCGGTCCCCGCCCCGGCGCCCGCGTACGACCGCACCGTGCCTGGGCCGTCGCCGTCGTCACCTTCGTGACCCTCGTCGGCGCCGCCGCCTTCGCCTCGCTCCCCGGACTGCTGATCGACCCGCTGCACACCGAATTCGGCTGGTCGCGCGGCATGATCGGCTTCGCGGTCTCGGTCAACCTCGCGCTGTACGGCCTCACCGCGCCCTTCGCCGCCGCGCTGATGGACCGCTTCGGCATCCGGCGTGTGGTGGCGTGCGCGCTGGTCACCATCGCGCTCGGCGCGGGACTGACCGTCTATATGACGCAGGTGTGGCAACTCGTGCTGTGCTGGGGCGTGCTCGTCGGCCTCGGCAGCGGCTCGATGGCGCTGGCCTTCGCCGCCACCGTCACCAACCGGTGGTTCGTCGCCCGCCGCGGCCTGGTCACCGGCATCCTCACCGCGGGCGGCGCGGCCGGACAACTGGTCTTCCTGCCCGTGCTGTCCTGGATCACCGAACACCACGGCTGGCGCCCGGCCGCCGCTGTGGTGGCCTGCGCCGCGCTCGCCGTCGTCCCCTTCGTCTGGTTCCTGCTGCGCGACCACCCCGCCGACGTGGGTCTCGCGGCTTACGGCGCCGCCGAGTTCACCCCCAAGCCCGCACCGGTCGCGGGCGCCGCGGGCCGGGCGCTGCGGGCCTTGCGCGACGCGGCGCGTACCGGACCGTTCTGGCTGCTCGCGGGCACCTTCGCCATCTGCGGCGCGTCCACCAACGGCCTGGTCAAGACCCACTTCGTGCCCGCCGCCCACGACCACGGCATGCCCGTCACCGCCGCCGCCTCCCTGCTGGCCGTGATCGGCGTCTTCGACATCGCGGGCACGGTGGCCTCCGGCTGGTTCACCGACCGCGTATCACCGCGCCGCCTGCTCGCGATCTACTACGGCCTGCGCGGCCTCTCCCTGATGTTCCTCCCCATCCTGCTCGCGGACAGCGTCCATCCGCCGATGGTGCTGTTCATCGTCTTCTACGGCCTCGACTGGGTCGCCACGGTCCCGCCGACCATCGCCCTGTGCCGCGAGCACTACGGCGAGAACAGCGCGATCGTCTTCGGCTGGGTCCTCGCCTCCCACCAGATCGGCGCCGCCCTCGTCGCCTATCTGGGAGGTGTCGCGCGTGACGCGTTCGGTTCGTACGACGTCGTCTGGTACTCCTCCGGTGCCCTGTGCGCGGTGGCCGCGCTGATGTCCCTCGTCATCCGCAGCCGACCGGTCGCCGCGGTACCGGCGTTGGCGGTTACGGGGTGAACGGGCCGAAAGGAGCGAAAGTTCCGAATCCGCCCCGGTAGAACAGCAAAGGTCCGGAAAGGTTCTCGGGCCCGGCCGGGACGTCCGGGCTGTCGTCGCCGCCCGTCGCACCCAGTGCGACCACGCGGCCCACCACCACGAGGTGGTCGCCCCCGGTGTGCACCGCGTGGATGGCGCAGTCGATCCACGCGGACGCGCCGCCGATCCGGGGCGACCCCGAAACGGGCGCGGGCGTCCAGTCCACGTCCGCGAACTTGTCCGCGCCGCTCACCGCGAACTGCCTGCACAGATGGGCCTGCCCCGCCGTCAGTACGTTGGCGCAGAAAACGCCCGCACGGGCGATGCGCGGCCAGGTCGTTGACGTACGCCCGACCATGAACGCCACCAGTGGCGGATCCAGCGACAGCGACACGAACGACTGGCAGGCGAAGCCGGCCGGCCCGTCGGGGCAGGCCGTCGTCACCAGCGTCACGCCGGTCGCGAAACGGCCGAGCACACCGCGGAATTCACCCTGGTCCACCGGCGCCCGCTCGTCCGGGCCCACCGCCCGCAGCGCGGCACGCGCCCCGGCCAGTGGTGCGGCGCCCGGCAGCGCAGAAGGCACCGCCGCCGATCTTCCGGCACTCGGCGCTGCGGCCGTCGCCGCCCCGACCGACCTCAGGTACCGCACGGCGGTCTCCGCCATTCCCGCATGTCCCATCACCCCTCCATTGAATCTGACGAACCGTCAGATAGGAAGAGTGAGGTGAGGTCGGGGTGAGGTTGGGTGACGTCGATCGGCGGGAACCGGGTTTCTCGGCGGGGGCGTGCTTGTCGGCGGGTGGCGGGTGGCAGGTGGCGGGTGGCAGGTGGCGGACGGCGGGAATCGGCTCAGCGGCCCCGGAAGCGCGGCTGCCGCCGCTCGGTGAAGCTGCGGACGCCCTCCAGTGCGTCGGCGGTGGTCATGACGATCTCCTGCGCCGCCGCCTCGGCGGCGAACGCGGTGGCGCGGTCGGTGTCGAGGGAGGCGTTGACGAGCTGTTTGGCCAGCGCCGTCGCGCGCGTGGGCCCGGCGGCCAGGCGGTCCGCCCAGGCGCGCGCGGTCTTGTCCAACTCGGCGGCCGGCACGACGCGGTTGACCAGCCCGAGGCGTTCCGCCTCGGCGGCGGGCAGCGCGTCGCCGAAGAAGAGCAGTTCCTTCGCGCGCTGCGGGCCGATCAGCCGCGGCAGCAGATACGCGCCCCCGCCGTCGGGGGCCAGGCCGCGCCGGACGAACACCTCGATGAACGTGGCCCGTTCCGAGGCGAGGACGAGGTCGCAGGCGAGGGCGAGGTGGGCACCGATCCCGGCGGCGGTGCCGTTGACCGCCGCGACGACCGGCTTCTCGCAGTCGAGCACGGCCGCGATCAGCCGCTGCGCGCCGCGCCTGATCGTCCGCGCCACATCGCCCGGCACCCGCTCGGCCGGTGCGCTCGCGCCTCCGCTCAGATCCGCGCCCGCGCAGAACGCCCGGCCGGTCGCGGTCAGTACGACGGCCCGCACGTCCGGTTCCGCCGAGGCCGCTTCGAGCAGGCCGATCAGGCGTTCGCGCTGGTCCCAGGTCAGGGCGTTCATGGCGTGCGGGCGGTCGAGCGTGATCCACGAGACCCCGTTGTCAGTGGCGTGACGTACAACTGACTCAGCGGAATCGTCCGGTGACTCAGCGGAGTCGGCGGCGGTGTTGTCGGAGTCGGTGGAGGGGGAGTCGGCCATGGGAATCCTCGGTCGGAGCGGGAAGAGCGGGCACGGGGCATGCGGGCACGGGGTGTTCGAGTGCTGGGCATGGGGGCGTGCGGCGTCCGGGAGCGGGTCGTGTCGGCGTGCGCCCTTCCGGCGCGGACCGTTCCGGCACGGCCCCGTGAGGGGCGAATCGTCGGCGAACAGGTCGGCGCGGTCAGTAGCAGGCGGCCAGCGCGTCGAGCGCGACCGCGCCCTGCCCACGCGGCAGCACCATCAGCGGGTTGATGTCGAGTTCGGCGAGCGAGTCGCCCAGTTCCATGGCCATCCGCTGCACGCGCATGACCACGTCGACGAGCGCGTCGGTATCGGCGGGCGGCGCCCCCCTGACCCCGTCGAGGAGCCTGCGGCCCCGCAGGTCGTCCAGCATGCCGCGCGCGGTGTCCGGCCCGAAGGGCGGTACGCGTACGGCGGTGTCGGCGAGGACCTCGACCAGGATTCCGCCGAGTCCCACGGTGACGGTCGGGCCGAAGAGCGGGTCGGGCGAGATGCCGACCACCATCTCCACGCCGCGCTCGACGAGTTGGCAGACCAGGATGCCGTCCAGGTTGATGTCGGCGGCGCGGGCGGTGTCGGTGAGTTCGCGGTAGGCGTCCCTGACCTGGCTGGCCGAGGTGAGGCCGAGCCTGACCAGGCCCAGCTCCGTCTTGTGCCCGAGCTGCGCCGCGGAAGCCTTCATCACCACCGGGTAGCCGACGAGGCCCGCGGCCCGGACGGCGCCCGCCGCGCTGGCCACCAGCTGCTCGCGCGGCACCCGGATCCCGTAGGCCCGCAGCAGTTGCTTGGCCGCGTGCTCGCTGAGCTGGTGGCCCGCGCGCAGCAGGCCGCGCGCCTTGCGCGCCGAGGACGACGGTGTGCGCGGCGCCTCGTCGAAGGGCGAGCGGTAGGCGGCGGTGAAGCGGTGGTGGTCGAGGTAGGACTTCACGGCGGTGACGCAGTTGCCGAAGGTGCGGAAGGTCGCCAGCCGGGAGGAGCCCAGCAGGGTGGTGCGGTAGGCGTCCTCGGTGCCGACCGGGGAGCCCCACACCACGCAGATCAGTTTCTCCGTCTCCTCGGCCGCGTCCGCCAGGTCGCGCGCCAGCTTGTCGCTCATCGGCGGGAAGGGGCCGGTGATGGGACAGATCAGTACGCCGACGGCCGGATCGGCCAGGATCGCGTCGATGATCTTCCGGCCGCGCCAGTCGCCCACCGGGTGGCCGCCGTTGTCGACCGGGTTGGCGACGTTCAGGTAGTCCGGGATCCACTGGTGGAGTTCGGTGCGCTTGGCCTCCGACAGCGTGGGCAGCCGCAGCCCGGCCGAGGTGGCCAGGTCGGCGAAGTGCGCGCCGGTGCCGCCGGATATGGAGTAGACGACGACCCCGTCCGCGGCGGGCGGCCGGGCGCGGGCCAGCAGGGCCGCGGTGTCCTGGAGTTCGTCGAGGCCGTCGACGCGAATCACGCCGAACTGCCGCAGGGCGGCGTCGATCACGGAATCGGTCCCCGTGAGCTTGCCGGTGTGCGAGGCGGCGGTCCTGGCCCCGGCGTCGGTGCGGCCCACCTTGACCATCACCACCGGCACCTTGCGCCGGGCGGCGCGGTCGGCGGCGAGGCAGAACGACCTGCCGTCCTTGAGCCCTTCCACATACGCCGCGATGGCGCCGACCTCGGGCTGCCCGGCGAAGTAGGAGATGAAGTCGGCGGTCTCCAGGTCCGCTTCGTTGCCGGTGGGCGCCCAGTGGCTGAGCCGGATGCCGAGTTGCTGGAGGGAGTGCAGGGGGCGGCCCTGGTGGCCGGACTGGGTGATCAGCGCGATGGCGGGTCCCGTGAGGTCCTCGCGGAACTCCTCGAAGGCGTTGAGATTGGTGTTCGGTCCGAGCAGCCGCATGCCGGAGCGGGCGACGACCTCGGCCAGCCGGGTCTGGGCCGCCGCACCCTCGGCGCCGGTCTCGGCGAAGCCGGAGGCGAAGGCCACGGCGAAGGAGACCTTCGCCTCGCCCAGTTGCTCGATCACCGGCAGCGGGTCGGCGACCAGCAGCACGGCCAGGTCCACGTCCTCCGGGAGGTCGGCCACCGAGGCGTGGCAGGGCAGGCCGAAGACGGTCTCCCGGCCGGGGTTGACCGGCAGCAACTGGGCGCCGACCCGCTGCGACCAGGTCAGGAGCTGTCGGGTGATGCCGGTGTTGGGCCGCCCCTCGGTGTCGGACGCGCCGACCACCGCGACCGTCCGTGGCCGGAAGAACCGGTCGAGGTCGGGTACGGGGGCGTGCAGCGGACGGCCGCCGACATCGGTGTCCGACCCGCCGCGCGCGACGGGCCCCGGGCCGGGACTGCGGGTGCTGAACGTGGATCCGAGCATCGGTCTCGCCCCCTCCTGCTGCTGGGTCTACAGAACTGACGCATAGTCAGATTACTGAACTGACGACCTGTCAGGAACAGTCGGGTCACGGAAAAGAAATGTGCGGCCCTGTGCGGGGTGCGGACACGCGGCGTCCGGTTCGCTCGCGGGGACACGGGGTTCTGGCGTCCTGAGCGGGTCGGCGGGCATGGAGAGAGGAGGATGTGGGAGCGGGGGTGTGAGAGTGGGCGTGCGTCAGCGCGCGCACGCCCGGTTGCCACGGCGTTGCGTACGGAGCGGGCGCGTACGGGTCAGCGGGTGTGGGACACCTTCCGGGCGATCCGGCGGGCGTCGATGGCCATTTCGCGGAACATACCGCTGATGGGGTTGGTGAAGCCGGTGAAGTACAGGCCGGGGGCGCCCTTGGGCGAGCGGGCGCCGTGCACGACCGGGCGCCCGCGCCCGTCGAGTACGCCGAGGTGGCCGACGAGCGGTTCGAGGCCGCGCCGGTACCCGGTGGCGGCGATGACGACTTCGGGGCTGATCTGCGAGCCGTCGGCCAGGTGCACCTTGTCGCCGTCGAAGCGCTCGACGGCGGCGACGGGTTCGACCCGCCGGGCGCGTACGGCCTCGATCAGGCCCACGTCCTGCACGGGGATGGAGCCGTCGAGCACGCGCGCGTACAGGCCGGTCTCCGGGCGGGGCAGGCCGTACGCCGACAGGTCGGGCACGCTGGCCCGCTCGATGTACGGGGCGACGCGGTCGACGACGCGGGTCGGCAGCCGTCGGCACAGGATGCCGCTGGCCTGCGCGGGCCAGCCCGCCGTGGACCGGCGCATGATGTGCGGCGGGGTACGGACGGCAAGCCGTACCCGGGCGGCGCCGCCTTCGACGAGGTCGACGGCGATCTCGGCGCCGCTGTTGCCGACGCCGACGACGAGCACGTCGCGCCCGGCGTAGGGGGCGGCGTTGCGATAGGCGGCGGAGTGCAGGAGCTCGCCGGGGAAGGTGTCGCGGCCCTCCCAGTCCGGTATGTGCGGCGCGTGGTTGTGGCCGGTGGCGACCACGACCACAGAGGAGGTGAGCACCCGGCCGCCGTTGGCCGGCAGTTCCCAGCCCGCGCCCGACGCCGCGCGGTCGACGCGCTCCACCGCTATGCCGGTGGTGATGTCCAGGTCGTGGTGCTCGGCGTACTGCTCCAGGTAGCGCACCACATCGTCGCGGGCGACCCAACGGCCGTACGCGCGCGGGATCTGCAGCCCGGGCAGCGCGGACAGCCGGCGCGTGGTGTGCAGCCGCAGCCGGTCGTAGTGGGCGCGCCAGGAGGCGCCGAGGTGCTCCGAGCGCTCCAGCACCAGGGGGCGCACCCCTCGCGCTCTGAGCGCGGCAGCGGCGGCAAGGCCGCCGGGTCCCGCGCCGATGACGATGGCGTCCGGCTCGGCGGTCGCGCTGCTCGCGGGCGTGCCCGAGCCGGCGTTGCTGGGGTGGGACATGGAAACTCCCGGGGCCTGAAAGTCGTACGAGAAACGAGTTGCGGCGGTACCGGAAGGTAACTGCTCGCGCGCGTGTGAGCGTAGCCCGGAACGGATCGGTCGGCGAGGTTTGGTCCGGCCTCTTGCGCACACCGCCTGCCGTCCGCTGAACTGACGTACCGTCAGATTTGGAGGAGGTCCGGCATGCGCGCGATCTGGCTCAGCGGCCCGGAATGGCTGGCCGTACTGCGCATAGGGCTGGGGCTGTGGTGGCTGGAGAGTTGGCGGCACAAGGACAAGAAGGCGTGGTTCGCGCGCGGCACGGGCATCGCCTGGGCCGCCGACGTGGCCGAGCGGCACCGCTGGCCCTTCGTGCGCACCGGCTTCGCGGCGGTCGTCGCCCCGCGCCCGCGCCTGATGGCGTACGTCGTCGTCTACGCCGAACTCGCCCTCGGGCTCGGCCTGGTCACCGGCCTGCTCACCCCCGTCGCCCTTGTCGGCGGCCTGCTGCTGAACCTGCTCTACCTCGTCCTGATGATCCACGACTGGGCCGAGCAGGGGCAGAACGCGATGATGGCGCTGATCTCGGTCGTGGCGTTCTTCGCCGTGAGCTGGCAGACGTGGTCGCTGGACGACGCCTTCGGGCTGTTCCGGTGAGCGGCGCGGCGCGGTTCGACCTGCCGCGGACCGACGCCTTCACCCGGACCTATTGGGACGCGGCGGCCGAGGGGCGGCTGCTCATCCGGCGCTGCCGGGCCGACGGGTGCGGCGCCGCGCACCACTACCCGCGCGAATTCTGCCCGCACTGCTGGAGCGAGAACGTGGTCTGGGAGACCGCCTCCGGCCTCGCCACCCTTTACACCTGGTCGGTCGTCCATCTCAACGACCTGCCGCCGTTCCGCGACCGACTCCCCTATGTGGCGGCCGTCGTCGACCTCGCCGAAGGGCCGCGCATGATGACGGAAGTCATCGACTGCGCGGCGCAGGGATTACGGATCGGCATGCCGCTGAGGGTGGATTTCCGCCGTGGCGCGAACGCGGGAACGCCACCCGAGGATGAGCCCGTGATCCCCGTCTTCCGCCCGGCCTGAGCCCCTGCCGCCCGCGTGAGGCGGGCGTCAGCGCTTGGCCGTCACCATGTGCGGCGTCTGCGACCGGGTCCGTACCGCCTTCCGGTACAGCGCCTGGATCGCGTCGTCGAAGAACGGGCTGTACGAGATCCGGTCGGACAGCCCGCCCTCGTCCTCGCCGCCGATCAGGCCGATGACGCTGCCGCTCTTGGTGCGGGTGTTGTAGTCGAGCAGCCACGGGCTGCCGGAGGTGCCGGCGAAGTAACCCGCGCACACCAGTTGCAATTGGCGCAGCCCTTCGAGCCGCGAGGTGGTCGTCGTGCAGGTGATCGCCTCGTCGGACGGGTCGTCGGAGGTGCGCGGGTAGCCGATGACGGTGACGCGGTTGTGGAAGCCGGGCGTACGGATCAGGCGGTTGCCGCCCGTCACCTCCTCGATCCGCCGCCCGTCCGCGTCCGGCGCGACCCGGGCGAAGGCGAAGTCGTAGGCGGATTCGGCGTCGTCCGCGGGTGCCCAGCGCGCGTCGGTGAAGACCTGCGAGACGGCCCAGATCCCGTACGGCTGCCGGGCCGCACCCGCGCGGAACTGCGGTACGAAGCCGATGTTCGCGCCCGGCCGGCAGTGCGCGGCGGTCAGGATCAGGTCGCGGTCGGGGCTGTGCACGACGCTCGCGGTGCAGAAGTGCGCGGTCATGTCGCCGTCGACCGAGAAGAGCATGCCGACGGTCGGGACGCCCCCGAAGTGCGTCGCGGTCTCGGAGCGGGTGAACGGCCCCGGCACGGTGCCCGGTTCCGCCGCCGGGCCGAGCTGCCGGACCGACGACGGCATGGAGTCGGCCATCCGCTCGGGGGTCCAGAAGCGCGCGGCGGCCCTGTTCGTCCAGTGTGGCGCCGTACGCGGGCGTCCGGCGCCGGGCAGCAGCACCGACACCAGGACCAGCGCGGCGGTGCACACGGCGGGCAGCAGGAGACGTCGCAGCACGCGGGAAGGGTATCGGGCGCACCCGGCCGCGTACGGCCGGGACACCGGCGCTGACCGGTGCGGACCGCCCGGCCTCAGCCCCGGCCGAGCACCATCGTGCCGGAGGAGCAGAACCAGCCGCCGGTCCCCGAGGCGACGGCCAGCTCCGGCAGCCGCCCGCCCGCCTTGCGCACCTGCCGCTCACCCGCCTCGCCGCGCAACTGCCGTACGGCCTCGACCAGCAGGAAAAGACCGCGCATGCCGGGGTGGCAGGCGGACAGGCCGCCGCCGTCGGTGTTCACCGGCAGCGCGCCGTCCACCGACAGCCGTCCGTCCGCCACAAAGGCACCGCCCTCGCCCTTGGCGCAGAACCCCAGATCCTCCAGCGTTACCAGCGTCATATAGGTGAAGGCGTCGTAGATCTCCGCCAGGTCGATCTCCGCGGGCGTCACCCCCGCACGCTCGAAGGCCAGCCGTCCCGAGGCCGCAGCGGGGGAGACGGTGAAGTCCGCCCACTGCGCCATCGACGTGTGCGACACCGACGTGCCGCTGCCCAGCACCCATACCGGCGGCTTGGCGCAATCCGGCACATATTCCTCGGCCGCCAGCAATACGGCGCCGCCGCCGTCGGAGCGCACGCAGCAGTGCAGCTTGGTGAACGGGTCCGCGATCATCGGTCCCGACAGCACCTCGTCCACGGTGATGGGCGCGCGGTACATGGCGTCGGGATTACGGGCCGCGTTCGACCGCGCCTGGACGGCGACTTCGGCGAGCTGCTCCAAGGTGGTGCCGTACTCGTGCATATGGCGCCGCGCGGCCATCGCGTACTTGGAGATCAGCGTGTGGCCGTAGGGGACCTCGAACTGGAGCGGGCCGCCCGCGCCGAAGGACAGATTGGCGGTACGGCGGCCCGCCTTGAGATCGGCGCGGGCGGTGGAGCCGTAGACGAGCAGCACGGCGTTGGCGTGGCCCGCCGCTATGGCGTCCGCCGCGTGCGCGGCCATCACCTCCCATGTCGAGCCGCCCACGGCCGTGGAGTCCACCCAGGTCGGCCGCAGCCCCAGATACTCGGCCACCTCGACCGGCGCCAGCGTGCCGAGCCCGGCGGAGGCCAGGCCGTCCACCACGGCCCGGTCGAGACCGGAGTCGGCGAGCGCGCGCCTGGCCGCCTGCGCGTGCAGCGCGTACGCGGTGGCGTCGTCCACCCGTCCGCAGTCCGACAGGGCGACGCCGACGACCGCCACAGCACGTTGTCCACGGGGGCGTTGAGCCATGAATCTGACGGTACATCAGATTCGGTGGGCGGCGATACGGTCCCGGTACGGGTTCAGCGCCTCCTGTCCGAGCGCTTGCTCAGCAGTGCGAGCGCGCTCAGCGCCTGCGTGATCGAGACCAGCGACAGCAGGATGTACAGCGCCCTGCGCAGCCCGTCCGGATGCGCCCAGAACTGCGCGCTGATCCACACCACCAGCAAGATCGCCCACGTCCACGCGTACGCCCTGAGCTGGGTCGTCGAGGAGTCGGGGCCGGGGGAGAGGAAGCGGCGGAGGGCGCTGCGCCGCGGCGCCCCCGGCGGCTGGCTGCTGCTGGTCATGCGGGACATGATGCCCCGCCGGGGCGTGCGCGTCAGTGCGCGGGGGTCCGGGGTGGTGGGTGTTACGGTCCCAGGCGGGCGCTCTTGTGGGGCCGCGCACGGGTGGCGGTCGCCGTGCGGCGCCGCGGGTTCGCGTATTCGCCCGGGCGCTGGTGGGGCTCTCGTCGCCAGGTGCAGGCCTTGGCATCGGCTCGCGTATCGGCGGTGCACGGGCCTGGGCATCGCGGCGGGGGGCACCTATGATGACGGCCCGTCAGATCGCAGTCGCGGCAGGGAGGAGCGGCCGATGGACGCCGCGTTCACCGACGAGCAGGCCGAAATCCGGCGCACATTGCGGGACCTGCTGCACAAACGCTGTGGTCCCGACGATGTGCGGGTCGCCGTCGCCACGGCGGCGGGGCACGACGAGGCGTTGTGGCGCCATCTCGCGCAGGCGCTCGGCCTGCCGGGGCTCGCGCTGCCCGCAGCGGTCGGCGGCGTCGGCTGCGGCCCCACCGAACTGGTCCTCGCCTGCGAGGAGACCGGCCGGGCGCTGCTGCCGTCCCCGCTGCTCGGCACCTCCGTCCTGGCCGCGCCCCTGATCGCGGCCCTCGGCAGCCAGGAGCAGCGGGGCCGCCTGCTGCCGCGGATCGCCGACGGCACCCTGACCGCCGCGCTGGTCACCGCGGGGCCGCCGGCCACCGCGCTGGCCCTCACCGGGCCCAATGACGGCGACTGGGCGGGCGGCGGCCGGGCGGGCGGCGTCCAGGCCCGCGCGGCGGCCGACGGGCCGGCCGGACGGCACCTGCTCTACGGGCAGGCGGACCGCGCGCTCGGCGCGCACAGCGCGGACCTGTTGGTCGTGGCGGCCCACACCGGTGGATACGCGGCCACCCGTACCCGGCTCTTCCTCGTCGAATCCTCCGCACCGGGACTCGTACGCACCCGCCTGACCGCGCTCGACGAGACCCGGCCCCTGGCCCGCGTCGAGCTGCGCGACGCTCCCGCCGAAGCGCTCGGCGGCGCCCCCGCCGCCGCCCTGGCCGACGCCGGCCGCCTCGCCGCCGCCGCGCTCGCCGCGGAAGCCGTGGGCGCCGCCGATCACGCGCTCACCTCGACGGTGGAGTACGTGAAGGTCAGGGAGCAGTTCGGCCGCCCGATCGGCTCCTTCCAGGCGGTCAAGCACCGGCTCGCCGACCTGTACGTACAGCTTCAGGCGGCGCGGTCCGCCGCCTATTACGCCGCCTGGGCGGCCGGGGCCTCCTCCGGGGTGGACGACACCGAGGCGAGCGCCGAGTTCGAGCTGGCCGCGCCCATAGCCCTCGCCCAGGCGCTGGAAACGCTGCGCACGGTGGCGGGCGCGGCGATCCAGTTGCACGGCGGCCTCGGCTTCACGTGGGAGCACCACGCGCATCTGTACTTCAAGCGGGCCACCGCCGACGAGCTGCTCTTCGGACCGGTCGACGCCCTGCGCGCGCACGCCGCCGACCGGGCGGGGCTCTTCGCGCCCGCGGTGGTCAGGAGCGCGGCGTGAGCGGCGCGGCCGACGCCGACGCGAAGGGCGCCGTCAGCGGGCGCGGTGTCGTCAGCAGGACCGGCGTCCTCGGCAGGTTCGTGCAGAAGGTGTCGGCCACCCGGGCCTTCGCCAAGGTCGCGCCGCATGTGGTGCCGGTCATGGACAGCGCGGTCCACCGGCTGACCGGCGGGAGGTTCCTGGTCAGCGCGAGCCTGCTGCCCGGCGTCGTCCTCACCGCGACCGGCGCCCGCAGCGGACTGCCGCGGCGTACGCCGCTGGCGTGCATGCCCGAAGACGGCGGCACTCTCGTGCTGGTGGGCAGCAACTTCGGCCGTCCGGGGCATCCGGCCTGGTCGGCCAATCTGCTGGCGCATCCCGACGCCGTGATCAGCGGCCGGGGCCGCGACCTCCAGGTCACCGCGAACCTGCTGACCGGCGACGACCGCGCCGCCGCCTGGAAGGCGCTGGTCGCCTTCTGGCCGCCTTACGCGGTCTATGCCTCCCGCGTGACGCGCGAGATCCGGGTGTTCCGGCTGGCGCCGCGCGAGTGAGGTGCGGGCGGGGGTGAACCGTCACCCACACGAAGACGCGGATGGGGGCGTCACCCACACGAAGACGCGGATGGGGGCGTCACCCACACGAAGACGCGGGCAAGAAGTCGCGCGCACGGAGGCGTGCACACGGGAGGGTGCACACGAAGCCGGGAATCCGTGCCGTCACCCACACGAAGACGCGGGCGCCGCGTACCTCCCCCGAGGACTGTGCGGCGCCCGCGTCAGGGCGTGACTTTCTGGCAGGACGGCGAAACGTCAACGCGAAAAGCGGTGCGTGCCGCGTCCGCTACTTGGCGGGCTTCTTTCCGGTCACACCGAGGTGGACCAGCAGCGCGAGATTCGGCTTCAGCTCGGCCTGCTTGACGCCCCAGCTCGTGAAGCCCTTCTGGTGAGCGGCGACAGCGGCCAGCATGGCGACCAGCGATCCGGCGACGGCCGCCGGGCTGACCTCCTTGTCGACCTTGCCCTTGCTCTGAAGGTCCTTGATGGAGTCGGTCAGGGAATTGGTGACGGCGTTGAGGATCTTCATGCGGATCTTGTAGAACCGCTTGTCCCCTTCCGCTGCTCCGAGGTCGACGACGCGCAAAATGGCGTCGTGCTTCCGCCAGAAGGAGAGGAAACCGTCGACGAGTTCCTCGGCCGCCTGGGCGCCTGATTTGCCGACCCAGGAGCGGCCCGCGACCAATTCGGTCAGGCCCGCCCCCTCCTTGGCCATCTCGTCGGCGAGTTCGAGAACGGCGCCCTCGACGTCGGGGAAGTACTGGTAGAACGTTGCGGGGGAGGTGCCCGCCATCCGGGCGACGTCGATGACCTTGACGTCCCGGTACGGCGACGTGCTGAGCATCTCGCCCAGGCAGTCGAGCAGCTTCTGCCGCGTCGCCTGCCCGCGGCGACCGGCAACACGGCCGTCGACGGTGCGAACTTGTCCTGTCATGCCGTCAGTTTACCGACGGGTGATCAGCGCGCGATTCGGCCGCCTGCAAATGGGGAGGCAGCTCACCGCCACCATGAACATGCAGCTCAGCGCCGGTTACATAGCGTGCTGACGGGGAGGCCAGAAAGAGGACGGGACCGGCGATGTCGGCCGGTTCCGCGAATCTCCCCAACGGTATGGCGGCGGCCACCGCGCGCTGTACGGCGGGGTCGCCGTCCCCGTAGTGCGCCGCCGAGCGGGCCGTCAGCACCAGGCCCACGACCAGGCAGTTCACCCGGATCGCGGGGCCCCACTCGGCGGCCAGTGAGCGAGTGAGGGAGGCAAGGCCCGCTTTGGCGGCGCCATATGCGGCGGTTCCCGGTGAGGGGCGGCTGCCGCTGACGCTGCCGATGTTGACGATGGATCCGCCGTCCGGCTGGCGGGCCATCAGGGCGTACGCGGCCTGTGCGCAGTACAACGGCGCCAGCAGATTCAGCTCGACGACCGCCCGCGAGAAGCGCGGCGAGGCGGTGGCGGCGTCGGCGGCGGGGGAGCCGCCCGCGTTGTTCACCAGCAGGTCGAGCCGCCCGTACGCCTCGGCGACGTGCGCGAAGAGCGCCCGCACCGCCTCGGGGTCGCGGACGTCGGCGGCCCGGAAGGCGACGCCGGGCGGCAGGTCCGCGGGCGCTGTGCGCCCGCACACCAGCACCCGGGCGCCGGCCGCCGCCAGCCCCTCGGCGATGCCCCGGCCGATGCCGCGGGTGCCGCCGGTCACGAGCGCCACTCGCCCTTCCAGGTCGTCCGTCACGTGGGTTATCGTGCCAGAGGAACTGACGTTCCGTCAGATCTGTGCCGGACATCGGTCGGGATCCGGATCCGTACATCCGTAAAAGGCCAACGAGCGGGCGGAGGACGGCGCATGGCGATACAGGTGGCACGTCCCGGGACCGGCGTCGCGGAAGTGGTGATCGACGCGCCGCCGGTCAACGCGATCGATGTGAAGGGCTGGTTCGCACTCGCCGACGCGCTCACCGCGCAGGGCGCGGACCCCGAGGTGCGGGCGGTGGTCCTGCGCGCGGAGGGCCGCGGATTCTGCGCGGGGGTCGACCTCAAGGAGATGCAGGGCACCGCCGGATTCGACGCGCTGCTCGGCGCCAACGCCGGATGCGCCGCCGCCTTCTCCGCCGTCTACGACTGTCAGGTCCCCGTGATCGCCGCCGTGCACGGCTTCTGCCTCGGCGGCGGCATCGGCCTGGCCGGGAACGCCGATCTGCTCATCGCCTCCCATGACGCGTACTTCGGCCTGCCCGAGGTCGACAGGGGCGCGCTCGGCGCCGCCACGCACCTGGCCAGGCTCGTACCGCAGCAGCGGATGCGGCACATGGTCTACACGTCGCAGAACGCCACGGCCGCCGAGCTGCACGGCTACGGCACGGTCCTCGCGCTCACCCCCAGGGATCGTCTGCGCGACGCAGCCATCGAGATCGCCACCGCGGTCGCCGCCAAGGACCCGCAGGTGGTCAGGGCCGCGAAACAGTCGCTCAACGGCATCGACCCGGTCGACGTCAAGCGCTCCTACCGCTACGAGCAGGGCTTCACCTTCGAACTCAACCTGGCGGGCGTCGGCGACCGGCTGCGCGACGCCTTCACCGAGGGAGGCGCCGGATGACGGACAAGCGCATGACCGCCGACGAGGCGATAGCGCACCTCGCCGACGGCATGACCGTCGGCATCGGCGGCTGGGGCTCGCGCCGCAAACCGATGGCCCTGGTGCGGGCGATCCTCCGCTCCCCGCTCACCGACCTCACCGTGGTCTCCTACGGCGGCCCCGACGTCGGCCTGCTGTGCGCGGCGGGCAAGGTCCGCAAGGTCGTCTACGGCTTCGTCACCCTCGATTCCGTCCCCCTGGAACCGCATTTCCGCGCCGCCCGCGAGAACGGCACCGTCAAGGCGCTCGAAATGGACGAGGGCATGTTCCTGGCAGGGCTGCGCGCCGCCGCCCTCCGGCTGCCCTTCATGCCGGTACGCGCCGGGCTCGGCGCCGACGTGCTGCGGTACGCGCCCGAGCTGCGGGTGCTCCCCGACCCCTACGGCACCGGGGACGAGGTGGTCGCCGTACCGCCGCTGCGGCTGGACGCCGCCCTGGTGCACGCCAACCTCGCCGACCCCGCGGGCAGCGCCGCACTCACCGGGCCCGACCAGTTCTTCGACGACCTGTTCTGCCAGGCCGCGGACGCCGCCTATGTGTCGGCCGAACGCGTCGTGCCCACCGCGGACCTGCTCAAGGAGGCGGGGTGCGTGCACGCCCTCGTCCTGCACCGCTACCTCACCCACGGCGTGATCGAGGCGCCGCGCGGCGCGCACTTCACCGAGTGCCCGCCCGAATACGGCCGCGACGAGCCGTTCCAGCGCGCCTACGCGACCGCCGCGGCCGACCCGGCGGCCTGGGCCGCCTTCGCCGAACGCTTCCTCAGCCATATGGATGAATCGTCTTATCAACATGCTGTGGATAACTTCCACGAGGGAGCGGCCCGATGACCGCGACACCGAACGGCCCGACCGCGCCCTCGAAAGGCTCGACCGCCGCGGCGACCGGCCCCGCCACCAGGGCCGAGATCTGCGTCACCGCCTGCGCCGACGCCTGGCGCGGCGACGGCGAGATCCTGGCCAGCCCCATGGGCGTCGTGCCCACCCTCGGCGCCCGCCTCGCCCGAGCCACCTTCGCCCCCGACCTGGTGCTCAGCGACGGCCTGGCCTATCTGCTGGCCGGCGACGTCCCCCTCGGGACGGCCCCCGACGCGCTCACCGTCGAGGGCTGGCTGCCCTACCGCGCGGTCCTCGACCTGGCCGCGCGCGGGCGGCGCCACGTCATGATGGGCCCCAGCCAGATCGACGCGTACGGCAACGCCAACATCTCCTGCATCGGCCCCTGGGCCCGCCCCGCCCGGCAGCTCCTCGGCGCGCGCGGCGCCCCCGGCAACACCGTCAATCACACCACCAGCTACTGGGTGCCCCGGCACGCCACCCGCGCCTTCGTCGAGCGCGTCGACGTCGTCTGCGGCATCGGCTACGACCGTGCCGCCGCCGTCGGCCGCGCCGCGCGCTTCCACGGCCTGCGCACGGTCGTCACCAATCTGTGCGTCCTGGACTTCGGCGGACCCGGCCACCACATGCGGCTCGCCTCGCTGCACCCCGGCGTCACGCTGGAGCAGGTCGTAGCGGCGACCGGCTTCCGCCTCACCGTCCCGGCCCGCGTTCCCACCACCAGACAGCCCACCGACGCCGAACTGCGCGTCCTGCGCGACGTCCTCGACCCGCGCTCCGTCCGTGACCGCGAGGTCCCCGCATGACCGCCGGCGGTCCGCTGAGCACCCGCCTCACCGACCTCACCGGCATCCGCCACCCCATCGTGCAGACCGGTATGGGATACGTCGCCCGCCCGAGCCTCGTTGCCGCCGCGGCCAACGCCGGGGCCCTCGGCGTACTGGCCGCCGCCACCTTGTCGTACGACGAACTGACCGCGGCCGTTGCCGAGGTCAAGGCGGCGGCCCCCGGACGGCCCTTCGGGGTCAACCTCAGGGCCGACGCGCCGGACGCGGCACGGCGGATCGCGCTGATGGGCCGCGAAGGAGTACGGGTGGCGTCCTTCGCCCAGGCGCCGACCAGGGAGCTGATCCGCGCCGCACACGACGAGGGCATGGTCGCGGTGCCGTCGGTCGGGGCGCGGCGGCACGCGGAGAAGGCCGCCGAGTGGGGCGCGGACGCGGTGATCGTGCAGGGCGGCGAGGGCGGCGGGCACACCGGCCGGGTGCCGACCACGCTGCTGCTGCCGCAGGTGGTGGACGCGCTGCGGGGCAGCGGGGTGGTCGTGGTCGGCGCGGGCGGCTTCTTCGACGGGCGGGGCCTCGTCGCGGCCCTCGCCTACGGCGCCGACGGCATCGCGATGGGCACCCGCTTCCTGCTGACCTCCGACGCGCCCGTGCCGCGCGCCGTCCAGGACCGCTACCTGGCCGCCGACGTCACCGGCACCCTCGTCACCACCGAGGTCGACGGCGTGCGGCACCGCGTCCTCGCCACCGACTTCGTCCGCTCGCTGGAACGCGGCGGCCCCCTCGTCCGCTACCCGCGCGCGCTGCGCAACGCCGTCCGCTTCTCCCGGCTGTCCGGGACGCCGCTGCGCGCGATGCTCCGGGAGGGACGGGCGATGCGCGGCGCCCGCGAGCTGAGCTGGCCGCAGGTCCTGATGGCCGCGAACACCCCGGTGCTGCTCCGCGCCGCGATGGTCGAAGGGCGCGCTGACCTGGGCGTCATGGCCTCGGGGCAGGTGGCGGGAGTGATCGCCGACCTGCCCTCGTGCGCGGAGCTGGTGGACCGGATCATGGCCGAAACCGAGGAAGTCCTGGGCCGCCTCAAGAATTGACCATATGTTCGAATTCTGTCTCGTGCGGACGGGAAGATCACTGGTTACGGTGGCATTCCAGACATTCGCGAGAGGAATCAGCTCATGTCCGCATTCGGTGAAGGTGCTCCCTGTTGGGCCGACGTCTCGCTTCCCGACCTCGCGGCCGGGCAGCGTTTCTACGGCGAACTGTTCGGCTGGACGTTCGAGGACCAGGGCGAGCAGTTCGGGCACTACACACTGGCCAAGCTCGACGGGAAGAACGCGGCGGCCCTGATGGGCAAGATGGACGAGTCGATGCCCACGGCCTGGGGCATACACCTGGCCACCGCGGACGCCGCGAAGACCGCGGCCAAGATCACCGAGGCGGGCGGGCACGTCGTCTTCGGCCCCGACGAGATCGGCGACACCGGTGTGCTGGTCGGCGCCGTCGACCCGGGCGGCTCCTTCTTCGGCGCCTTCCAACTCCGCGGCCACCCCGGCTTCGACGTGGTCAACGTGCCCGGTGCCTACTGCTGGGCCGAGAACCACACGCGGGACGCGGCGGCGGTCGACGCCTTCTACGAGACGGTGTTCGGCTACGACGGCGTGCAGGTCGGTGACGGTGTCCACTTCGACTACAAGGTGTGGTCCCGCCCCGGCGACCCCGAGGGTCAGCTCGCCGGCCGGATGAACAGCGCGTCCGGGGGCGGGGACGAGCCGCCCGCGTTCCAGGTCTACTTCGTGGTGGCGGACTGCGACGCCGCCGCCGACACCGTGGGCCGGCTCGGCGGACGGGTCGTCATGGGGCCGGAGGACTCGCCGTTCGGACGGATGGCCGTCGTCGCCGACGACCAGGGCGCGAGGTTCGCGATCATCGACGTGACACGGAGGAGCGGCTCCATACCCGGCGCGTGAGCTGGATCAGAGCCGTTCGATGACGGTGACGTTGGCCTGGCCGCCGCCCTCGCACATGGTCTGGAGGCCGTAGCGGCCACCGGTGCGCTCCAGGTGGTGCAGCAGGGTGGTCATCAGCCGGGCGCCGGTCGCGCCCAGCGGGTGGCCGAGGGCGATGGCGCCGCCGCACGGGTTGACCACGTCGGGGTCGGCGCCGGTCTCCTTCAGCCAGGCCAGGACCACGGACGCGAACGCCTCGTTGATCTCCACCGCGTCGAAGTCGCCGATGGACATGCCCGTCCTGGCCAGGGCGTGTTCGGTCGCGGGGATCGGCCCGGTCAGCATGCGGATCGGGTCGGAGCCGCGGGCGGACAGATGGTGGATCCGCGCGCGGGGGGTCAGGCCGTGGTCGCGCACCGCCTGTTCACTCGCGACGAGCAGCGCGGCGGCGCCGTCGGAGATCTGTGAGGACAGGGCCGCGGTGAGCCGGCCGCCGGGCACGATCGACGGCAGGGCGGCCATCCGCTCCGCCGAGGTGTCGCGGCGGGGGCCCTCGTCGGCGGCGAGTTCGGGGAGGGCGGCCGTTTCGCGGGCGAACCAGCCGCTGTCGAGCGCGTGCAGGGCGCGACGGTGGCTCTCCAGGGCGAAGCGCTCCATGTCCTCGCGGCTGATGTCCCAGTCGCGGGCGATGAGTTCGGCCCCGCCGAACTGGCTGACGGGCTGGTCGCCGTAGCGGGCGCGCCAGCCGGTGGACCCGGAGAACGGATCGGTGAAGCCGTACTCGCGGCCCACCACCATGGCCGCGCCGATCGGTATCCGGGACATGCTCTGGACGCCGCCCGCCACGACCAGGTCGCTGGTGCCGGACAGCACGGCCTGCGCCGCGAAGTGCACGGCCTGCTGGGAGGAGCCGCACTGCCGGTCGACGGTCACGCCCGGTACGTGCTCGGGCAGTCCTGCCGCCAGCCAGCAGGTGCGGGCGATGTCACCGGCCTGGCCGCCGATGGCGTCGACGCAGCCGAAGACGACGTCCTCGACGGCGCCGGGGTCGAAGCCGCCGCGTTCGACCAGGGCGGTCAGCACATGGGCGCCGAGGTCGGCGGGGTGGACGGGGGCGAGGGCGCCGTTCTTGCGGCCGACGGGGGTGCGTACCGCTTCGACGATGTAGGCCTCGGGCATCGGGGGCTCCGTTCTCGCAGGGCTGGGAGGTGATGAGAGGTGACGTGAGGGTGATGAGAGGTGAGGCGATGTGAGGTGAAGGGCGTTGAGGTGAGGGCGCGGTGGCGTGCGGTGAGGTGCGTCCTGACCGTACCGGGATCTGACGCTCCGTCAGATTGTCGGTTATCCTAGCGCGGTGACGGACCTTTCCTTCAGTGCTCAACAGGACGCGTTCCGGCAGGAGATACGGGACTGGCTCGCCCGTCAGGTGCCGCACGAGCCGCTGCCGTCGATGGACACGGCGGACGGTTTCCGCGCGCACCAGGAGTGGGAGCGGACGCTGTACGAGGCCGGGTGGGCGGTCGTCGGATGGCCGGAGGAGTACGGGGGAAGGGGCCTCGGCCTGGACGAGTGGCTGATCTTCGAGGAGGAGTACTGGCGGGCGGGCGCGCCGGGGCGCGTCGGGCAGAACGGGATCTTCCTGTTCGCGCCCACCGTCTTCGCCTTCGGCACGGAGGAGCAGCGGGCGCGGGTGCTGCCGCCGATGGCCAGCGGGGAGGAGGTGTGGGCGCAGGGCTGGTCGGAGCCGGAGGCGGGTTCAGACCTGGCGAATCTGCGGGCGCGGGCGGTACGGGACGAGGCGCGCGGCGGGTGGCGGCTGAGCGGGCAGAAGACGTGGAGTTCGCGGGCGGCTTACGCGCACCGGCTCTTCGGCCTCTTCCGGAGCGACCCCGACTCGCGGCGGCACCACGGCCTGACGTACTTCATGGTCGACCTGGCGGCGCCGGGCGTGACGGTACGGCCGGTCCGGCAGCTCGACGGGGAGGCCGGATTCGCGGAGGTGTTCCTGGACGACGTGTTCGTGGCCGACCGGGACGTCCTGGGGGAGGCGGGGGAGGGGTGGCGGATCGCGATGTCCACCACCGGGAGCGAGCGGGGGCTGAGTCTGCGGAGCCCCGGACGGTTCCTGGCGGCGGCCGACCGGTTGCTCGACCTGTGCCGCCTGCGCCCCGAACAGGCGGCGCCGCACCGGGACGCGGTGGCGGACGTGTGGATGCGGGCGGAGGCGTACCGCCTGTACACCTACCGGACGGTGACGCGGATGCGGGAGGGCAAGGAGAGCGGGCCGGAGTCCTCGCTGAACAAGGTCTTCTGGTCGGAACTGGACCTCGACCTGCACGACATCGCACTGCGCGTGCTCGGCGCGGAGGCGGAGCGGTGCGGGCCGTGGCTGGACGGCTACCTCTTCGCGCTCGCCGGACCCATCTACGCGGGCACCAACGAGATCCAGCGCAATGTGATCGCCGAGCGGCTGCTCGGCCTCCCCCGGGAGCCCCGCCGATGAGACTCGCGCCCACGCCCGACGAGCAGCTCTTCGCCCGCACCGCCCGCGAGCTGCTGGCGGCGCGTTGCACACCGGCCGACGTGCGCGCCGGGTTCTCGCGGGACCGCTGGCGTGCGCTCGCCGGGATCGGGGCGACCGGGCTGCTGGTCCCGGAGGAGTACGGCGGCCTCGGTCTCGGTTCCGGTCTCGGTGCCGACGACTACGGTCCCGACGACTACGGTTCCGGCGGCCACGGTTCCGGCAGGCAGCCCCTCGGAGAGCAGCGCCTCGACGAGCCGCCCCTGGGCGCGCGGGCGCTCGTCGCGCTCACTGAGGAGGCGGGCCGCGCCTGCCTGCCCGAGCCCTTGCTGGAGGCGGCGGTCGCGGCGGAACTGCTCGGCGGGCTGCCGGAGGGGGCGGATGTGCTGCGGGGGCTGGCGGAGGGCGCGGTGACCGTCGCCGTGTCCCTCCCCGCCCCGGACCCGGCGCCGGGAGCGGTACCCACGTCCGCGCCTCCGCCCGCATCCGTACCCCCGCCCGCATCCGTACCCACGTCCGTATCCGTATCCGAACCGGCAGGTCAGCCCGTCGTCGCGCACGCCGCCCACGCCGATCACGTGCTGGTGGTCACGGAAGACGGTGAGCTGCGGGAGGCGGGGTCCGGGCCGCGTACGCCCGTTGCCGGGGTCGACCCGAATCGGGGGCTGGCGCGGGTGGCGGACGGCGGCGGGCGGGTGCTCGCGCGGGAATGGGGGGAGGCGGCCGGGAAGGCGGCGCGGCTCGGGGCGATCGGGGCGGCGGCCGACCTGGTGGGCGCGGCGGCGGCGATGCTGGAACGGACGGTGGAGTACGCCAAGGGCCGCGTGCAGTTCGGGTCCCCGATCGGCGAGCGGCAGGCGGTGAAGCACCGGCTGGCGGACGTCCTGCTGGCCGTGGAATTCGCGCGGCCGGTGGTGGCGCGGGCGGCGTACGCGTACGACCACGGGCTGCCCAGTGCCGCGCGGGACGCGGCCATGGCGAAGGTCTTCGCGAACGAGGCGGCGGGAAAAGCGGCGCGCGGGTGTCTCCAGGTGCACGGCGCGATCGGTTATACCGACGAGTACGACCTCTCGCTCTGGCTGCGCCGGGTGTGGGCGCTCTCCGGCGCGTGGGGCGATTCCACCCGGCATCGCGCCGCCGTGGCGGCTGACCTCTTCGCGCAGGACGGCCCGTCCCCGTCCTGCCCGCCGCGCTGAACCCCGCCGACCCGCGAGCGCCCCGCGAGCGACCCGCGCGGCCCCCGTCCACGGGCGCCGGCCCCGACTCGCCCGCCCCGTACGGCACTTGGACGCCGCCGGTGCGCCACGTGCGTCCCATGGCTCCCTCCCGGACGCCCCGTTCGGCGCGCCGCGCGCCAGGGACGGTGCGAATGGCGGATGATAACGAGTTCGCTCTCCGGGCGTGTCGCGGCGGCCCCGGGTTCGCAACCGGCGCCCATCCCAGGAAGAATCAGGCCCGTACCCTGGCGCTTGGGCCGGTCGAACGGGGTACGGAGCGCGCAGAGCGGGCAAAGCAGTACAGGCGGGCGCGAGTGCTCGATCACGACAGCACGGCACGAGCACGGCGACAACGGCAGAGCGACCACAGCACCACAGCACCACAGCACCACAGCGCAACAGCACGACGGCAGAGCGACAACGGAACGACGATACGGCGCGCAGCACGGGGTAAGGCCGCGACAGCGCGGGCAACGCGGGCACGGGGAGGTGGCAGGGCAGTGGTGGAGCAGCTTACGCAGCACGACCCGAGACGGATCGGCCCTTTCGAGGTGCTGGCGCGGCTCGGCGCCGGCGGCATGGGGCTGGTCTATCTCGCCCGCTCGGCTTCCGGCCGCCGCGTGGCGATCAAAACCGTGCGCGCCGAACTGGCCGAGGACCAGCTCTTCCGGGTCCGCTTCACGCGTGAGGTGGAGGCCGCCCGCGCGGTCTCCGGCTTCTACACCGCGGCCGTCGTCGACGCCGACCCCCGCGCCGCCGTCCCGTGGCTCGCCACCGCCTACGTCCCGGCCCCGTCGCTGGAGGAGATCGTCAACGAGGCGGGCCCGATGCCCGCGCAGGCCGTACGGTGGCTGGCCGCCGGAATCGCGGAGGCGTTGCAGTCGATCCACGCCGCCGGTCTCGTGCACCGCGACATGAAGCCGTCGAACGTACTCGTCGTGGAGGACGGGCCGCGCGTCATCGACTTCGGCATCGCGTCCGGCGTCTCCAACACCCGTCTGACCATGACGAACGTGGCCGTCGGCACGCCCGCTTACATGTCGCCCGAGCAGGCCCGCGACTCCCGCAGCGTGCGCGGCGCGAGCGACATCTTCTCGCTCGGCTCCACCCTGGTCTTCGCCGCGACCGGCCACGCGCCCTTCCACGGCGCCAACCCCGTCGAGACCGTCTTCATGCTGCTGCGCGAGGGCCCCAATCTCCACGGCCTGCCGCCCGAGCTGCGCCCGCTGATCGAGTCCTGCATGCGGATGGAGGCGGACCGGCGGCCCACCCCCGCCGACCTCCAGGCGCAGCTCGCACCGCATCTGTACTCCACCGGCGGCGATGACACGGGTACGGCGTCGGCCTGGCTGCCGCCCGGCGCGGTCGCGTTGATAGAGCAGCGCCGCAGCGGACGGCCCGCCGTCGCCGCGGGCGGCAGCCGTGGCGCGCACGCCGCGGGCCCGCAACTGCCCGGCAACGCGCCGCCGCTCCCGCCGAACTCCCCGCCCCGGCCGCAGCAGCCGCCGAACAACGCACCGGCGCACGCGGGCGCGCCCGACGGCCGCGGCAACCACCGCGCGCCCGTACCCGTATCCGGCCCCGCGGCCGGACCCGCGGCGGGCCCCGGCTCCGGTCCCACCTCCGGTCCCACCTCGGGTCCCGCCTCCGCCGTTCCCGTACAGCTCGCCGGTTCCGCGCCGATCGGTCCCGGGATGCGGGTCGCGGACGCCGCGGACCACAAGGCGGGGGCCGCGCCCGGTACGGACTGGGTACGCCGCCGCGCGGGCGCGCACCGCGCGAACGCCAACGCCGGTGCCGCGGCGAACGGCGGCGCCGCCCAGGCCCCCGCCGCCGTCCCGGAGCAGCAGGGCCAGCGAGCGCAGCAGGCTCCGCAGTCACAACAGCATTCACAGCAGCAGTCTCAGCAGTCTCAGCAGGCCCAGCACGGCGCCCCGTCGGGCCTCCAGTCCCAGGCCGCCGCTCCCGGCGAGTGGCGGCCGTGGCGTTTCCGCATGTCGAACGACGTGTGGGGCACCCCCGTCGTCTCCGGCGGACTCCTCTACGTCACCTCCTTCGAGGTGCACGCGCTCGATGTGGCCAGCGGGCGCCGCCAGTTCAAGACCCGCGACGTCGCCTGGACGATGGCCGTCGACGGCGGCCGTATCCACGCCTCCGACGGGCCCAGCCTCTTCGCGCTCGACGCGGTCGACGGCGGCGAGCGCTGGCGTACGGCGATCGACGGCTGGGTGTACGCGCTGCGCGCCGACTCCGGCACGGTCGTGACCGCCACTCGCGGCGGCGGCATCCAGGCGTGGGACGCGGCGCGCGGGGGACTGCGCTGGGAGCGGTCGGGCGCCCAGACCGAATTCGAGTCCCCGGACTCCGGGCCCACCGTCCTCGGCCGCGCCGTCTACTACCAGGGCGGCGGCCACCTGCACGCCGTCGACTCCCTCACCGGCGCCGAGATGTGGTCGTACCCGGTCGGCGAACCCGGCGTCGCGGGCTCCGTGCCCACCCGGCCGGTCGTCGCGGACGGCATCGTGCACCTCACCGCCGGTACGCGGGTCGTCGCGCTCGACGCCCGCAGTGGCGCCGAGCGCTGGCATTTCGACGCCCCCGCCGTCATGTTCTCGCCGCCCGCGCATGTGCCGGGGCCCGGCGTCTCGGGCGGCGGCGTGTACGTCGCCGACCACCTCGGCACCGTCTACGCCCTCGACCCCGCCGACGGGCACGCGCGCTGGCGCGTCGCCACCGAGCCGCGGCAGTCGCTGGAACCCGTCATCGTCGCCAATGGTGCGCTGCACCTCGGCGCGGGGAGCGCGCTCTACACGCTGGACGCCGTCAGCGGCGCGCCGCGGTGGCGCTTCGCGGCGCAGAACGAGATTGTCGGCTCGCCGGCCGTGGCGGCCGGGCGGGTGCACTTCGGGTCCAAGGACCACTGTCTGTACACGGTCGACGCGGCCGGGGGGCAGTTGCGGTGGCGGCTCGAGACCGGCGGGGAGATCACCGGGTCGCCGGTGACGTCGGAGGGGGTGGTGTACGCGTGCTCGAAGGACCGGTGCGTGTACGCGCTCGACGCGACGAAGGGGACCGGGGCGACTTCGCGTCGGGCGTGAGCCCGTGAGGCCCTGAGCCGGTGGGCCAGCGGGCCCCTGAGCCCCTGAGCCCGTGGGCCCTCAAGCGCCGGGCGGGCTGGTGGGTGGGGGTTGCGCGCCGCTGGGCAGGTCGTCGGTGCCGGGCCGGGGCGCCTCCTCGAACTGGGTCTGCCTGGTCGTCTCGTATGCGTCGTCCACTTGTCGACGCAGCTCTGCGGGTGCACCCCGGCCCGTCCCCTCCTCCTCGTACGGCGGCTCCTCGTACGGCGGCTCCTCGTACCGCGGCTCCTCGAATATCGGCGCGGCTCGGCGCAGCCGACGGCGGCCGGGGAGGACGGCGGCGGAGAGGAGGAGCAGGAGGCCGGAGGCGAAGGCGGTCGCGACGCCGTAGTCGAGGCCGTTGCCGCCGGCGGTGAGGGAGCCGGAGGCTTGGCCTTGGCGGACCATCCAGAGGATGGTGATGCCGAGGACGAGGAGGGCGGCGAGGGCGAGGGTGAGGCGGGAGCGGAGGAGGACGCCCAGGAGGGTGAGGAGGGCGGCGAAGGCCATGGGGAGGAAGAGGGAGCCGAGGAGGGCCGCCTTGTCAGGCGTCACGCCGACCCCGGTGAAGAGGTCGTCGACCCGGATGCCGGAGCCGTGGCGGCCGCCGTACCAGGCACGGAAGGGGCTCCAGACGGCGCCCGCCGCTCCGATGAGGGCGAGAAGCGACCCGACGACGGTGCGGAACATCTCGTGGTCGCCTCGCTTCGCTCGCTCAGCCCCCTCGGGGCCGACGCTACGCCGCGACCGTCGCACCCGCCATGTGAGCCGCACGCACCATCTGAGCCGCACCCGCCACGTGAGCCGCACGCACCATCTGAGCCGCACCCGCCACGTGAGCCGCGCTCACCTCAACCGGAAGGCGGCGGGCCCCCGGGCGCGCCCGGTGAACAGCTCCGCCTGCCGCTCCGGCGGCAGATTGCCGAGGGCGATGAGGTGCGGCGCGAGCGCGGTGGCGTGCGCGCGGGCCGCCTCCCGGGCCGACCACACGGCGCGCACGGTGCCCTGGACGGCGTCGGTCGGGTAGGAGGAGAGGACGGCGGCGGCGCGCAGGGCGGTGGCGAGGAGGTCGGGGCCGGGCACGACCTCGGAGACGAGACCGGTCTCGTAGGCCCGTCGCGCGCTCACCCGTTCGGCGGTGCCCATCAGGGACATGCGCATGGCCTCGCCGTAGGGCATGCGCTGCGCCATCAGGACGGCCTCGTAGGCGCTGACCATGCCGTAGGCGGTGTGCGGGTCGAAGAAGGTGGCGCCTTCCGCGGCGATGAGGAATTCGGCCTCGCCCAGGAGGTAGAAGGCGCCGCCGCAGGCCATGCCGTTGACGGCGGCGACGATCGGCTTCCACAGGTCGTTGGCCTTGGGGCCCGCTGTGAGCAGGGGGTCGTCGACGGAGTACGGGGACGACGGCTGCGGGACGTCGAGGCCGCGGTCGACGCCGGTGCAGAACGCCCGGTCGCCCGCGCCGGTGAGGACAACCGCCCGTACCGCGTCGTCGAAGCGCAGGTCGCGCCACACCTCCCGCAGCCCGTCCACGGTCGCGCCGTCCAGGGCGTTGTGCCGCTCGGGCCGGTCGAGGGTGACGAGCGCGACCCCGTCACCAGCCGCCGTGCGCCGGACGCTCATGGCCGCTCCAGCAGCCAGCGCGGTACGACGACGCCGTCCGTGGCGGCCGGGTCGGGGAAGGCCACCTTCACGGCGGCGCCGATCCGCAGCCGCGCCGGGTCCACGGAGTCAAGGCGCGCGTCGGCGCGGGCGACGAGGTTGCCGACCAGCCGGATCCGGCCGCCCTCGGGGGTGGCCTCCTCGGCCAGTTCCACCACTATCACGTTGTACGGGGCCTGCTCGGCGTAGTCGGGCAGCAGCGGGGGATGGGCGAGGACGTACGACCAGATCCGGCCGCGTCCGCTCATCCGCTCCCAGCGGGACCCGAAGGACCGGCAGTACGGGCAGCAGGGGCGCGGCGGGAAGCGGCGCCGTCCGCAGTCGGCGCACGCCTGGACGCGCAACTCTCCCTGGCGCGCGTACTCCCAGAAGGGCGCGCCGTCCTCGTCGATGACCGGCAGCAGCATCGCGGCTGTCAACTCCTCAGCAGCAGAGCGGATGTGGGGACGCACTCGCCCGCCGTGACCAGGCAGGTGGCGGCGTCGGGGACTTGGGCGGTGGAGGTGCCGCGCAGTTGCCTGACGCCTTCGGTGATGAGGTTGAAGCCGTGGACGTACGCCTCGGACAGGCCGCCGCCACCGGTGTTGATCGGCAGCCGCCCGCCGGTCTCCAGGGCGCCGCCCTCGGTGAAGGCGGCGCCCTCGCCGCGTCCGCAGAAGCCGTAGCCCTCAAGGGAGAGCGGGATCAGCGGGGTGAAGGCGTCGTATATCTGGGCGACATCGACGTCCTGCGGCCCGAAGTCGGCCTGCTTCCACAGGTGTCGGGCGGCGGTCCAGGAGGGTCCGGTGAGCGGGTCGTCGGTCCAGTAGTTGACCATGCCGTGGTGCTGGGCGGGCAGGCCCTGCGCGGCGGAGTGCACGTAGACGGGCTTGCGGCGGCAGTCGCGGGCGCGTTCGGCGGAGACCACGACGCAGGCCAGCGCGCCGTCGGTCTCCATGCAGTTGTCGAACAGGCAGAGCGGTTCGCTGATCCAGCGCGCGGTCATGTACATCTCGCGGGTCAGCGGGCGCTCGTACATCAGGGCGGCCGGATTCTGGTTGGCGCGGTTGCGGCAGGCGAGCGCCACATTGAACAAGTGGTCGCGGGTGGCGCCGTATTCGTGCATGTAGCGCCGGGCGAGCATGCCGATCTCGTCGACCGGGCGGAGCAGACCGTACGGCCGGGACCACTGCGCCGGGGTGGGGAGCTGGACGGTGGTGCTGCTCCACGGGCGCGGCCCCGAGCCGCGTTTGCGCGACCGCCAGGCGACGCCGACCGACGCCTGACCGGTGGCGACGGCCGCCGCGAGGTGCGCGACGGTCGCGCACGAACCGCCGCCGCCGTAACCGGACTTGGCGAAGAAGGTGACATCGCCCGCGCCGATCGCCTTGGCCAGTTCGACCTCGTCGGTGTCCTCCATCGTGTACGAGGCGAAGCCGTCGACCTCGCCGGGGTCGATGCCCGCGTCGTCGAGCGCGGCGAGCACCGCCCGGCACGCCAGCGTCTTCTCCGACTCCGGGAGCGACTTGGCGAACGGTGTCTGGCCTATCCCGACGATGGCCGTCGCGTCTTTCAGGGCAGCGCCGCCCATGGGCACACACCTCCGCAGGTCCCCGGATCCACTGACGAACTGCTGACAGGGCGTCAGGCTACCGTTAATCTGACGGGTAGTCAGCTAAGGGAGAGGACGCCATGGATGTGGACCTGCGGGACGACGATCCGCGCGACACCTCGTACGGCGACGCCTCGTCCGAGGTCGGCGCCTTCAACGACGGTTCACTCACGGTCGGTTCACCCGCCGACGACCCCCGCGCCGACCTCCGCTGGGGCACCCTGCCCCGCCTGGTGCGCGCCGCCGCCCGCGCCCACGGCGGGCACGAGGCCGTCGTGGAGGGCCGCACCCGCGTCAGCTACGCCGAACTCGGCGCCCGCGTCGAAAGCGCCGCCGCCGCGGCCGTCGCCTCGGGACTGCGCCCCGGCGACCGGGTCGCGATCTGGGCGCCCAACTCGCTGAACTGGATCGTCGCCGCGCTCGGCGCGGTCAGCGCGGGCGGCGTCCTCGTCCCGCTCAACACCCGCTTCAAGGGCGCCGAAGCGGCCTGGATACTCCAACGCACCCGCACCAGGCTGCTGTTCGTCACCGGCACCTTCCTCGGCACGTCGTACGTGGCGGCGCTGCGCCGCGCCGCGGGGGAGGGCGACGGCGAGGGCCCGCTGCCCGGCCTGCCGCACCTGCGTGACGTCGTCGTCCTCGGTGACGACGCGCCGCCCACCGGATTCCTGTCCTGGCACGGCTACGTGGCGGCCGGCGCCGACGTACCCGCCGCGACCGTACGCGCCCGCGCCGACGCGGTAGCGCCCGGCGACGCCTCCGACATCATCTTCACCTCGGGCACGACCGGACACCCCAAGGGCGCCGTCATCACGCACGCCCAGACGCTGCGCGTGTACGGCGTCTGGAGCGCGCTGGCCGGACTGACCGCGCGGGACCGCTACTTGGTGGTCAACCCCTTCTTCCACACCTTCGGCTACAAGGCGGGCGTCATCGCCTGCCTGATGCGCGGCGCCGTGATCGTGCCGCAGCCCGTCTTCGACGTGGACACCGTCCTCGCCAACATCGCCGCCGAGCGGATCTCCGTACTGCCGGGCCCGCCCACCCTGCACCAGTCGCTGCTCGACCATCCGGCGCGCGCCGCCCACGACCTGTCCGCGCTGCGGCTCGTCGTCACCGGGGCCGCCGTCATCCCGCTGGAACTGGTCGAACGGCTGCGCGCCGAACTGCGGATCGCCACCGTCCTGACCGCGTACGGCCTCACCGAGGCGTCCGGCACCGTCACCATGTGCCGCAGGGGCGACCCGGCCGCCACCGTCGCCGTCACCTCGGGGCGCGCCATCCCCGACACGGAGGTACGGGTCGACGCCGCGCCCGGCGCGCCCGGCGAAGTCCTGGTCCGCGGCTACCACGTCATGTCCTGCTACTTCGAGGACCCCGAGGGCACCGCCCGCGCCGTCGACCCCGACGGCTGGCTGCACACCGGCGACATCGGCGTCCTGGACCCCGAGGGGAATCTGCGGATCACCGACCGCCTCAAGGACATGTACATCGTCGGCGGTTTCAACGCCTACCCCGCCGAGATCGAGCAACTGCTGCTGCGCCACCCCGACATCCGTGACGCCGCCGTCATCGGTGTCCCCGACCCCCGCCTCGGCGAGGTCGGCCGCGCCTACATCGTCCGCCGCCCCGGCTCCACCCTCACCGCCGACGACCTCATCGCCTGGTCGCGCCGCGAAATGGCCAACTACAAGGTCCCACGCGGCGTCCGCTTCGTCCCCGAACTCCCGCGCAACGCGGGCGGGAAGGTGAAGAAGAACGAGCTGCGTACGGCCGCGGACTGACCTGTGCGCGACCCGGCCCCCTGAAAAGGACTGACCTGCGCGCGGCCCCGGCTCTCTGAAACGGACTGATCCCGCGCCCGGCACCGGACCCGGACGCGGACTGACCGCGACGCCCCCTCCGCGCCGCGGTCAGTCTTTGGTGCGCCCCCGGGTGCGTGCTGTGGAACCCCCCGCAGTCACCCGGCCCCCCCTTGGGCGGCTTTCACCGGTCCCCCTCGGCCCCCACCGAGGTTCCCCGGTCCCCCGATCCCCCGTGTCCCCCTGTTGCCCCGTGCTGTTTTCCCCCTGATCAACCCCGTGGATCCCCCTGCGGTCCCCTTGGGGTCCTCCGCGGCCCCGCCCTCCCCAGAGCGGGCCGGGAAGCTACTTGGTGACGCTGTCGTTGTGGAAGTTGTCCGGCTTGACGGTCGGCTTGGGCTTCTGCGGAGTCAGGAGCCCGTCCGGAGCCGCCTGCTCGGTGCTGTCGTTGTGGAAGTTGTCCGGGTCGAGCGGCGGGTCCGTCTTCGGCGGCTTCGGAACTTCGGTGCTCATGGTGCTCTCCAAGTGTGCTTGGGGACGTGCTGTCGTAGCTTGCGTAAACGCCCGCCCGGTGGCGACCCCCGTACACCACCGAGCGGGCAGCTCGTGCAGTGATGGAATCGTGGCATCCGTCGATAATCAACTGATAAACGGGCGCGTTGAGCGATTCAACCGGGGGTCATACCGCGACAGAGGGGGATGATTCGTCCCCCAAAAGGCGCCGTACATCAGCAGCTTCGGGCGAACCAAGACCGGTGAAGACGGCCAGCGCGTCGTGCCAGCAGGCGTGGGCGCGGACCGGCTGGCCCATGCCGTCCAGCGCGCGGCCGAGGGCGGTGAGCGCGTTGGCCGTACGCCATTCGCCGCCGACCTCGCGGAGGATGACGAGGGACTGTTCGGTGTGGGCGGCGGCCTGCCGCCACCGGTGGCCCGCGAGGTAGACCTGGGAGAGCCGGAAGAGCGTCATGCCCTCCCAGAACTGCTGCCGCGCCTCGCGGAAGATGCCCAGTGCCTCGGTGAGGCAGGTCAGCGCGTCGTCGAGCCGGTCATCCGCGGTGAGCGCGATGCCCCTGGCGTACAGGCCGTTGCCGAGCCGGAAGCCGGCGCCCAGCTCGCGGTAGATCGCGACGACCTGCTCGGTGGTCGCCACGGCGGCGTCCAGTTCGCCGATCTCCGGCTGGACGCGGGAGAGATTGGCCAGCGCCGCCGCCTCCCCGTGCCGGTTGCCGTCCGCGCGGAAGGCGTCGAGCGCGGCCAAGTGGTACTGCGCGCACTCCTCGAAGCGGTGTCCTTTGTGCGCGATGATCCCGCGCAGATTCGGCGCGTAGCTGCACGTGAGCGGGTCCTCGGCGGCCAGGCCGAGGATGAGGGCCAGCTTGACCTCGGTCTCGGCCTCCTGGAACCGCCCCGACATGCACAGGAGTTGGCCGAGCCACACCCGCCCGCGCCCCTCCACCAGCGTGTCCCCGCAGTCGTGCGCCGTCGTCACCAGCGTCCGCGTCGCCTGCTCGTATTGCCGCGCGTAGACACCGGACTCCATCAGGTCCTGGGCGACCAGCAGCAGGTCGACGGCGCGGCGCATCGGGCCCTCGCAGCCGTCGTCCGCGGACTGCTGGACGGCCGCCAGCAGATTCTGCGCCTCGGAGAAGAGCCACTCCAGGGCCTCGTCCGGGGCGCCGAAGGTCAGGCCGGAGTGCGCGGTGAGGGCGAGGTGGTCCAGGACGCGGTCGCCGGGGTTCTCCAACTCGTAGGCGCAGGAGGCCGAGGCGAGGTAGAAGTCCAGCACCCGCGACAGCGCCGCGCAGCGCTCCTGCGGTGTCTCGTCGCGCTCCGCGCACTCGCGGGCGTACAGACGCAGCAGGTCGTGGAAGCGGTAACGGGCGGGCGCGGCGGACTCGATGAGGCTGATGTCGACCAGCGCCTCCAGCAACTCCTCGGCCTCGTAAGGGTCCAGGTCGAGGGCGGCCGCCGCCGCAGGCAGCGAGATGTCCGGGCCGTCGGCAAGCGAGAGCAGCCGGAAGGCGCGGGCCTGCGGCGCCGACAGGTGGCCGTAGCCGAGGGCGAAGGTGGCCTTCACCGCGAGGTCCCCGGCCCGTAGTTCGTCCAGCCTGCGCCGCTGGTCGGCCAGTTTGTGGGCGAGTACGGAGACGGTCCAGGTGCGGCGGGCGGCCAGCCGGGACGCGGCGATCCGGATGGCCAGCGGCAGGAAGCCGCAGGCGGCGACGACGTCGAGGGCGGCCTGGCGTTCGCTGGTGACGCGCTCCTCGCCGACGATCCGGGTGAAGAGCTGGAGCGCCTCCTCCGGCGACATCACGTCGAGGTCGACCAGATGCGCGCCCGCCAGGTCGACCATCCGCACCCGGCTGGTGACCAGGGCGGCGCAGCCGGGGGTGCCCGGCAGCAACTGGCGGATCTGCGCGGCGTCGTAGGCGTTGTCGAGCAGCGCGAGCACCCGGCGGCCGTCGAGGGTGGAGCGGTAGAGCGCGGCGCGGTCGGCCAGCGACTCGGGGATCGCGGAGTCCGGGGTGCCGAGCGCGCGCAGGAACGAGCCGAGTACGGCCTCGGGTTCCGCCGGGCGCGGGTCGGTGCCCTGGAGGTCGACGTACAACTGCCCGTCGGGGAAGGAGTCGCGGGCCTCGTGCGCGACATGGACGGCGAGCGTGGTCTTGCCGACGCCGCCGATGCCCGCGACGGCGGACACCGCCATCACCCCGCTGCCCTGCGACGCCTGGGCCAGTTGCTCGCTCAGTTCCCTGACCACATTGCGGCGGCCGGTGAAGTCCGCGACGGTCGCGGGCAGTTGCGCGGGCCGTACGATCTCGGCCGGTCCCGCGGCGGAACTGGCCGGGGCGGCGAGCGAGGGGTCGGCCTCCAGGATCTTCTGGTGCAGGTCCTTCAGTTCGCCCGACGGGTCGATGCCCAGCTCTTCGGCGAGCAGACGGCGGGTGTCGGCGTAGACGCCGAGCGCCTCCGCCTGCCGGCCGCTGCGGTACAGCGCCAGCATCAGCAGGGCGCGCAGCCGCTCGCGCAAGGGGTGTTCGGCGGAGACCGCGGTGAGTTCGGAGACGGCCTCGGCGTGCGCGCCGAGCTCCAGGTCCAGTTCGAGACGGGTCTCGATCAGGCCGAGGTGCCATTCGGCGAGCCGGTTGCGCTGGGTCTCGGCGTGCGGCCCCGGAAGGCCCGCAAGCGGCTCGCCGTGCCACATCTCCAGGGCGGTGCCCAGCAGTTCGCGGGCGCGGGCCGGGTCGACGGCGCGCTGCTTGTCGGCCTCGGCGGCCAGCCGCTCCACGACGGCGCAGTCCAGCGCGTCGTCGGCGACCCGCAGGGAGTAGCCGCCTGAGTCGGTGACCAGGGCCTCGGGGCCGAGCGCCTTGCGCAGCCGGAAGGCGTACGAACGCAGCGCGGCGAGCGCGGTGTTGGGCGGCGACTCTCCCCAGACGGCGTCGAGCAGTTCCGACGCGGTCGCCGTGCGCCCGCCGCGCAGCAGCAGCGCGGCCAGCAAGGCGCGCTGCTGTGGTGCGCCGGTGACGATCGGCTCGTCGTCTCGCCAGGCGCGCACCGGACCGAGGACCGCGAACCGCAGGCTGTTGCCCGGTTCCGTCCTGCTTTCCATCTCTGCCCCCTGAACGTGGACCTGCTCATTGTGTACCCGCGCCTGGAGCGGCGCACTGCTTGTGCCAGCCTCCGGCGGTGGTCGGCCGCCGGGCGCTGAATGGTGCGTGACCCGATTATTGGCGAAGCCGGGCGCCCCCGCGGCCCGTCGCCCGCACGTATATCAATCGTTCATCGCCGGACGGAACAGTTGTCCGCATGGCGCACGGGACCGAGGGTTCGGCACCGTCCGTGCCAGTTTGCCGTGTCGGGCCGCCGGGGTCACCCCGTGCAAGGACCCGAACCGGACTTGCAGCAAAAGTTGGGCTGGAATTTGAGGTTCCGTCTGTGCGTGCGCGGAGGTTGTGCTGTGTGGGACTGGTCCATGCCGGTGTGTGTCCTGCGAAAGAACAGGTAGCGGGCGTTTCATGTGTGCTGAGTGCACGAGTCATGCGGCAGGTGCCGGTGAGCCGGACGGGTCGATCGGGTCACTGCCTGTCAGGCCGAGGCAACTGCCGTCGGCCGCCGGTTCCGAGCTGTTCCGGGCTCCGGTACGCGAGGTGCGCCCGGTGCGCCCGGCCGGATCCGTACGACGGATGCCGGCCCCGGCCGCGGCGCCCGCGATGAGCGGCGAGGGCCGCGAGCGGCCCGGCGGCGGGGGCGGCGGCAACGGCGGCACGCGGCGGCTCGGGGACGCCGGACGGCTGCCCGGCGAGCTGCTGCGCCGCCGCGCCGAGCGCGCCCCGCAGGCCGTCCCCGCGCTGCCGTATCCGAGTACGACCGTCAGCGGCACCGCGGGGTGCAGCTTCGCCGAACTCGACCGGCGGGCCCGCGCGGTGGCCGCCCGGCTCGGCGGTCTGCTGGCTCCGGGCGCGCGCGTGCTGCTCGCCTATCCGCAGGGCCCGGATCTCGCGGGCGCCTTCTTCGGCTGCCTGTACGCGGGGATGGCCGCGGTGCCGCTGGTGCTGCCGGGACCGGGCGCCAACGACGCGGTCTCCCGCGCGGTCCGCCGCTGCGACCCCGACCTGGTGCTGACCGGCTCCGACGGCTGGTCCGCGCTGGCCGTCGACCGCACCCGTACCCAGGTGATGGAGGCGGACGGCGTACGCGTCGCGGGCGAGCCCGTGTGGCGGCTGGCGCAGAACTGGCGGCCGGTCGGCGTCCTGCGCAGCGCGCCCGCGTACCACCGCTACTACGACGACGGCGTGGTCGGCGGGCGGCTGGAGCCCGCGATGGCGCACGCCGATCTCACCGAGGTGATGGGGGAGTTGGCGCAGGCGGTACGGCTGGGCACCGACGAGGAGAACGTCGGCTGGATCGCGGCCGTGCACGGGGTGGAGGACGCGGTGTGGCGGATTCTGCTGCCGGTGCGGGTGACCGACTGACGTCCGCCGCCGCGGAGGAGCCCCGGAGCCCGGTAGTGCCGACGATGTGACGGCACGTTAGCTGACGGATCGTCAGATTGGCGCTACCGTTGTGCCCATGGAGACCTTCCCGAAGATCATCTCGGTGGACGACCACACCGTGGAGCCCGGCAATGTCTGGCGGGACCGGCTCCCGTCGAAACACCACGACACCGCGCCGCGCATCGTGCGCGCGCCCCTGAAGGAAATGACGTTCCTCGGCGGCCGGTTCGCGCCCACGATGGGCGAGCCGGGGGACGAGGGACCGCTCGCCGACTGGTGGCTGTACGAGGGCCTGCGCCGACCGCTGACCCGGCTCGACACCGCCGTCGGCTACTCGCGCGACGAGATCAGGCTCGAAGCGATCACGTACGAGCAGATGCGGCCCGGCTCGTACTCCGTGCCCGAGCGGCTGGCCGACATGGACGTCAACCATGTGCAGTCCGCGCTCTGCTTCCCCACCTTCCCGCGCTTTTGCGGCCAGACCTTCACCGAGGCCGAGGACCACGACCTCGGGCTGCTGTGCGTGCGCGCCTACAACGACTGGATGGTCGAGGAGTGGTGCGGCCCGCAGGCGGGCGGGCGGCTGATACCGCTGACCCTGATACCGCTGTGGGACGCCGAGTTGGCCGCCGCCGAGGTACGGCGCAACGCGGCGCGCGGCGTACGGGCGGTCTGCTTCTCCGAGATCCCGCCGCACCTCGGACTGCCGTCGGTGCACACCGACTACTGGGACCCCTTCTTCCGTGCCTGTGACGAGACCGGCACCGTCATCGCCATGCACATCGGCTCCTCCAGCCGGATGCCGTCCACCTCCGCCGACGCGCCGCCCGCCGTCGGCTCCACCATCACCTTCGCCAACTGCTGCTTCTCGATGGTCGACTGGCTGATGTCCGGCGCCCTCGAACGCTTCCCGAACCTCAAGATCATGTACGCCGAGGGGCAGATCGGCTGGATCCCGTACATCCTGGAGCGCGCCGACATCGTCTGGGAGGAGAACCGCGGCTGGGGCGGGGTCGCCGACAAGGTGCGGCGCCCGCCGTCCGAGACCTTCGCCTCGCACGTCTACGGCTGCTTCTTCGACGACGCCGTCGGCCTGCGCAATCTCGACGCGGTCGGCGTCGGCAACGTCCTCTACGAGACCGACTACCCGCACTCCGACTCCACGTGGCCCAAGTCGCGCGAGGTCGGCGAGGCCCAGATGGGCCACCTCTCCCAGGACGTGGTGGAGCGGATCGTGCGCGGCAACGCCATCGACCTGCTCGGCCTGACCCCCGACGGCCTGTGGCCCGGGCCCGGTTCGAGCGCCGGGCCGGTCCCGGGACCCGGCGCGGGGGCGTAGGCCATGGGCATCCCGCGCGTGCTGCCGCAAGGGCGGCTCTCCTACGGTATGCAACTCCCCGTCCAGTCGCAGAGCACGATGTACGCCGAGGGCTGGGAGGCCGACGCGGGCCCGACCGAACTCGCCGCCGTCGCCCGCGCCGCCGACCGGCACGGCTTCGCGTACGTGGCCGTCTGCGACCACATCGCGGTGCCGCGCAGGCTGGCCGCAGCGATGTCCACCACCTGGTACGACCCGGTGGCCACCCTCGGCTATCTCGCCGCCGTCACCGAACGCGTACGGCTGCTCAGCCATGTCGCGGTCGTCGGACTGCGGCACCCGCTGGCCACCGCCAAGCAGTACGCGACGCTCGACCGGCTCTCCGGCGGACGGCTGATCCTCGGTGTCGGGGCCGGGCACGTGGTCGAGGAATTCGACGCGGTCGGCGCGGACTTCGCCGGGCGCGGCGGCGTACTCGACGAGACCATCGACGCGCTGAAGGCGGCGCTCGGCGAGGACGAATTCCCCGAACACCACGGCGAGCGCTACGACTTCGCCGGTCTCGGACAGCGGCCACGTCCGGTGCAGACTCCCCGGCCGCCGGTCTGGGTCGGCGGCTCGTCACCGGCCGCGGTCCGCAGGGCCGCCCTCAGGGGTGACGGCTGGCTGCCGCAGGGCGACCCGCGCGACCGGCTGCCGGGCCAGATCGACCGCGTCCGGCGGCTGCGCGCCGAGGCCGGGATCGCCGACCCGATCGAGATCGGCGCGATCGCGGAACCGCTCTACGTCGGCGAGCCCGGCTGGCACGTCGGCCGGTACACCCTGCACGGCAAGCCGGACGCGCTCGCGGAGAGCCTGCGCGCCTACCGGGCCATGGGCGTCGACCAGATCCAGGTGCGCTTCCGCAGCCGGGGTGTGGCCGAACTCCTCGACCAGATGGCGGCGTTCGCCGCCGATGTGGCACCGCACCTCGACATGTGAGCCCCGTTGGACCCCCGTTGACCCCCCCGTTGTCCCACCACCCCCGGAGGCCCGGATGGGCAAGCTCGACGGCCGTACCGTCCTGATCACCGGCGCCGCGCGCGGCCAGGGCGAGCAGGAGGCCCGGCTCTTCGCCGCGGAGGGCGCGCGCGTGCTGCTCGCCGACGTGCTGGACGACCAGGGCGCGGCGCTGGCCGAGGAGATCGGCGACGCGGCCCGCTACACCCGGCTCGACGTCGGCAGCGAGGACGACTGGACGGCGGCGCTGAGTTACGCCGACGAGCAGTTCGGCGGCCTCGACGGACTGGTCAACAACGCCGGGATCCTGCGCTTCAACGCGTTGGCGAACACCCCGCTGGACGAATACCTCCAGGTCGTCCGGGTCAACCAGGTCGGCGCCTTCCTCGGCATGCGGGCCTGCGCGCCCGCCCTGACCGCCGCGGGCGGCGGCACGATCGTCAACACCGCGTCGTACACGGCGCTCAGCGGCATGGCGCTGCTCACCTCGTACGCGGCGACGAAGGCGGCGATCGTCGCCATGACGCGGGTGGCGGCGCTGGAACTGGCGCCGCACGGGATCAGGGTGAACGCGATGTGCCCCGGCGCCGTCGACACCCCGATGGCCAATCCCGCGGTGCTCGACCCGGCCGCCGACCAGGAGGCGATGGCGGCGGCCACCGCCCGCTTCTACCGCAAGCTGCTGCCGCTGGGCCGGATGGGCCGGGCCGACGAGATCGCCAGGCTCGCGCTCTTCTTGACCAGTGAGGACTCCTCGTACGTCACCGGGCAGCCGTTCGTCATCGACGGCGGCTGGCTGGCGGGAGTCGCGGCGCTCTGAGTCCGCCGTCGAGCGTATCTGACGGTCCATCAGCTATTGACGCCCCACCGTGCCGGTGGAAGAGTCGGATCAGATCTGACGGAGCGTCAGAAATCGGAGGATGGTGACCCCTTGGAATTCGGGCTCTTTGTACAGGGATATGTGCCCGCCGCGCGGGCCAAGGCCGACCCCGAGGCCGAGCACCACGCGCTGATCGAGGAGACCGAGTACGTCATCCAGGCGGACCGCTCCGGCTTCAAGTACGCCTGGGCCTCCGAGCACCACTTCCTGGAGGAGTACTCGCACCTGTCGGCCAACGACGTCTTCCTCGGCTACCTCGCCCACGCCACCGAGCGCATCCACCTCGGCTCCGGCATCTTCAACCCGCTCGCGCCGGTCAACCACCCGGTGAAGGTCGCCGAGAAGGTCGCCATGCTCGACCATCTCTCCGGCGGACGCTTCGAGTTCGGCTCGGGGCGCGGCGCGGGCAGCCACGAGATCCTCGGGTTCATGCCGGGCATCACCGACATGAACCACACGAAGGAGATCTGGGAGGAGACCATCGCGGAGTTCCCCAAGATGTGGCTCCAGGACGAGTACCCCGGCTTCAGCGGCAAGCACTGGTCGCTGCCCCCGCGCAAGATCCTGCCCAAGCCGTACGGCCGCTCCCACCCGGCGATGTGGTACGCGGCCGGCTCGCCGCCCTCGTACGCGATGGCCGCCCGCAAGGGCCTGGGCGTGCTCGGCTTCAGCGTGCAGAAGGTCTCCGACATGGAGTGGGTCGTCGAGTCGTACAAGTCGGCGATCGGGCAGGCCGAGCCGGTCGGCGACTTCGTCAACGACAACGTGATGGTGACCTCGACCGCGATCTGCGCCGAGACCACCGAGAAGGCGCGGCAGATCGCCGTGGGCGGCGGGCTCAACTACCTCCAGTCGCTGCTCTTCCGCTACCACGACACCTTCCCGCGCCCCGACGGCATCCCGGTCTGGCCCGAGCTTCTGCCGGACTACACCGAGGAGTTGATCGATCTGCTCATCTCCGAGGAGCTGATGATCTGCGGCAACCCCGACGAGGTGCTGGCGCAGTGCAAGCGCTGGGAGCAGGCGGGCGCCGACCAGTTGACCTTCGGGCTGCCGATCGGCATCGGCTACGAGGACACGATGAACACGATCAAGCTGATCGGCGAGCACGTCATACCCGTCATCGACACCGACCCGGTGCACCGCACGACCCGGTTCCGGCAGGCGGCGGCGTAACGCGACCGGGCGGCACGCACCAGCGCGACGTACGAGAGGAGCACACCCGTGTTCGACCATGTGATCAAGGGCGCCACCGTGGTGGACGGCACGGGCGCGCCCTCCCGTACCGCCGACGTGGCGCTGCGCGGCGGCCGGATCGCGGCCGTCGCCGAACCCGGCGGCCTCGGCGAGAGCGGGCGCTCCCAGGAGGACGCCACCGGCCTCGTCCTGACCCCCGGCTTCGTCGACCCACACACCCACTACGACGCCCAGCTCTTCTGGGACCCCTTCGCCACGCCCTCGATGAGCCACGGCGTGACCACCGTCGCGGGCGGCAACTGCGGCTTCACGCTCGCGCCGCTCCACCCCGACCGGCCCGAAGACGCCGACTACACCCGGCGGATGATGTCCAAGGTCGAGGGCATGTCGCTGGCGGCGCTCGAAGAGGGCGTCGACTGGACGTGGTCGTCCTTCGGCGACTACCTCGACGCCCTGGAGGGGCGCGTCGCCGTCAACGCCGGTTTCATGGTGGGCCACTGCGCGCTGCGCCGCCATGTGATGGGCGCCGACGCGGTCGGCGGACAGCCCACGCAGGACCAACTCGACGCCATGCTGCGGCTCTTCCACGAGTCGATGGAAGCCGGCGGCTGGGGCCTTTCCACCACGCAGTCCAGTACGCACTCCGACGGCGACGGACGGCCGGTCGCGTCCCGGCACGCGCGGCCGGACGAACTCCTGGCCCTGTCACGGGCGGTGGGCGAACACGAGGGCACCCAGATCGAGGCCATCGTGGCGGGCTGCCTCGACCAGTTCGCGGACGAGGAGATCGACCTGCTCGTGGAGATGAGCGTCGTCGCCGGGCGCCCGCTCAACTGGAACGTCCTCACCATCGACGCCGCCGTCCCCGAACGCGTCCCGCGCCAGCTCCTCGCCTCGGAGCGGGCCCGCAAGGCGGGCGGCCGGATCGTCGCCCTCACCATGCCGATCCTCACCCCCATGAACATGTCGCTCGGCACCTTCTGCGCCCTCAACCTCATCCCCGGCTGGGGCGACGTCCTCGCCCTGCCCGTCCCCGAACGCATCGCGCGGCTGCGGCAGCCCGCCGTACGCGCCGAGATGCTGCGCCGCGCCACCAGCCCCGAGGCCGGGGTCTTCCGCCGCCTCGCCGACTTCGGCCGTTACGTGATCGGCGACACGTACAGCGACGCGAATCAGGGGGTGTCGGGGCGGGTCGTCCGCGACATCGCGGCCGAACGCGGGCAGGAACCCTTCGAGACGATCGTCGAGATCTGCGCCAACGACCGCATGCGCACAGTGCTCTGGCCGATGCCCACCGACAACGACCCCGACTCCTGGGCGCTGCGCCGCCGTACCTGGGACCACGAGGACGTCATGCTCGGCGGCTCCGACGCGGGCGCCCACCTCGACCGGATGTGCGGCGCCCCGTACACCACCCGCTTCCTCGGCGACTGCCTGCGCGGACGCCAACTCCTCCCGCTGGAACGCGCCGTGCGCATGCTCACCGCCGACCCCGCCCGCCTCTTCGGCCTGCGCGGCCGAGGCGTGATCACCCCGGGCAACGCCGCCGACCTCGTCCTCTTCGACCCCGAACGCATCGACGCCGGCCCCGCCACCCTCCTTCACGACCTCCCCGGCGACAGCCCCCGCCTCGACTCCCGCGCCACCGGCATCCTCAGCGTCCGCGTCAACGGCGTCGAGACGATCCGCGACGACACCGTCACCGGCGCCATCCCCGGCACCGTCCTGAGATCCGGCCGCGACACGGCAACCGTCCGAACCACCCCCTGAGCGGCGGGGGGCCGCGGCGCCGGTGCCGGGCTGGGCGGTGCCGGGCTGGGCGGTGCAGTGCAGTGCTGGGCGGTGCGCACGGGCCGAAATCCCTTCGCCTACAGGAACGTTGGCTACCTAGCATGCGAGCGTGACCAAGGACGTGGAAGACGAGGGCGAGCGGCGGCGGGTGCCCGTGCTGCGCGGGCGGGGCGTCGCGCTCACCCCGCTGGAGGCGGACGACGCCGAGTTGCTGCACGAGTGGCGGGCGGACCCGGTGGCCACCCACGAGATCGGCATCTGGCCGCGCCCGCTGTCCTGGCTGCGCGAGCGCGTGGAGCGCGACATCGACGACAACGACCGCGACGACTTTCTCGTCCTGTTGCCGGACGGCACCCCGATCGGGCACGTCGCCCTGATCGAACAGGACATCGCCGACGGGACCGCCGAGCTGTATCTGCTGCTCGACGCCGCCCATCGCGAGCGCGGCCACGCCACCGCCGCCCTCGACGCGCTGATCGACCTCGCCTTCGGCGACCTTCCGCTGCACCGCCTCCAGGCCGTCACCCACACCACCAACACGCCCGCGCTCGCCGTACTCGCCGCCTCCGGTTTCGTCCACGAGGGCGTACGCCGCTCCTGGTGCCAGCACCGGGGCCGCCGCCACGACGCCGCTGTCCTCTCGCTGCTCCGCCCCGAGTGGGAGGCGCTGAGCAGGCCCCGCGTGTGGGACCACTGAGGTACGGCCGCCGATCCGCGTCGGTCTTCGCGTCGGACTCCGGTCCTAGGTCCCGGGCCCGGCGGGACTGACAGACTGCCGCGAACGCGCGGCATTCGCGGCACCCCTGGCTCCCGCCCCTGTCCCCGCGCGCCGAGATCGGAGCGAAGTGATGAAGGCGGCCCGTTTCAGCCGGTTCGGGGGACCCGAGGTCCTGGAGATCGTGGACCTTCCCGATCCGTACCCGGGCCCCGGCCGGATCCGGATCGCGGTACGCGCGGCGGGACTCAACGCGAGCGACTGGAAGAAGCGGAAGGGCCTCATGGACGAGGAGCTTCCGCAGACCCTGGGGTACGAGGCGGCGGGCGTCGTCGACGAGGTCGGCGAAGGGGTGACCGATGTGGCCGTCGGCGACCGCGTGTTCGGCCTCTGCGCCGAAGGCGCCGCGCAGGCCGAGCTGGCGGTGCTCTCCTTCTACGCGCCGATCCCGGCGTCACTCGACTTCGCCGGGGCCGCCGCGCTGCCGTCCGCCATCGAGACGGCGGCGCGCGGCCTGGACCAGCTCGGCGTCCGCGGCGGCACCGTCCTGATCAACGGCGCCTCCGGGAGCGTCGGCGCCGCCGCCGTGCAACTCGCCGTGGCGCGCGGCGCCCGCGTCATCGGCACCGCGAGCCCGGCCAACCACGACGTCCTCCGCTCGCTCGGCGCCGAACCCGTCTCGTACGGCGACGGTCTCTCCGACCGCGTCCGCGCGCTCGCCCCCGACGGCGTGGACACCGCCCTCGACGTCGCCGGGAGCGGCGCCCTCCCCGAACTCATCGCCCTCGCGGGAGGCCCCGACCACGTCGTCACCCTCGCGGACTTCCTCGGCGCCCAGGAGCACGGCGTCACCTTCAGCCGCGGTGACAGCGGCCGGGCCCTCCACGTCCTCACCGAGATCGGCCCGCTGATCGAGGCGGGCCGCTTCTCGTTGCCCGTCGCCCGGACGTTCCCTCTCGCCGACATCGCGCACGCGCACCGCCTCAGCGAGGAGGGCCACGTACGGGGCAAGATCGTGCTGGTGGTCGACGCCGCGTAGCCGCGCGCGGTTCACGCCGTGCCAAGTGCGTGCGACTCACGGTCAACTCCCGCTCCGCGGGGACGCCTTAGCCTTCCCGTACGAGGTGTCACCCCGACGTGTCACGCACAGAAGCGGAGCTGCCGTGTTCGCCGCCTATCTGACGGTCACCGTCCTCGGCGCCCTCTTCAACGGCGCCGCCGCCGTCACCTACCTCATCGGCCACGAATACCCCAAGACCCAGGCCGACATGAAGGGCCTGCCCCGCAAGTGGGTGCCTGTCCTCGGCGCGTTGCTCGCCGCCGGCACGGTCGGCCTGCTGGCCGGGCTCGCCGTCCCGGTCCTCGGCACCCTCGCCGCCTGCGGCCTCATCCTCTACTTCATCGGCGCCATCACCGCCCACCTCCGCGTCGGCTCCCGCGACATCCTCGGCGGCATCGTCTTCCTCGCCACCGCGGCAGCCGCCCTGACCCTGGGCCTGGCCCACCACGGGGCCTGGTAGACCTCCGGGCGTGACGGTGCCTTTGGGGTTCGGGAGGCCGACGGCCAGTAAGGGCGTACCGCGTACCGGACGCGCTCAGTGATGCGCCGATAACGCTCTGGATTTGAGTCGTCCACTGAAGCTAGGCTGCCGGGAGAGGGAACTGCGACCGTTTGGCCGGGCAGTGTTCGGCCGGGGAGGGACGGGCCGACGCGATGGAACTCGACCGAATCTTCGATCAGCGGAGAACATCACCCGTTACCGTGGGTGACGTATTCGTCGATCGTGTCCGTTATGTGACGGCGTTCGAAGAGGCGTTGCGGGGGCTGCGAGACCATCCCGCCGCTGCCGGTTCGTCGGCGCCGCCTCGCCACAATGTCCTCGTCTTCTACGGGCTGGGCGGAATCGGGAAGTCGACGCTGTCCCGGCAGTTGGAACGGCGATTACGCGAAGGGGAATTGGACGGGGCGTCGGCGGACGGTCCTGAACGGCGCGTGACCTGCCGGATCGACCTGGAGGACAGCTCCCTGGCCGATCTGGAGACCGCGGTGATCGCCGTGCGGGGCACGCTCGGTGAGGTGATGCGTTCCTGCCCCGCATTCGACTTGGCCTTCGCCGTGTACTGGCGGCGCTGCCATCCGGGTGTCCCTCTTGAGGCCGCGATAGCGCGGAATTCCTCGCTCGGACGGCTCGGCGAATCCCTTTCGCTGGCCGAGCAGTTGGACGGCACGCTGGATGCGCTGCTCGGCCCGATACCCCTCGCGGGTGTGGCCCGGCGTGCCGCGGGAATTCTGGTGGGCAGGATCCGCGAGCACCTGCGCAAAGACCGGCTGCTCGCGGAATGTCCCGGATTCGCCGAACTGCTGGATGTCGAGTCGCCTGCGGACATGCTGCCGTTCCTGCCGGCTCTCCTGTCCTGGGATCTGGCCGAGTACCGCCGTAGGAAATCCCTGGACGTCGTCATCTTCTTCGACACGTTCGAGCGGGTCGACGGGAGGCGCCGGGAAGCGGGTGGGCTCGAGGACCGGTTGGCCCGGCTGGTCTACCTGATGCCGAACGTACTGTTCCTCATCACGGGGCGGAACCGGCTGACCTGGGGCGACGGTCATCACCCGGCCATCCACTACTCAGGGCCCAACTACTGGCCGAGTCTGGTCACCGACCCCGGCACGCTTCCCGCCATGCAGCACCGGCTGTCGGGGCTCGAGGAGGACTACGCCGACACCTACCTGCGGCTTCGCCTGACGAGGGACGGGGAGCCCGCCATTCCGGCACCGTTGCGGCGTCGGATTATCGACGCGGCAGGCGGGGTACCGCTGTATCTGGAGTTGTCGGCCGAGTACTTCGACCAACTGAGCGCGGAAGGCCGCGTCCCCGCGGTGGAGCAATTCGGAGGGACTTTCGCCGAGATGGTGATCCGTGTGATGCGTGATCTGTCCGCAGAAGAGCGCGCGCTTCTGCGGGCCGCCTCTCTCGCCGAGCGCTTCGACGCCGACTTGCTGAGGGCGGCGGTCCCGAGCGTGGCGGACGCCGTCGTACGGCGATTCCTCGAACGCCCCCTGGTGCAGAGCGATTCGTCGAGGTGGCTGACACACACCGTGGACGAGTACGTCCGCAACGCCGTCCGTCTCCACGACGGGAACACGGACGACGCCTGGTCGGAGGAGGAGTGGCGCAGCGCGGCCGAACGAGTCCTGGAACACCTCCGGGATCGGCTGCGCGGCGGGGTCAGAAATCCGACGTCGACCGACAGGAGCGAACTGGGCGAGGGCTTCACCACCGCCGGGCTCCTCACCCTGAACACGAGCCGTGTCCCCGACTGGTTGTACGACCTTGCCTACGGTGTCGACCTGTGCGGCCTCGGAGCGGTGCTCACCGGGACCCGGAACTGGCCTGTGCAGTCCGGCAGCCACCCCGCCGGAGCGTTGGCGCTCACCTGCCAGGGGATGGCCGCGCGCAGCGCGGGCGACAGGACAGCGGCCCTGTCGCTGACCGAGGCGGCCCTGGCCCATCCGGGCATCGGACCGTACCAACGCCTCTTCATCTCGCACCGGTTGGCCAAGACGCTGGAGGAGTTCGGCCGGTACGCCGAGGCGGAACGGCTGACCGCCGAGGTCGCCGCCGAGCCCGGGCCCCTGCGGGAGAACGCGGAGAAGGACCTGGCCTGGATCCAATGGCTCCGGGGGGACGGACGGCGGCTCCAGACCTGGGCGCTGCCCCATTGCGACAGCCCCCTTGGCTTCCGCCGCGCGCAGTCCCAGGATCTCCTGGGCCAGTTCAGTTTTCTGCAGGGGGACTTCGCGGCGGCCGAGAGATATCTCCGCAAGGTGGCTGACGACGCCGAACTGGCCGCCGCGGGCATGTCTCGCGACACCAGTTACCGCCACCTGGGCATGGTGCTGTCGCTGGCCCGTCCGCTGGACGCCGAGACGGTGCTGGAGCACGCCCATGAGATCAACCAGGACGTCGGAACGCCGGTCGGTGTGGCGCAGACGCTGATCTGGCGGGCGGCGGCACGCACCGGGCGCGAACCGGCCGCGGAGGTATTGACACTTCTGACGAATGGTGAGGAGATGCTGGCGCGCAGCGGTGGCGGCGCCGACCGGTGGATGGTGCTGACCGTGAAGCTGTTCCTCGCCGCCGTCGAAAGCACGGACGCCGAGGTCCTCGCCGCGGGGCGGGAGCTGATCAGCCATGTGGAGGAACAGGACTGTCACCCCGGCCTCGGGGAGATCGCCCAGCGCTGGCTGGAGGTGCGCGGCCTCGACGTCGCCGTTCCCCGGCGGGAGTTCTGGACGGACCGGGACCGGTCACTCGCGGCCTGGGAGAAAGTCCTCACCGACCGGCGCGGTCTCAGGGCCGCCACCTCGGACGGCTGAGATATACGTTCACACCCGGTATCCGTCGACAATCCACCGGAGGTGCCCGTGCGGATCGCCGTCACGATCTTCCTGACCGATCAGACCATCGGGCCGGTGCGGCTCGCGCGGGAGCTGGAGCAGCGCGGGTTCGCCGGGGTCTATCTGCCGGAGCACACGCACATTCCGGTGTCGCGGGCGACGCCGTATCCGGCGGGGGAGCCGCTGCCGGAGGAGTACGGGCGGACGCTGGACCCGTTCGTGGCGCTCAGCGCGGTCGCGGCGGTCACCGAGCGGCTGGAGGTGGGGACGGCGATCACGCTGGTGGCGCAGCGCGACCCGGTGGTGCTGGCGAAGGAGATCGCGACGCTCGACCACCTGTCGGGCGGGCGGTTCACGCTGGGGGTGGGCTTCGGGTGGAATGTGGAGGAGGCCGCCGACCACGGGGTGGACTGGCGGCGCCGCCGCGAGCTGGTACGGGACCGGATGGCGGCGATGCGCGCGCTGTGGGCGGCCGAACCCGTCGCCTATGCGGGCGAATTCGCGTCCGTGCGGGCCAGCCAGGCGTATCCGAAACCGGCGGGCGGCCGGGTGCGCACCCTGGTGGGCGGCGCGGCGGGCCCGAAACTCTTCAGCCATGTGACGGATTACGCGGACGGATGGATGCCGATCGGAGGCGGCGGTCTGGGTGAGTCGCTGCCCAAACTCCGGGCCGCGTGGCGGGAAGCGGGCCGCGGGGAGGAGGGCCCGGAGGTGGTGCCGACTGCCGTACGCCCGGACGCGGGCAAGCTCGCGTACTACCGCGACCTCGGCATCGAGGAGATCGTCGTCCAGCTCCCGCCGGCCGGGACCGACGAGGTGCTGCGGGCGCTCGACGACTACGCGCAGTATTTGTAGCCGGAGTATTCCTCGGACGGTCCGATCTCCGGGTGATATTGCCGACAGGGGGATCGGGCCGAAGACGGCCTGAGCCCCCAGCGAATTGTCGGCGGGGCCGCCTATCCTCGGAGAATGACTTCGCCGACGCCCACCGCCAATGCCATGCGCCGCGCCCTGCACCGCGCGGACGAAGGTGTCGCCCTGGACACGGGCGAGGCCGCCGTCCTGCTGCAAGCCCGTGGCCAGGACCTGGCCGGACTCGCGGGCACCGCGGCCCGGCTGCGGGACGCCGGCCTCGAAGCGGTGGGACGGCCGGGCGTCATCACGTATTCGCGGAAGGTCTTCATTCCGCTGACACGGCTGTGCCGGGACAAATGTCATTACTGCACATTCGTGACCGTGCCCGGCAAGCTGCGCCGTGAAGGGCACGGCATGTACTTGTCGCCCGACGAGGTGCTGGACATCGCCAGGCGCGGCGCCGAAATGGGCTGCAAAGAAGCGCTGTTCACCCTCGGCGACCGCCCCGAGGAGCGCTGGCCCGAGGCGCGCGAGTGGCTGGACGCGCACGGCTACGACGACACGCTGGCGTACGTACGGGCCATGTCGGTGCGGGTGCTGGAGGAGACCGGCCTGCTGCCGCACCTCAACCCGGGTGTGCTGAGCTGGACCGACCTCCAGCGGCTCAAGCCGGTCGCGCCGTCCATGGGCATGATGCTGGAGACGACCGCCACCCGCCTGTGGTCGGAGCCGGGCGCCCCGCACTACGGCTCGCCGGACAAGGAGCCCGCCGTACGGCTGCGGGTCCTGGAGGACGCGGGCCGGTCCAACGTGCCGTTCACCACCGGCGTCCTCATCGGCATCGGCGAGACGTACGAGGAGCGCGCCGAGTCCCTCTTCGCGATCCGCAGGACCGCCCGCCGCTACCACGGCATCCAGGAAGTGATCATCCAGAACTTCCGCGCCAAGCCGGACACCGCCATGCGCGGCATGCCGGACGCGGAGCTGGAGGAGCTGGCGGCGGCCATCGCGGTGGCCAGGATCGTGCTCGGGCCGTCCGCCCGCATCCAGGCGCCGCCGAATCTGGTGGACGGCGAGTACGCGCGCTTCATCGAGGCCGGCATCGACGACTGGGGCGGTGTCTCCCCGCTCACCCCGGACCACGTCAACCCCGAGCGCCCGTGGCCGCAGATCGACGAACTGGCCGCCCGTACGGCCGAGTCGGGCTTCGCGCTGCGTGAACGCCTCACCATCTACCCGGAGTTCGTCCAGCGCGGTGAGCCCTGGCTCGACCCGCGCCTGATCCCGCACGTCACGGCGCTCGCCGACCCCGCCACCGGTCTGGCGGACGAGGACGCGCCGGTCGTGGGCCGCCCGTGGCAGGAGCCGGACGAGGGCTTCACCTCGGCCGCCACCGGCCGCACCGACCTGCACCGCACGATCGACACCGAAGGACGTACGGCCGACCGCCGCGACGACTTCGACGAGGTGTACGGCGACTGGGCCGAACTGCGCGAGCAGGCCGCGCCCGGCATGGTCCCCGACCGGGTGGACGCCGACGTCAAGCAGGCCCTGTCGGTGGCCGCCGACGACCCGACCCGGCTCACCGACGCCGAGGCGCTGGCCCTGCTGCACGCGGACGGCCCGGCCCTGGACGCGCTGTGCCGGATCGCGGACGACCTGCGGCGCGCGGTCGTCGGCGACGAGGTGACGTACATCGTCACCCGCAACATCAACTTCACCAACGTCTGCTACACCGGCTGCCGTTTCTGCGCCTTCGCGCAGCGCCGCACCGACGCCGACGCGTACACCCTCTCCCTCGACCAGGTCGCCGACCGCGCCGAGCAGGCCTGGCAGGTCGGCGCCACCGAGGTGTGCATGCAGGGCGGCATCCACCCCGACCTGCCCGGCACCGCCTATTTCGACATCGCGCGCGCCGTCAAGGCCCGCGTCCCCGGCATGCACATGCACGCCTTCTCGCCGATGGAGGTCGTCAACGGCGCGACGCGCACCGGCCTGTCGATCAGCGACTGGCTGGCCGCCGCCAAGGAAGCGGGCCTGGACTCCATCCCCGGCACCGCCGCCGAGATCCTGGACGACGAGGTCCGCTGGGTCCTCACCAAGGGCAAGCTGCCGACCGCCACCTGGATCGAGGTCGTCAAGGCCGCCCACGCGCTGGGCATACGGTCCTCGTCCACCATGATGTACGGCCATGTCGACCAGCCCCACCACTGGCTCGGCCACCTCCGGCTGCTCGCGGAGATCCAGAAGGAGACCGGCGGCTTCACCGAATTCGTCACCCTCCCCTTCATCCACACCAACGCCCCGGTCTACCTCGCGGGCATCGCCCGCCCCGGCCCCACCGCCCGCGACAACCGGGCCGTCACCGCCATGGCCCGCCTGCTGCTCCACCCGCACATCACCAACATCCAGACCAGTTGGGTCAAGCTCGGCGCGGACGGCGCCGCCGAAATGCTCCGCTCCGGTGCCAACGACCTCGGCGGCACGCTGATGGAGGAGACCATCTCCCGTATGGCGGGCTCCAGTTACGGCTCCTACCGCTCCATCCGCGACCTCGTCGCCATCGCCGAAGCCGCAGGCCGCCCCTCCCGCCAGCGCACCACCCTCTACGGCCAGGTCCCCGAAGAGCGCATCACCACCGGCCTCGCCTCCGACGGCCACCTCCCCGACCTCCTCCCGGTCCTGGGCGACTGACGCCCGCCGCGCACCGGAGGGGTGAATTCGCACCACCGTCATGGCCGCGTTTCACCGTGTTCCGGTGCGGGGACTGCGGGGGTGGTGGAGTCCTGTGGGAAACACGGGAACCGAGGCACCCTTGGGGGAACAGTGGCGTGGAGCGGGCGGGCGGGCGTGGCCCTGGCGGTCGCGGCGGGAGTGCTCGCCGGGGGACTGGCGGGGGCGTCGGCCGTCGCGGCGGACAGCGGCACCGGCGGCGGGCTGCCGTACGAGCGAGTGGAGCGGCTCGGGCCGGGCGTGGAGTACCGGGAGTTCTCGGTGGCGGCCTCGCGGGGGACCGTGCACGGGCATGTGCTGGCGGTGGATCTGCGCGATTCCCGTACCCGGCTCGACCTGTTGACGCCGGGGGCGGTGGCGGCGCGGCAGGCGGTGTCCGGGCTCGCCGACGACCGGCAGGCGGTGGGCGCGGTGAACGGCGACTTCTTCAACATCACCGAGGACCAGCACCCCGGCGTGGCGCCGACCGGCTCCTCGGTGGGCCCGGAGATCGGTTCCGGCCGGGATCTCAAGGCCGCCGTGCCCGACGGCCAGCGCTTCGGGCCCGCGATGCCGCCGGGGGAGACCACGCACGACGTGCTCGGCATGGGCAAGGACCGCAAGCTGCGGCTCGACCGGCTGGACCTGCGCGGGTCGGTGCGCACCCCGCGGGGGAGCATCCCGCTGGGCGGCTACAACCAGTACGCGCTGCCCGTCGGCGGCGTCGGCGCGTACACGGCGGACTGGGGGACGGTCTCCCGGCAGCGGGCGGTCTGCGGCACGGACACCTCGCGCGGCGCCGGATGCAGCACGGACACCTACGAGGTGACGGTACGTCAGGGACGGGTCGCGGCGGTCGCGCAGGCGCCCGGCGCGGGAGCGATTCCCGCGGGCAGCACCGTACTGCTCGGCCGGGACGCGGGCGCCGACACACTGCGCGCCCTGCGTGTGGGCGAGCGCGTGGAGGTCGACAGCCGCCTCACGCCGACGCTCTCGCGCGTGCCGTACGTCTTCGCGGTCGGCGGCTTCCCCGTCCTGCGCGCCGGACAGCCGCTCGCGGGCCTGGACACCACGACGGCGGCCACGCGTACGGCCGCCGGTTTCGACGCGTCGGGCAGCACGCTGTACCTGCTGGCGCTGGACGGCTCCGCCGAGTCCGGCGCGGGCCTGACCATCGCGGAACTTGCGTCCGTCATGAGGGAATTGGGTGCAGATTCGGCGGTGAACCTCGACGGCGGCGGTTCCACGACGCTGGTCGCCCGCGACCCCGGCGCGGCGGCGGTGACCGTACGCAACCACCCGTCGGGCGGCGCCGAGCGCCCGGTCGCCAACGCCATCGGCGTCTTCTCGGTTACGTGAGCCGCGTATGTGTGCCTTACGCCCCAGTTGCGGGGCCGCGTCACGGACCCGACTGCCGTACCCGACTGCCGTACCCGCGTCCCGCGCCCGAGCCGCGCGTCGGAGGATTTCCGACGTCCGGCCGTATCCGATCGGATCACCACCGTTCGCGGACAGGCGTCACCAACCCCAGGGCCCCCTTCCGCTCCTGGTGACGTCGGCTATCGTGCTGGCGCAGAACGGGTTCGGATCGGGGTTGATCGAAGGGGACCGCTTTGACCGCTGTCTGGGGTCGCGCGCAACAGCAGGACTTCCGCAGCCGCGTGCGGGGCTGCCTGCTGGGCGGGGCGATCGGGGACGCGCTGGGCGCGGGCGTCGAGTTCGAGTCGTTCGAGGCGATCCAGCGCAATCACGGCACGGACGGCGTCACCGACTACGTTCCGGCGTACGGCAGACGCGGCGCGGTCACCGACGACACGCAGATGACGATGTTCACGGTCGAGGGCCTGATCAGAGCCCAGGTGCGCCGGGACACCGGCGCCTGGCACCCGCCCACCGACATCCACCGCGCCTACCGCCGCTGGTCGGCCACCCAGACCGAGTGGGGGCCCGACGAGCGCCGCAAGGACACCGGCTGGCTGGCCCGCGAGGAGTGGCTCTACGCGCGGCGAGCGCCGGGCGAGGCGTGCCTGAGCGGCCTGTCCGACGACCGGATGGGCACCTTGGAGGAGCCGAAGAACCCCGGCTCCAAGGGGTGCGGCACCGTGATGCGCTCCGCGCCCTTCGGGCTGCTGGTCGGCTGGGAGCCGCAGCTCGTCTTCCAGCTCGCCGTGGAGTGCGCTGCCCAGACGCACGGCCACCCCACCGGGCAGCTCGCCGCCGGAGCCTTCGCCGTCATCGTGCACGGCCTGGCGCGCGGCGAGGCCCTCGACGGCTCCGTCCAGCACGCCCTCGCCCTGCTCGGCGCCCGCCCCGGCCACCAGGAGACGACGGACGCGCTCCAGGGCGCCCTGGGCGCCGTACGGCAGGGGATGCCGTCGCCGCAGCGCGTGGAGGCGCTGGGGGAGGGCTGGACGGCCGAGGAGGCGCTGGCGATCGGCGTCTACTGCGCCCTCGTCGCCGAGGACGTGCGCCACGGGCTGCTGCTCGCCGTCAACCACTCGGGCGACAGCGACTCCACCGGCTCCATCTGCGGCAATCTGCTCGGCGTCCAGCACGGGGAGACGGCGCTGCCGCCGGCGTGGATCGCCGAGGTGGAAGGGCGGGCCACGCTGCTCCAGCTCGCCGACGACTTCGCCATGGAGATGACGCAGGCGCCCGCCCTGCACGGGCCTTCGGGCGCCAGCCCGGCGTGGCTCGACCGCTACCCGGCCGCCTAGCGCCTGTCGTGTGGATCTCCGCGGCGTCTCGGCGCCCGGCACGCACATCTGCCGCGTCCGACAGGCCCTAGCCACGACGCTCCCGCACGTCACCACCGGCCCCAGCGGGGCAGTTCGGTTGTCCCCCGGACCACCGGCCGGTGGGGAACCGCGCGGCCAGGGACGCTCCCGCACGTCACCACCGGCCCGCCGGGGCTCCCCCCCCGGTGGGGAGGGGAGCCGCCGGACGGGCCCTAGTCCGAGACCTTGGTGTGGGTCGGCTCGGAGGAGGGCTCGGGGAGGGAGACGGACGCCGGTCCGGGGCCGCCCCCGTCATCGGAGTTGATCTTCGCGAGGAGCGCGTCCCGCTCCGGCGTGTCCTCCGGCTTGATCCAGCCGATGGCGATGTAGAGGACGAGCGAGACGGCCAGCGGGAGCGAGATCTGGTATTCGAGGTTGACGCCGCCCGAGACGGCGTCGTTGATGGGGTAGTTGAGCAGGTAGAAGGCGAACAGGCCGAGCGCCCAGCTCGTGAGGGCGGCGGTCGGGCCGGACTTGCGGAAGCGCGGCAGCAGTCCGAGCATGAACGGGATCGCGATCGGCCCCATCAGACCGGCCACCCACTTGATGACGATGGTGATGATGTCCTTGAAGGTGGGGGAGTTGACCTGGGTGGCCACGGCCATGGACAGGCCGAGGAAGGTCAGCGTGGTCAACCGGGCGGCGATCAGGCCGACGTGGGCCGACCATTCGCGGGCGGTCTTCGAGAAGGCCGGGGCGATGTCGCGGGTGACGACGGCGGCGATGGCGTTCGCGTCGGAGGAGCACATGGCCATGGTGTGCGAGAAGAAGCCGACCACGACCAGGCCCAGCAGCCCGTGCGGCAGGAGCTGTTCGACCATCAGACCGTACGAGTCCGACCCGTCCGGCTTCTTGGCGTGCACCAGCAGCGGCGAGATCCACATCGGGAAGAAGAGGACGACCGGCCAGACGAACCACAGGGCCGACGACAGCCAGGCGCTGCGGGTGGCCTCGCGGGCGGAGCCGGTGGCCATGTAGCGCTGGGCCTGGTTCCACATGCCGCCGTTGTACTCGAAGGTCTTGATGAACAGGTACGCCAGCAGGAAGACGGTGGTGTACGGGCCCGCGACCGGGTCGGCGTGGTGCTTGAGCGCGGGCTCGTCCCACACGTTCCAGATGCCGCTGATCCCGCCGACCTTGTTGAGCGCGGCGACCAGCATCGCGAGCCCGGCGATCAACTGGATGACGAACTGGCCGAGTTCGGTGAGGGCGTCCGCCCACAGGCCGCCGACCGTGCAGTAGACGGCGGTGATCGCGCCGGTGATGACGATGCCCTGGGTGATGGTGACCCCGGTGAAGACGGACAACAGGGTCGCGATGGCGGCCCACTTGGCGCCGACGTCCACGATCTTGAGCAGCACGCCGGACCAGGCGAGCGCCTGCTGGGTCGTCAGGTTGTAGCGGTTCTTGAGGTATTCGAGCGGCGAGGCCACGTGCAGCCGTGAGCGCAGCCGGTTGAGCCGGGGCGCGAAGAGCTTGGCGCCGATGGCGATGCCGAGCGCGATCGGGAAGGACCAGGTGACGTACGAGGTGATGCCGTAGGTGTAGGCGATGCCCGCGTAACCGGTGAACATCACCGCGCTGTAGCCCGACATGTGGTGCGAGATGCCGGACAGCCACCACGGCATCTTGCCGCCCGCGGTGAAGTAGTCGCCGACGTCGTCGACGCGCTTGTGGGACCAGAGTCCGATCGCGAGCATCACGCCGAAGTACGCGATCAGCACGGTCCAGTCGAGACTGTTCATGTCCCCTCCAGAGGGGTCCGCCTTGTGAACAGGAGCGCACTTCGCTGTGGCGCCGGTCCGGGCGGGTCGCCCCCGTGCGGGAGTGGGGACTTCCGGGATTGAACCCCTCGTGCGGGGGGCCGGTCAAGAGTCTCTGCGTTCAAGAGTCTGAACTCAGATCAGAAAGCCGAACGATTTTACTCGCTCTTTGCCCGCCTTGGCATTGTCGTGACCCTGATCACCAACCCACGATGAGCGGACACTTCGCTGGACGTCGCACGAGGCCCGCGGGACGCGCGGGACACAGGAGGCAGCCGTCCGGGATACGGGATCCCGTGCGGAAGCAGAGGGGAGCGGCCGATCGCCGACGCGAGCGTGACCGCCGCGGCCTTCCCTCCTGCGGGCGCCCGCCCTATCCTGACGCTCCGTCAGGCAACGGTTGCGGAGGCCGACATGCTGCTGAACGGGAAGACCGTGGTCGTGACCGGCGTCGGCGCCGGGCTCGGGCAGCGCGTGGCGGCGGCCGTCGTACGCGACGGCGGACGGGCGGTGCTGGGCGCGCGGACCGCCGAACGGCTGGCGAAGACGGCGGCCGAGATCGACCCGGCGGGCACGTCGACGGCCTGGCTGCCCACCGACATCGCCGACGGCGCGCAGTGCGAGGCGCTGGCGGCGCTGGCGCAGGAGCGGTTCGGCGGGATCGACGCCGTCGTCCAGGTCGCCGCGCTCGACGACTATTTCGGCGGCCTGGAGGACGCGGACTTCGCCGTCTGGCAGCGGGTGCTCGACGTCAATCTGCTCGGGTCGCTCAGGCTCGCCCAGGCGTGCCTGCCCGCCCTCAAGCGTCAGGAGCGCGGCGGCTCCGTCGTGTTCATCGGCACCCAGTCCGCGGTCGCGGCGCCCAGCCAGGTCCGCCAGGCGGCGTACGCGGCCTCCAAGGGCGCCCTCACCTCCGCGATGTACTCACTCGCGCGCGAGCTGGGTCCGTACCGGATCCGGGTCAACACCGTGCTGCCCGGCTGGATGTGGGGTCCGCCCGTGCGGTCCTTCGTCGCGCTCACCGCCCGCGCCGAGGGCGTCGGCGAGGACGAGGTGCTGGCCCGCCTCGCCCGCCGCATGGCACTGCCCGAACTGGCCACCGACGGCGACGTGGCGGAGGCCGCCGTGTTCCTCGCCTCCGACCGCGCCCGCGCGATCACCGGACAGTCGCTGCTCGTCAACGCGGGCGAACTGATGCGGTGACGCGCCGTTGGAGGCGTACGGCGCGGCGCCGTCCGTGCGTACGGCGCCGCGCCGTTCCTCGTGCGCGCCGCCGCGCCGTTCCTCGTGCGCCGCCGCGCCACCAGTCGTCCCGACAGCCTCAGGCGAAGACCTTCGCCAGCCGCCGCAGCCCTTCCTCGATCTCCTCCGGCGTGTGCGTCGTGAAGGACATCCGCAGCGCCCCCGCCTCCGGCGCCTCCGCGAAGAACGGCAACCCCGGTACATACGCCACGTTGTGGCCGACCGCGGTCGGCAGCAGCGCCGTCGCGTCGTACCCCGCGGGCAGCCGTACCCACACGAACATGCCGCCCTCGGGCCGGTTCCAGGTGCTGCCGGAGGGCAGCGCGGCCGGCAGTCCGGCGAGCAGCGCGTCGCGCCGGGCGCGGTAGGCGGTACGCACCCGGTCCAGATGGACGTCCAGGTCGTGATCGGCGAGGTAGCGCGCGGCGGCGGCCTGGTCGACGGTCGAGGTGTGCAGGTCGGCGGCCTGCTTGGCGATCACGCAGGCGCGCAGCAGCGCGGCGGGCGCCCGCAACCAGCCCAACCGCATCCCCGGCGACATGATCTTGGAGAAGCTGCCGAGCAGGATCGTCCGGTCGGCGGCCTCGGGCAGCGCCGAGATCCACGGCACGCTCTCCCCCTCGAACCGCAGATCCCCGTACGGGTCGTCCTCCGCGATCCACAGTCCGTGCCGCTCCGCCACCTCGGCCACCGCGCGGCGGCGTTCGAGCGGGAGCGTACGCCCGGTCGGATTCTGGAAGTTGGGCACCAGGTAGAGCAGTTTCGGCCGTTCCCGCCGCGCCACCTCCTCCAGCGCCTCCGGGATCACCCCGTACGCGTCGGTCGGCACCGGCACCACCCGGGCGCCCGCGAAGCCGAAGCACTGGAGCGCCGCCAGATACGTCGGGTTCTCCACCAGCACCACATCGCCGGGCTCGATCAGCGCGGTCGCGATCAGCGCGAGCCCCTGCTGCGAGCCGCCGGTCACCAGGATGTCGTCCATGCCCGTCGCCAGGTCGCGCCCGCTCAGCCGGGCCGCCACGGCCGCGCGCAGCGCGGGATCGCCCTCGGTCGTCGAGTACTGGAGCACCTTGTGCGGCTGCTCGGCCAGGACGCGGGCGTACGCCTCCGCGATGGCCGCCGCGTCGAACAGCTCGGGCGCGGGCAGCCCGCCGGCGAAGGAGATCACCTCCGGCCGCGCGGTCAGCGCCAGGATCTCCCGTACCGGCGAGGCGCCCACCGAAACGGCGCGTTGGGCGAGGGCGGGCACGGCGGCTCGGGTCGAGGTCATGTCCGGCAGCCTACGAAGAATCGTTGCCATGTCCAGGTACTTTCCAGCATCCGGGCACCTTCACTTCTCCTCGTAGCTGACGTAGCGTCAGATTCATGGCTGAGGACGTGAGAACGGGCCCGGACGGCGGAACGGACGTCGAGGCGTACGGACGGCTCGCGGCCGTCGGGCCGTACGGCGTCGACGTCGGGCACGCGCTGATCACCATGGTCGAGCCGCACGCAGGGCACGAATACGCGTACAACCGGTGGTACGAGGACGACCACTTCATCGCCGGTGCGATGGCGATGCCCTGGCTGTACGCCGGGCGCCGCTGGGTGGCCACGCGGCCGCTGCTGGACCTGCGGTACCCGGCGGACTCCGCGGTCGCGCGGCCGGTCACCGCGGGCTGCTACCTGTCGCTGTACTGGATCACCGCGGGTCGCTACGACGCGCACATGCGGTGGACGGTCGGCATCAACAAGCGGCTCAATCGCGACGCCCGCGTCTACCACGACCGCACCCACGTCTTCACCGCGTTCCAGGACCGGGCGGCGAGCGTCTACCGGGACGGCGCCGCCGGTCCGCGCGACATCCACGCGCTCGACCACCCGTACCGCGGACTCGTCCTCGAAGTGCTGGAAGCGGAATCCGCAGAAGGGCGGGACGAATTACTGGAATGGCTGCGGGCCCGCCACCTGCCGAAGAAGCTCGCCGGATCACCGGCGGCGATGGTGGTGATCTTCACGCCCACTCCGCTGCCGCTCGACCGGATGTCGTATGTGAAACAGGTCGAAGGCGTCGAAACCCGGCTCACTCTCCTGTGGTTCCTGCAACAAGATCCACGCGAGGGGTGGGAAGAGCATTTCGCCGGTCACGCCGCCGAGATCGCCGGCCGGACCGACTCGGCGGGGCGCTCGGCGAAAGTGGAATTCATCGCTCCCTTCATTCCGACCGTTCCCGGCACGGACACGTACGTTGATCAACTCCGTTGATCCGTCGGCGTGATCACCCGGTCCGCCGGCCCGGTCCGCCGGCCCGGTCCGCCGGCCCGGTCCGCCGGCCCGATCCGCCGGCGTGATCACCCGGTCCGCCGTGTTGATCACCCCGCCCGGAACATCAGGACAGCAGTGAGCCCCCTCGGCTAGGACGGCGGCCAGACGAGAGGGCTCTTCTGCGGTACTGCTGAAGGTGCGCGCGCTGTACTAGTTGATCGTGAAGGCGCCGCGGTCGACGTCCGTGACGAACGCGGTCCACGCCTCAGGGGAAAAGCTGAGGACCGGACCCTGCGGGTCCTTGGAGTCGCGGACCACGACCGACTCGACGGCCGGGGACTTCACTTCCACACAGGCGCCATTTCCGGTGGACCGCGAGGACTTCATCCACGCGGGGGTACTGCCCAGCTTGATTGCCATCTCTGCTCCGGTCTGTGCTGATGGCGGCGGCGAGGTACGCCATTGCCTGACTACGCGCTCGACGCTACTAGTCAACATCACGGACCGGTGAGCCACTTCACCCAAGTGGATGGCATATTCCCGGTAACTCTTCCAATGGAAGTGAGCGGGGGTGTACCGTATCGCCCGCACTTCAGCGGGTGTATCGTTCCGCCGCCTCGGTGATGAACTGCCGGGTCTGTTCGGCGCTGAGCGCCTGGGCCCGCAGGTGCTCGTACATCACGCTGTACGCCTGCACATCGGTGTCCTTCTCCAAGTACAGGTCGCTGTTGACGCCTTCGAGATAGACGACCGTGGCATCGGTCGCGTCGGTGAACTCCAGCACCGCGAACTGCCCGCTCAAACCGGGGTGCGCGCCCGCCTCGAACGGCAGCACCTGCACGGTCACATGCGGCAGATGGCTCAACTCCACCAAATGCAGAAGCTGTTCACGCATCACGTGCTCGTCGCCGACCTTGCGGCACAGCGCGGCCTCGTCCACCACGGCCCACATCCGCAGCGGCCCGTCCCGGTCGGTGATCCGCTCCTGCCGGCGCATTCTCACGCTGACGCGCTTGTCGACCTGTTCGGGAGTGGCCTCCGGCAGATTGCCCGCGATCATCGCGGCGGCGTACCCCTGGGTCTGCAACAGGCCCGGCACCACCTGGGGTTCGAAGACGCGCAGACTGGCCGCCTCGGTCTCCAGGCCGATGTACACGCTGTACGGGATGTCGCCGAAGGCATGCCACCAGCCCTGCTGGCGCGACTCCTTGGCCATCTGCATCAGCGAGTCGACGATCCGCACGTCCTCGACGCCGTACACACCGCACAGGTCGCGCACATCGCGCTGGCTGATGCTTCGGCGCCCGTTCTCCAACCGGCTGATCTTCGACTGCGACACCAGGAGCCGGGCGGCGACCTCCTCGGCCGTCATGCCCTTCTGCTCCCGCAGCTTGCGCAGTTCCGAACCCAGCCGGCGGCGCCTGACGGTGGGATTGACGTTGGCGACCACTGGAAGTGCACCTCCACGCTGAACCTACTGATGGTCAGCAGCCTGCCACTTGCGGTCATCGGCGCGCTGGCGAATGAGGGTAACCCGACAGGGGCGTGTGCGCGGTGGTACACGGGGGTGTATACGGCGACGCGCGGTGCGACGGATCCCGGAACGTGTTCCGAGTCCCGCCGCACCGCGCGTCACAGCGGCTCCCGGAACGGGTCGCTGAGGACGGCGCGATGGTCGCGGATTGCGGTGCCCCGTCCCTGCCGACGGGCGCCGCAGCCGTCCCTGATGAGGGGGTTGCCGAGCGCTACGTGCTCACCTGCGCACGCGCTCTCACGTACTGAACGTACTGAGCGTGCCGAACGTACTGACCGTGCTGCCTGTGCTGCCTGTGCCCACTCGCTGTCGCACGCCGACTCAACGGGCGCCGGCGCGGGCCATCGTGCTGTGCCCCGCCGCTCGCGGTGCCGGAGCGGCCGGCCGCTTCGGCTGCGCCGCCACGCCGTTCTGCACATCCATCACGGCATGCGCGACGAGGCCGCCCATCGGGTCGTACCTGATCAGGTCACGCAGGCGCGATCGCGACGACCGGCCCTCGTTGCCCGGGTAGAGGTGCTTGCCGAGTCCCACGGCGTGGGCGAGCGCGGCGAGCGCGGCGGTCCGCGGGTCCGGCGGCACGCCGGTACGGATCGCACTGTCCAGCCGGGTACGGATCTCCCGGCTGACCGCGCTGTCGGACGCCTGGTACCGCGTCGTCGGCAGCACCCCGCACATCTGGCCGGGCACGGCGTGCACCATGCCGCACCGCTCCAAATGCGCGAGATACGTCTGGCGGAGCCCGAGGCGGGGTCCGCCGATCCAGTGGACGGCCCGCACCGGACTGCCGCGTCGCCGCAACAGTTCGAGAGCGGAGTCCAGGGTCGGATCTCCAGTCGGCCGTGGGTGCACCACGGCTATACGATCCCCGTCAGGGGCTATCCGTCCGGCCAGGGCCAGCTCGACGAGCTGCGCCCCGGCGAGGCCGAGGTCGAGCGATTGAGGCTGCGCCGTGGTCCCGGTCGTCGGGTCCAGTGCGAGCAGCAACAGCTCTTCCGGAATTGTTCTGCGGCTCTTGCCCATCCATGCCTCCCCGCGTGGATGAATGACAGGGTGACGCCTCTCACACCGGCCTGTCGAGAGCGCCTTTGCCTTATCGACGGGAACCGGGTGGTATGTCGTTCTCGTCTACGGGGTGGGCGGTGGTGTCGCGGACGGGTCGCGGGCCTGTCGGCGGGACACTGCCAGTGTGAGCTTTGAAGGGGTATGGGCGCCATTCGGCATCCGCCCCCGCACGATGTGTGCGGCCATTTCGTGATGTGTGGAGGAGGTCTGCGTGGCGGGCGAGTCCCCCGGCAGGGAACAGCGGCAGAGCACGTCGGGGGAGGCGGTCGAGCGGTCGACCGCTGATCCGAGGCTGGTGGTGTTCCGGGCGCCCACCGAGGGGCACGGGACACGCGTGGCGGAGGGCGTACGGGAGGAGCACGCGGGCGCCGCGGTCGGAGCCGTCCCCTCCGCGCCCCCCGAATCGGCGGACTCCGCGGGCTCCGGCGCACGCCCCCACCCGGCCGCCGCCTCCACGGCGAATACGCCGGACGGCGTAGCGGCCGTAGACGAATCCTCCGACGCGGCTCCGTCCACGACGCCGCCCGCGCCCCGCACCCCGGAGGTCCTGCCTCCGGAAGCGGAACCGAATCGTGACCTCCAGGACCCGGATTCCGCCGCCGAGGAAGCCCCCGAGGACGGGCCGGACCCCGAAACGGGTTCGGAAGCGGAAGACTCCGCGCCGACCGAGCCGCCCGCGGCGGAGCGCGACGAGCACACCGCCGTGCTCCGCGTCGGGGGGCGCGGGGGCCTGCTGGGCGTCGGCGCCACCGCCGGCGGTTCTCCGGCCGGTGACGGTACGGCTGAGGGCGCGGACGGGCACGCCGTGGACGACGCCGAGGCCGTGAACGGGGCGGGCGCCGACGACGTACCGGGTGCCGTATCGGACGCGGCCCCGGCCTCCGGCGACGGCCAGGACTCCGAGGACGCGGACCCCGAGGACGCGGACCCGGCGGCCTCGACCGACGCCGCCGACGACGTGGCGGACGCCGCGCCCTCTGCCGGTGACGCGCGGGACGCCGGTGACGCCGAGGACGCCGCTCCGGAGGACTCCGAGAGCTCCACGCCCGAGGACGCGTCCAAGAGCACCTCCAAGGACGCCCCGGAGGGCGATGCCCCCAAGAGCCCCGGCGCCCGGAGCGCCTCCGTCCTGCGCCCGCTTGTGTCCGATCTCCCCGCCGAGCGCCCGGCGGAGCGGGGTGCGGAAGGCGCCTCAGGAGCCCGTAGCGCACCCTCTGGCGCCTCCGCGCCCTATGGGGCGCCCCCGGCCCCACCGGCGGGCGCCAAGCCGCGTACGGGCCCCGTGAAGCCCTCGGAGAGTCCGGCCGCGGGCCCGATCGGGCAGCAGTCCGCCCCGCCGAAGCCCGCCGCGGGCGCGCCGCTGCCCCCGTACGCCGGGAGCCCGTCCGCGATCGGCGCCCCCACGGCGGCCTCGCCGGACGGCGCGGCGGCCGGGCCCGACGGGACGCGGTCGATGCCCGTGCCGCCGGAGCCCGAGGCGCCGCTGAAGCTGCTCGCGGAGCTGACGAACACCCCGCCGCCGCGCCAGACGCTGCTGCGGACGGTCGCGCGCCGGTTCAAGATCTGGACCCCGCTGGTGCTGCTGCTGGCGATCGTGTTCGTCGTGGTGCAGGCGCTGCGCCCGCTGCCGACGCCGTCGATGGCGCTGACCGCGGCCTCGTCGTACACCTTCGACGGCACGCCGCTGCCGCAGTCCATGCCGTGGCCGTCGCAGGGCCAGTCGGTGGCCGAGGTCGAGGGCCTGGGCTCGCTCGGCGTGCACGGCGCGCAGACCCCGGTGCCGATCGCGAGCGTCACCAAGGTGATGACCGCGTATCTGATCCTGCGCGACCACCCGCTGACGGGTAAGCAGACCGGTCCGACGATCCCCGTGGACGCGCAGGCGGCCGACGAGGCGAGTTCGAGCGACGAGTCGACCGCGCAGGTCAAGAAGGGCCAGCGGTTCACCGAGCGGCAGATGCTGCAACTGCTGCTGATCCCCTCGGGCAACAACATCGCCCGCCTGCTGGCGCGTTGGGACTCCGGCACCCAGGAGGCGTTCGTCACGAAGATGACGAAGGCCGCCGCCGACCTCGGCATGACCAACACCACGTACACCGGCGCGAGCGGTTTCGAGGAGACCACGCGGAGCACCGCCGTCGACCAGCTGAAGCTGGCCCGCGAGGTCATGAAGAACGACGTGTTCCGGTCGGTCGTCGCGCAGCCGAACATCGACATCCCCGGTGTCGGCACGATCTACAACAACAACAACGACCTGGTCAACGTGGGTGTGATCGGCATCAAGACCGGTTCGAGCACCCCTGCGGGCGGCGCCCTGATGTGGGCGGCGAACAAGAAGATCGACGGCAAGGACCAGTTGATCCTCGGCGTCGTCCTCCAGCAGCGCGGCGGCACGACCGTCTACGACAGCCTCCAGGCGGCGCTGGTCAACTCGCAGAAGCTGATCAACTCCGTACAGGGCGGCCTGACGTCGTCGACGATAGTGAAGAAGGGCGAGGTCGTCGGCTATGTGGACGACGGGCTCGGCGGTCACACGCCGGTCGTGGCGAGCAAGGACCTGAAGGCCGTGGGCTGGCCGGGCCTGAAGACGACGCTGTCGCTGACCCCCCTCAAGGACGGGCTGCCGCACACCGCGACGTCCGGCGCCGAGGTGGGCACGATCGGCTTCGGCACCGGCTCGGCCCGCACCACGGTGCCGGTCGTCCTCCAGTCCGACCTGAGCGAGCCGTCGTTCGGCACGAAGCTCACCCGGGTCGGCTGACCCCGAGCCGCCTGCGGGCGGCACCGCGCAGGCTCCGGTACGCGGCGGCCGGGTCGATCCGACCCGGCCGTCCGCGTGTCAGCGGGTAGCAGGCCAGGCCGAGCAGCACCGACGTGAAGTGCCCGACATCGGTGAAGGTGCGGCCCTCGCCCAGCGCGAGCCCGTAGAAGAGCAGCACGCAGGCGCCGTACAGGTACCGCCAGGGCATCGTGACCGCCCAGGTCAGCACCGCCTCGACCGCCGCCAGCCCGTAACTGACGCCCACGTCGAGGGTCTCGGCGGCCGACTGCGGCGCGTGCCCGTGCCGGATCGCCCACAGCAGCACGCCCTCACTGATGTACGTCGCCGCGACGTGCCCGATCAGCACGACCGTGAGCCACCGCCAGGTGCCCAGCCAGCGCTCGGCGGTGGCGTGGAAGATCGTGTAGAGCAGCACGTACGGCAGCCATCCGCCGCCGTCGATCCACAGCGCGCTGCGCACCAGGGCGCGGACCGGCTGGCTCGACAGATTGTGGATGTTCGTCGACCGCAGCCGCAGGAAGTCGTCCACCGTGGCGGGCGCCATCCGGTGGATCGCGACCGTGGTGAAGAACAGGATCGCCAGCCAGATGTACGTGCCGGGGGCGCTGCGGATGTACGCCCACACGGCGCGGGCCACGGCGCGGGTGACACGCGCTGAGCGTGAGGGGAGATGCACGCTCCGGATTCTGTCCGGAAAGCGAGGTTTATACGGCCGCGCCGCGCGAAAGCGCGGCCTACCGAGTCCAGCGGGTGCGCGGGTCCCGACCGGGTCACGCGGACAGTTCGCGCTCCAAAGGGGTGCGGAATCGCGGTGTGACCGTCACACCGCCGTCCGCGAGAAAAGCGGTGAGACGCTCCGCCGCCGCCTCGACCGCGTCCGCCGCCCGCGCGCCCCGGTCGGCCAGCAGCCGCCAGGCGACGGCGCCGTCCGCGCGGTGCGCCCAGCCGCCGATCACCTCGCCGCCCCACCACACGGTGGGCCCGACGTTGCCCGAACGGTCGAAGAGGGACGCCCGGTGCTCGGGCGGCAGGAACCAGTCGCGCTCCTGCCACCCCATGGGCGTCGGGTCCAGCGCGGGCAGCAGCGTCGCGGCGGGCGGCGGCGCGTCCGCCGACGGCCCGGCGTCACCGGGCAGTACGTGGCCGACGGCGTCCCCGTCCAGCAGCACTTCCTCGGCGCCGACCGCCGCGAGCGCCTTGCGCACCTCCGTCAGCGACCAGCCCGTCCACCACTTCAGATCGGCCGCCGTCCCCGGCCCGTACGCCCCCAGCCACGCCTTCACCACCCCGGCGCGCGCCTCGGCCACCGGCACCTCGGGCAGCGGCTCGGCGTTCGCCCACCGGAACTGGCTGCTCGTCCACGAGCCGGCCGGCCTGCGCCGCTCGATCCGGCCCTCGGCGGCCATCGTCCTGATGATCCGGCTCGCCACGTTCTGCCGCGCCTCGTACGGCTTCCCCGCCGCCACCAGCACCTGCTCGCGCAGCTCGGGCACCAGCTTCGACAGCCCCGCGCCGCTGGTCTCGCCGTGCGCGTCGAGCGCCGCGCGCACCCGCGCCTCGACGTCTTCCAGCCACGCCTCGTCCCAGCCGCCGCCCTCCGCCAGGAACGCCAGCAGCCCCTTGCGCTCCTTCGCCGCGATCTGCCGCCCGGCCGCCACGTACACCCCCGCCGCCGCCGCCCGGCCCACGACGAACATCGTGCGCCGCATCGCCAGCATCCGCACCAGCGACCCGGTCTCCCCGTACAGCGCCTCCTCCAGCGCCCCGACGCCGTCGCCCGGCTCGCGCAGCCGCGCCGCCACCGTCAGGAACACCGTCGCCGGATCGGTCGCGTGCAGCGCCACGAGCGCGTCGGCGACCTCCTCGCAGGTGCCCACGGCCCGCAGCTGCCGCCGCACAAGCCGCCCCCGCCGCTCCTCGTTCCCGACCTGTCGCCGCCGCGTTCCGCTCATGCCCTCATGCTCACACGCCCCGCCGTCACTACCGGCTCAGCGGCCGGAAGCCGCGCAGGCGCAGGCTGTTGGCCACGACGAAGACGGAGGAGAAGGCCATGGCCGCGCCCGCGATCATCGGGTTGAGCAGACCCGCCGCCGCCAGCGGCAGAGCGGCGACGTTGTAGCCGAAGGCCCAGAAGAGATTGGACTTGATGGTGCCGAGCGTGCGCCGCGCGAGGCGGATGGCGTCGGCGGCCACGCGCAGGTCGCCGCGGACCAGGGTGAGGTCCCCGGCCTCGATGGCGGCGTCGGTGCCGGTGCCCATGGCGAGCCCGAGGTCGGCCCGGGCGAGGGCGGCGGCGTCGTTCACACCGTCGCCGACCATGGCGACGCTGCGCCCCTCGGCCTGGAGGCGCCGGACGACGGCGACCTTGTCCTCGGGGAGGACGTCCGCGAAGACGTCGGCGGCGTCGATGCCGACCTCGGCGGCGACGGCCGCCGCGACGGCCGCGTTGTCCCCGGTGAGCAGCATCGGCCGCAGGCCGAGCGCCCGCAGCCGCCGTACGGCCTCCGCGCTCGTCGGCTTGACGGCGTCGGCGACGACGAGCACGGCCCGCGCCCGCCCGTCCCAGCCCACGACGACCGCGGTGCCGCCGTGCGCCTCGGCCGCCGCCTTGGCCTCGGCGAGGTCGGCGGGCAGGACGAGCCCGCGCCCGCTCAGCAGCCGCTCGCGGCCGACCAGCACCTCGTGGCCCTCGACGACACCGCGCACACCGAGGCCGGGGACGTTCTCGAAGTCCGTGACCGGCGGCAGTTCACCGGCCGCCTCGCGCGCCCCGGCGGCGACGGCCCGCGCGATCGGGTGCTCGGAGGCGTCCTCCAGGGCGCCCGCCAGCCGCAGGACGTCGGCCTCCTCGGCTCCCGACACACGCACCCCGGTCAGCGTCATCGACCCGGTCGTGACCGTCCCGGTCTTGTCCAGCACGACCGTGTCGACGGCCCGCGTCGACTCCAGCACCTCGGGCCCCTTGATGAGGATGCCGAGCTGCGCGCCGCGCCCGGTGCCCACCATGAGCGCGGTCGGCGTGGCGAGCCCGAGCGCGCACGGGCAGGCGATGATGAGGACGGAGACGGCCGCGGTGAAGGCGGCGGTCGCGCCCTCCCCGGTGAGCAGCCAGAAGGCGAGCGTGCCGAGCGCCAGCACGATCACGACGGGCACGAAGACGGCCGAGATCCGGTCGGCGAGCCGCTGCGCGGCGGCCTTGCCGTTCTGCGCGTCCTCCACCAGCCGTGCCATACGGGCGAGTTGGGTGTCGGCGCCGATCCGCTCGGCCTCGACGACGATGCGCCCGCCCGCGTTGACGGTGGCGCCGGTGACCCGCGAGCCGGGCCCGACCTCGACCGGAACGGACTCCCCGGTGAGCATCGACGCGTCGACGGCGGAGCCCCCGTCGCGTACGACGCCGTCGGTGGCGATCTTCTCGCCGGGACGTACGACGAAGTGGTCGCCGACCGCCAACTCGCCGACGGGGATACGCACTTCCCGCCCGTCGCGGAGCACCGCGACGTCCCTGGCGCCCAGTTCGAGCAGCGCGCGCAGCGCCGCCCCCGCCTTCCGTTTGGCGCGGGCCTCGAAATACCGCCCGGCCAGGATGAACGCGGTGACCCCGGCCGCCGCCTCCAGATAGATGTGGCCGCTGCCGCCGCCGCGCGAGACGGTGAGGTCGAAGGAGTCCTTCATGCCGGACATGCCCGCGTCGCCGATGAACAGCGCCCACAGGGACCAGCCGTAGGCGGCGAGGGTGCCGACCGACACCAGGGTGTCCATGGTGGCGGCGCCGTGCCGCAGATTCGTCCAGGCGGCGCGGTGGAAGGGCCAGCCCGCGTAGACCACGACCGGTGAGGCGAGCGTCAGCGCCAGCCACTGCCAGTTGTCGAACTGGAGCGCCGGGATCATCGACATGGCGACGACCGGCACGGCGAGGACGACGGCGGTGATCAACCGCTCGCGCAGGGAGGTCGATTCGGGGTCGCGAGCCGCGCCGGCGGCGGTCCCGTCGGCGTCGGCCGGGGGCGCGAGCGGGGGCGGGGGGAGCGCGGCGGTGTACCCGGTGGCCTCGACGGTCGCGATGAGATCGCCGACCGCGACTCCCTCGGCGTACGCCACCTTGGCCTTCTCGGTCGCGTAGTTGACGGTGGCGCTGACGCCGTCCATCCGGTTGAGCTTCTTCTCGATCCGCGCGGCGCAGGACGCGCACGTCATGCCGCCGATCTCCAGCTCGACCGCCTGCTCGGCCGCCGCCGTCCCGCCGTCCTTCGCCGCCGTGGTCATCGCCGCTTCCGCTCCCCTCGTGTCCCCTTCTTGCCTTTCCTGCCTTCCGGCCCCTGCCCCCGGCCCCCGCCGTGGGGGCCGCGAAGCGCCGGTCAGGCGCGGCCGACCAGTTCGTAACCCGCCTCGTCCACGGCGGCGCGTACCGACTCGTCGTCCACCGGCTGCTCGGACGCGACGGTCAGCAGACCGGTCGAGGCGACCGCCTTGACGGAGGTGACACCGGGAATCGCGGTGACCTCCTTGGTGATCGCGGACTCGCAGTGACCGCAGCTCATTCCGGCCACGGAGTAGACGGCCTCGCTCATGGTGTTCTCCTCGATACGTGCGTGCGTGCCTGCTGGTGCGGACGCGCTTTTCCGTCCGCCGGGAACAACCATATACCCCCTAGGGGTATTCCACGAAGCTGAGATCTTCCGCACTCCGGGCGCCCCGCCGGTCCCGGCGCGCCGGGCGCTCGCCTAGGCTGGACGCGTCGGCGCGTACCCGTGGCAGGGACGCGACCAGCCCTTTCACCAGGAGGCGGCAGCGTGCTGCGCACCATGTTCAAGTCGAAGATCCACCGGGCCACCGTGACCCAGGCGGATCTGCACTATGTGGGCTCCGTGACCGTCGACGCCGATCTGATGGACGCCGCGGACCTGCTGCCCGGCGAACTCGTCCACATCGTCGACATCACCAACGGCGCCCGGCTGGAGACCTATGTCATCGAGGGTGAGCGCGGCTCCGGCGTCATCGGCATCAACGGCGCCGCCGCCCACCTCGTGCACCCCGGAGACCTGGTCATCCTGATCAGCTACGCGCAGGTCGAGGACGCCGAGGCCAGGGTGCTGCGCCCGGCCGTCGTCCATGTGGACGCCGGCAACCGGATCGTCGCGGTCGGCGGCGACCCGTCGGAGCCCACCCCCGGCGCGGACACGCTCCGCCCCCCGCACGCCGTGGCGCGGGTCTGACGGCCGTAGCCGGACGGCTGGTGTGCCGGGTGCCCGCTCGCTGATCGCGGGGTGTTCGCGGACCGCTCGTGGCGCGTCGCGCCCCCGTGCGTCCGACGGTGAGCGTTACGCGGCGGTGACGACCGCCGCGCCGCTCACCGGGCCGACGGCCGGGCCCTGGACCGGGCGTATCGGCATCTGGGTACCACGCGCGGCGGCGGTCCACTCGGCGCGCAGCCGCGCCAGCTCCGTGAGCTCTTCGGCCGTCCAAGGCCGGTCGCCGTGCTCCTGCACATAAGCGCGCAGGGCCGCGTTCGCTTGATCGAGACTTCCCCCGTACATGTGAACCACAGTAGACGGCGGCACTGACAATCCCGAATCCGTTAAACACCGCGCGTGACCGTGTCGATGCGGCACGGCGCCTTCCGTTTCGCCCGCCAAGGCGGTGACCTGCGCACGAACGGCGATGGTCGGGACCAGCTGCCATGCTGGGTGTGAGAGAGGACACTGCGTCCCAATCGGACAAAAAGCCCGGCACCCACCCGATCCGCCCGGCACCCACCCGATCCGCCCGGCACCCACCCGATCCGCCCGCCACCCCTGATCCGCCCGGCGCCTGCGATCCGCCCGGCCACCGCACGACAGCTCCAGGAGGAAGGCACCCATGCTCACCAACGACTACGTGCCCGGCGCGCCCGACTGGATCGACCTGGGCAGCCGCGACACCACGGCCGCCGCCGCGTACTACGGCTCGCTCTTCGGCTGGGAATTCGAGCCGGGCGGCCCCGCGTCCGGCGGGTACGGCACCTTCGTGCGGGACGGCGCGACGGTCGCCGCGCTGGGCCCGCTCCAGGACACCGGCGCCCACCCGGCCTGGACGGTCTACTTCGAGACCGCCGACGCCGACGCCACCACGGCCGCCGTCGAGGAGAACGGCGGCACCGTACGGGTACCGCCGATGGACGTCTTCGACCAGGGCCGCCTCGCCTCCTACACCGACCCGACCGGCGGCGAATTCGGCGTCTGGCAGCCCGGCACCAACAAGGGCCTGGACCACGTCGGCCCCTGGGGCCTGTGCTGGACCGAGCTGTACACACCGCAGGCCCAGCGCGCCAAGGACTTCTACGCCGCCGTCCTGGCCTGGGACTACGAGGACATGCCGCTGCCCGGCGACGCGTCCGCCGACGTCTACACCGTGGTGTCCCGCTCCGGCGGCGGCCAGGACGGCTCGCACGGCGGCATCCTCCAGCTCGGCCCCGACCTGCTCCCCACCGGTACGGCCTACTGGCAGCCCTACTTCGGCGTCGATGACTGCGACGCCGTCGTCGCCAAGGCCACCGAGGGCGGCGGCACGGCCCTCATGCCCCCCACCGACTTGGCGGGCGTCGGCCGCCTCGCCCTGCTGACCGACCCCGAGGGCGCGTTCTTCGCGGTGCTCACCTCGGCGGCCTCGATGACGTCCTGAGCCCGTACGGCCCGTAAAGCCGGCACAGCGTGCCCGGCCCGCGCACCCCTCAGGCCCGCGGGTCCTGGCCCGTGGAGGGGGCGGCCTGTTCGGCGGCGGACGGCTCCGCCGCACCGGCCCCGGACGCGGGGAGCGCCGTCAGATGGGCGAGCGTGCCGGTGATCGTCAGCAACCGCTCCAGCGCGGAGGACCGGTCGTCCAGGTGGAGCCGGACACCGGCCTCGTCGGTGCGGCGGCGGATCATCAGCAGGGCCGAGAGCCCGCTGGAGTCCGTGCTGCCGAGCCCGGCGCAGTGCAGGTGCAGATCCGCCAGGCGCGGATTGTCGGCGATCTTGTCGCTGACGACGGTCAGCAGCCGGTCGGCGTTGTCGTAGTCGAGGTCGCCGTGCAGTTCGATCCGCACGGTGGTCTCGGTGTCGACGGCCGTCAGCCGCAGACGGCTCGGGGGAATCATGGTCATGCGGTGGTCCTGGCCGTGGTGAGTGCGGACGAGGTCAGACAGTCGGTGCCGAGCCGGAGTATCCGGACCGCGCGCGGGAAGTCCTTCAGCTCGTCCGACAGGATCCGCAGCGCGGGCGGCAGGCTGTGCGCGGGAACGCCGCGGGCGGCGAGGATCCCGGCGGTCCAGGTGAGGAAGTCGGCGAAGAGGTCCTCATCGCCCGTGTAGAGGGCGATGGTGAGGAAGTCCACGATGTGCGCGAGGTCTTCCGCGGTGTGCTCGCGCTGGAGTTCGCTGTACGCGCGCATCGCGGGGAAGGCGGCCTCCAGCCCGCCGAAGACGGTCCGCACCAGGGCCGTACGGGCGCGCGCGACCATCGTGTACTCCTGGTCGGCCAGGTGCGGCAGATCGTCTATCGGCTGGTGCTCGGGCTGCGGGCGCGGCAGCGGGCCGCGCGCGAGGCGCTCCGCGGCCGTCCGCGCGTCGGGGGCCCAGGCGTCGGCGCCCAGCAGCCGCGCGTGCCGGCCGTCCGGGCCGAAGGCGGCGCCGCCGACGAGGACCGGCACCCCGACGGCCTGGCAGGCGGTGATCGCCGCGTGCGCGGTCGGCAGGCGGGTGGCCAGCGAACTGGAGAGCGCCACCGCGTCGCACGCGGTGCGGTGCAGATGGGTGATGAGGTGCGCGGTGGGCACCTGGGCGCCGAGGAAGTCGACGCGCCAGCCGCGCAGCTTCAGCACCTCGGCCAGGATCCGGGCGGGCAGCGCGTGCCACTCGCCCTCGACGCAGGCCACCGTGATCCTGCCCCGCCAGGGTTCGGTACGGGCGGCCGGGTGCAGGGAGAGCGCCGCCACGGCCCGGTCGTTGATCGCGGTGGCGGCGTGCTCCTGGGCGACGCTCAACCGGTTGGCCGCCCACTCCTCGCCCACCTTGCCCTGCACGGGCGCGATGACGTCGAGCAGCACGCTCTCCGCGTCCACCCCCGTGTCCAGCGCGCCGAGCACCACACCGGCCGCCGCGTGCTCGTCGCCGTGCGCGACGGCCTCCCACAGCTCCGTCACGCGCCGCCCGAGCCCCTGATCAGGTCCGGAGCGGGGTCCGGACGGCGGGGCGGGCGGCGAGGACGCGGAGTGCGACGGGGGTGCGGTCGGCTCGGTGTCGGTGCTCACGCTGTGTACCTGCCCCGAGTACGGCCGTTCACCGCACTCAGGTGATGCGTCCGGGGCGCGGAGATCACGACGACGGCCATGTCGTCGTGACGCCCCGTGCCGACCCACTCGGCGGCGAGCATCTGGACCCGCTCCACGATTCCTTCCGCGGGCATGCCCGCGCACTCCGACAGCACGCGCCGCAGCCGCTTCTCGCCGAACAGCGCCCCGCCCAGGGGGCCGCCGCGCGCCTCGGTGATCCCGTCCGTGTACAGCACGCAGGTCTCGCCGGGCGCCAGGGACAGCGTGACGGTACGGGAGACGGCGTCGGGGATCGCGCCGACCAGGGTGCCCTTGGTGTCGGCCTGCTCCACCTCGCCGTCGGCCCGCACGATCAGCGGCGCGAGGTGCCCCGCGCTGGTCAGCCGCAGCCGCACCTGGTGCCCGTCGCGGAGCGCGGAGGCCAGGATCAGCGTCGCGAAGCGGGTGTGGTGGGAGTTCAGCAGCGCCGTGTTCAGCAGGCTGAGCATCCGCTGGTGGTCGTCGGCCATGGGCAGCAGCGCGTGCAGGGTGTTGCGGATCTTGCCGGTCAGCACGGCCGCCTCGAGGCCCTTGCCGCACACATCGCCCAGCACCGCCAGCGACGCCTCGCCCTCGGCCACCGACGGGTGCACGTCGTAGAAGTCCCCGCCGATCCGCTCGTGGTCCTGCGAGGGCCGGTAGCCACCGGCGAAGTCCACCCCGCCGACCTGGTGCAGCGACGGCGGCAGCAGTTCCCGCATCAGGACGTCGGTGATCGCCGACTGCTCCGCGTACAGCCGGGCCGCCGACATGGCGGCGCCCGCGCGCGCGGCGAACAGCCGGGCGAAGACCTCTTCGCGTTCGGTGAAGGCGTCGGTCTCCGAGCGCCGCAGCAGGACGAGGGCGCCGGCCGACACCCCGTGCCCCGGCAGCGGGGTGATCACTATCGAACCGACCGGCCCGAAGCCCTCGGGCACCAGCCAGGAGGGGGCCGTCGCCGGGTCGAGCCAGCGCGAGGGCACCGGCGGGAAGCCGCGCAACGCCTCGCCGAGCCCCGGCACTTCGTCCGGATCGACGCCCAGGTGCGACTGCGAAGGGCTGCCGCCGCGCACACAGGAGACCACCGGCAGCCGGTTCGCCCGCGACGGGGCGATGACCATGGCGGCGTCGGCCAGGTGCTCGGCGGCCATCTGCGCGGTGACGTCCATGCACCGGTCCAGGTTGAGCGAGGAGAGCAGCAGGTTGGACGAGCGGCTGAGGAATTCGGTGCGCTCGCGTTCCATGCGCAACGCCTCGCGCGCCAGCCGCCGGTCGGTGTCCTCGACCAGCCACCACACGGCGCTTCCGTCGGCCAGCACCGTCGGATGCGCCTCGAAGGTGCGCCCGCCGACCGCGCCCCAGGCCACGGCCACGTCCACGTCAGCGGTCGCGGCCACGTCCGTGCCCGGTGATTCCTCCGTCGGCGCGCGCAGCGTTTCGTGTGCCCGGGACAGCCAGGGTGGCGCCACGTCCGCGAGCGCCACTCCTTCCCCGGCCCCCGGCAGCAGAACCCCCGCCGCCTCGTTCGCGAGTATCAGCCTGCCATCGGCCTCGACCACGAGCACCGGGTAGGGCGCCGGCAGGGGGGACGGAGTCTCGCTCCTCGAAACGCTCACCGGTGCGTCCGCACCGGCTGCCGTCGTGACGGAACCAACCACACATTCAGGATCCGCTGAGCGAATCCCTCACCTCATCGACTAGGGGACAGTTGCGTACGGCGACCAGAAGACCGTTGCCGTCCAGCAACCATCCCGTACTTCCCCGCGGCCCCGCAACCAGCTCACCGGACCGTGGCCGACCGGTCACAGGGCCTCGCGCCACGCCGCCAGCTCCCGCGCGCTGTCGAACCGCAGCGCCCGTCCGGTCACCGGATCGGTGAATTCCAGCGCCCGCGCGAGCAGTTGCAGCGGCCGGGTGAAGTCCTCCCGGCCGCCCTCCGATTCGGGCTCCGGCAGCACCTGCGGATAGACCGGGTCGTACAGCAGCGGCAGCCCGAGCGCGCTCATGTGCAGCCGCAACTGGTGGGTACGGCCCGTCGCGGGCAGCAGCCGGTAGCGGCCCCGCGCACCGCGCCGCTCCAGCAGTTCGACCCGGCTCTCCGCGTTCGGCGGCCCCGGCTCCTCCCACGCCGCGATCCGCCCGCGCTCCTTCACGATCCGGCTCCGTACCGTCCTCGGCAGCTCCACCCGCGGGTCGTACGCGGCGACCGCCTCGTACTCCTTGCGCACCCGCCGATCCCGGAAGAGCGTCTGGTACGCGCCCCGGTCCTCGGGGCGGATCACGAACAGCACCAGGCCCGCCGTCAGCCGGTCGAGCCGGTGCGCGGGCGACAGTTCGGGCAGCCCGCAGTCGCGCCGCAGCCGCGCCAGGGCGGTGTCCGTTACGTGCCGTCCGCGCGGGGTCGTCGCCAGGAAGTGCGGCTTGTCCGCCACCACGATCCGCTCGTCGCGGTACACCACCGTCACCTCGAACGGCACGGCCGTCTCGGGCGCCACATCGCGGTGGAACCATACGTACGCGCCCGCCTCGTACGCCGTCCCCGCCGTCACCGGACCGCCGTCACCGGTCACGAAACGCCCCTCGGCCAGCATCGCCCCGACGCGCTCCGCGCCCACCGCCCCCGCGTACCGCTCCAGCAGATACGCCGCCACCGTCCTCGGCTCCCCGCCCCCGCCGGGCAGCCGCAGCCGTACCGGGTCCACGCCGTCCCGCTGCGCCAACGGCGACGGCGGCGCCTTGCGCCCGCCCCTGCGTGCCACGTCCCCGCCCCCCCCGTCAGCGCGCGACCGGGTAGCCGATCCGCTCCAGCTCCCCGGCCACCGCCTCGAAAGGAGCCGCCGGATTCAGCGCGGCGACGGCCTCGCGGTCCAGTGGCCGCAGCGCGTACACCCCGCGCACGGCCTCGGCCGCGAGCCCGCTCTCACGCGCGTACGCCTCGGGATCGCGATCGGTGAGCGGCGCGAACAGCCAGGCCGCGCCGTCCGGTTGGCCCCGCACGCCGGACTCCGCGGCCGGGAAGACGATGCCGTCGCCGGTACGCCACCGGTCGTCGTCCGCCGTACGCCACGCGCAGGCCGTGACCAGCGGCACCTCGGCGGCCAGGAAATCCGGCGGCTCCGCCACCTAGGGCGCGAACACCGGCGGCACCGCGTCCAGCACCCCCGGCCAGTTCCGCGGCGGCGGCCCCGCCGCGTACGGGCTCATCGGCGACGCGTGGTCGAAGCCCAGCACGATCGCCCCGTAACACGTGAACGCCACCGCGTATCCGTCACCGCTCCCCGTCCGCCACACCCCCACATCGGCGCCCGTCCGCCAGCCGCGCACGAAATCCCGCTCCCGTTCCCCCCGGCCGTCCCCCTGAACCTCCCGCGCCCCCGGATACCGCACGATCTCCAACGCGGCCAACGCCCGGCACACATCCCGCAGCCCCGCGATCGACGGCAGCCCTCGAGCGACGTCATGGATCGTCACACGCTCAGTCATGCCCCATCCCTATCAAGCCGCACTGACATTCCCCGCACACCTCGCACACCCGCACCGTCCCTCGCGTGTCACAGGCGCCCGCGCTGTCCCGTCCCGTGAGGGAGAGCCCCGCGATGAGCCGGGGACGACCGGAACGCGAGGACGGTGGCGGTCATGCGGGTGTTCGTGGCGGGCGGGAGCGGGGTACTGGGGCGGCGGCTGGTGCCGCTGCTCGTGGACGGGGGCCACCAGGTGACGGCCACCACGACGAGCGCGGCCAAACTGGACTCGCTGAAGGCGCTGGGCGCCGACGGCGTCGTGATGGACGGCCTGGACGCGGCGTCGGTCGGCGAGGCGGTGGCCACGGCGCGGCCGGACGTCATCGTGCACCAGATGACGGCGATCGCCACCGCACACGCGGGCAAGCCCGACCTCAAGCACATGGACCGCTGGTTCGCCCCCACCATCCGGCTCCGCACCGAAGGCACCGACCACCTGCTGGCGGCGGCCCAGGCGACCGGCGTGAGCCACGTCGTCGCCCAGGGCTACGCCTCCTGGAACGGCGTCCGCGAGGGCGGCTGGGTCAAGACGGAACAGGACCCGCTCGACCTGATGGAGGGGACGGCGGCGCAGGCGGGGATGCGGGCGATCCGGCACGTCGAGGACGTGGTGGCGGACTTCGGCGGCGCGGTCATGCGCTACGGAAGTTTCTACGGCCCCGGCGTCACCGACGACATGGTCGAACTCCTGCGCAAGCGGCAGCTCCCGCTCGTCGGCGCCGGCGCGGGCCACACCTCGTGGATCCACCTGGACGACGCGGCGAGCGCCACCGCCCTGGCCGTCGAGCGGCGCGCGACCGGCCTGTTCAACGTCGTCGACGACGAACCGGCGCCGGCCGCCGAGTGGCTGCCGTATCTGGCCCGGTGCGCGGGCGCGAAACGGCCGATGCGGGTGCCCGCGTGGCTGGCTCGTTTGCTGGCCGGGGAGGTGGCGGTGACGATGATGACCGAGGGCCGCGGCTTCTCCAATGCCAAGGCCCGGCGGGAACTGGGCTGGGAGCCGCGCTACTCGTCGTGGCGCGAGGGGTTCGAGAAGGGGCTGAAGTGACGCGGGAGGATGCGCGGCAGGTGCAGGGTTCGGCGCGGTCTGATGCGGCGCGGTCTGTTGCGGCGCGGCCTGATGGGGCACGGTCTGTTGCGGCACGGTCTGGTGCGGCGCGGTCTGATGGGGCACGGTCTGTTGCGGCACGGTCTGTCGCGGCGCGGGCGGGGGAGTTCGAGGACCTGCGGCCGCTGCTGTTCTCGATCGCGTACCGGATCCTGGGCAGCGTGAGCGAGGCGGAGGACGCGGTCCAGGACACCTGGCTGCGCTACGAGGCCGCCGGGACCTCGCCCGCCTCGCCCAAGGCGTACCTGTCGGCCGCCGTCACCCGCGTCTCCATCGACGTGCTGCGCTCCGCCCGCTTCCGGCGCGAGGAGTACGTGGGGGAGTGGCTGCCGGAGCCGCTGCTCGCCGACCCCTACGACGACCCGGCGCGCTCGGCGGAACTGGCCGACTCCGTCTCGACGGCCGCCCTGTTGCTGCTGGAGCGGCTCAGCCCGCTGGAGCGCGCCGTCTTCGTGCTGCGCGAGGTCTTCGGTTTCGGCTTCCCCGAGGTCGCCTCCGCCGTCGGCCGCTCCGAGGCGGCCTGCCGTCAGCTCGCGGTACGGGCCAGGCGGCACATGGACGAGGGCCGCCCGCGCTTCGAGGCCGACCGGCGGGAGCGCGAGCGACTGGCGGGACGGTTCTTCGACGCTCTGCGCGAGGGCGACGTCGAAGCCCTGCGCGACGTGCTCGCCGCGGACGTCCAGGTCGTCGGCGACGGCGGCGGCAAGACCCCGCAGTTCGCCCGCGCCATCAGCGGCGTCGAGAACGTGACGCGCCTGCTCGCCACCACCTTCCCCTGGTTCTTCCGCATCGACGTGACCGTCGAGTCCCACGAGATCAACGGCCAGCCCGGCATGATCTTCCGTGACCGCGACCGCAAGGTGCTCAACGTGTGGACGCTGGACGTGCTCGACGGCCGGATCCAGATGATCAACTCCGTCAGCAACCCCGACAAGCTCGGGCACCTGGGCCCGGTCGGGGACGCGTGGGCCGTCTACCGCGAGTGGAACGCGGCCCGCCGCCCGTAACGCCCCCACGTTCGTCATCCCGCCTCCGTCGCTCCAGGTCCGTCATCCCAGGTCCAGGTCCAGGTCCAGGTTCAGGTCCAGGTCGAGACCGAGGTCGCGGCGCAGACGCGTCAGGGCGCTGCGGACACGGGACTTGGCCGTGCCCAGCGGGATGCCGAGCGTCTCCGCGACCTCCTGGTGGCTGCGCTCGGCGTAGAACGCCAGGTGGATCGCCTCCCGTTGCCGATCGGTCAGCACGCTCACCCCGCGCCGCACCGCCGCCTGCCTCATGCGCAGCTCGACGATGTCCAGGACGTTGTCGCCGGCCGGCAGCCGCGTCCTGCGGGCCGCCAGGTCCTCACTGCGCAGCAGTACGGCGTTGCGCCGGATCCAGTCGACGGCACGGCGGTGCGCGATGGTGACGACCCAGCCGCGTACGCTCCCCTGCTCCGGCCGGTACAGCGACGCCTTCGCCCACACCTCGGCCATGACGTCCTGGGCGATGTCCTCGGCTTCGGCGCGCAGCCGCACCCGCCGCTGGATCAGCGACCTGACCATGGGAAAGAGCAGCGTGTACAGCGCGGTGAACGCCTCTTGGTCGCCGCGTCCCGCCGCCAGCATGCGCTGTTCGAGGCCGTCGCTCTCCCAGCACTCCGCCTCCGGCGGCAACGGGAGACGCGTCGGACCTGCGTCCGGCATTCGGCTCACCTCCTCAGCGCCCGGTGCTGAACCGGGTGCCGTGCGGACCAAGGGGAGTTCGTGGCCCCGGTCCTCAGGTATGGCCGCTCCGCCCGATGGCCACCTGGAAGGGGGTACGGACGTACGGATGTACGGGCGCCCTGACGTGGCGCCCGTCGGCCGTCCGCCGGGGTCATGGGCGGAGTCGGGGGCCGGTGGCGCGCTCAGCGCCGGGTGAGGTCGCCATAGAGGGTGTCCCAGGCGTCGTCCTGACGGCTGGCCGGTTTTCCGTCGCAATAGGGCAGCGCGTGCTGGGCGGTGTAGTAGCGGAGCATCGACAGTACGGCCATCGGGTCGCTGTTCTTGCCCGCCGTGTAGTCGCGGTCGGGCAGCGTCGCCTGGTGGACGCGGCAGGTCGGACGCGGGCTCGCGGGGCCGGTGACCAGCGCTCCCGTGTGCCGGTCGGCGGCGCAGGAGGTGAGAGCGAGCGCGAGGACGGCGGCGGTCAGGGCGGCGCCGAGGAGGGCGGCCGGGCGGGAGGCCGTACGCGATGACGTACGCGGTGTCATACGCGTGGCCGTGCGGGTGGTCATGCGGGTGGTCATGCGGGTGGTCATGCGGGTCGTGCCGGTCATATCAGTCGTGCGGGTCGTCGTACGCGAGGGTGTGCGCATGGTTCTGTCCTTGTGGCGTCCGTGGGACAACGGGTGCGGGTGTTGTCGATCCGTCAGAGGGGCATCGCACGCAGGGCGGTTCCCACGCCCACGGCGAGAATGAGCAGCGCGGTGCCCAGGGGGGTGAGGCGACCGCTCCACGCGCCGACGGCGTGCCATCTTCCGCCGCTCAGCGCGGGGAAGCGGTCCCTGAGCGTCAGCAGGAGCAGGCCCGCGGCGGCGAGGGTGGCGGCCATGCCGAGGCCGTAGCAGACGACGAGCAGCACGCCGAACGCCGTACGGCCGAGGGCGATCGAGCCCAGCAGGACGACCAGCGCCGAGGGACTGGGGACCAGGCCGCCCGCGATGCCGATGCCGATGAGACCGCCGCGCTTGCGGGCGCCGCCAGCGGAGTGGGAGTGGTGATGGTGGCCGTGGCCGAAGAGGCCGTGGCGGTGCGGGTGTTCGTGGGCGGTGTGATCGTCGGGGTGGTGCGAGTGGTGACCGTCGTGGCCGTGGTCGTGCTCAAGGCCGTGCTCGTGGTCGTGTTCGGGGGCCTCCCGTTCGTCCAGGACCGCGACCCGCGTGGTGGCGACGGCCGTGGCCGCGCCCTGCTGGGTGATGCCCTCGGCGCCCTCGGCGCCCTCGGGGACCTCGACGAGCGGGCCGGACGACGGGTGCGGGTGCTGGTGCTCAGCCCCGGGGCCGTGCCTGTGCCCGTGCCTGTGTCCCGGTCCGTGCTCGTGGCCGCTTCCGTGTGAACCGTGAGCGCCGCCCCCCGCGTGCCCGTGCTCCGCCTGCCGCGCCCGGAAGACCCGGATGGCCGACGGCAGCAGCCACAGACCGGCCGCGGTGATGACGATGCCGCTGACCGTACCGAGCCAGGCCAGGACATCCTCGCCGACGAGCGCGGAGGACACGCTGAGCGCGATGCCGAGGACGAGGACGGAGGCGGTGTGGGTCAGCGTCACCGTGCCCGCGACCGTGACGGCGTCGCGCGGACGCCCCTGACGGCCCGCCAGATACGCGGCCATGACGGTCTTGCCGTGACCGGGCAGCGCCGCGTGCCCCGCGCCCAGCACCATGGCCATCAGCACGGCGAGCAGACCGACGGGGAGGGTGAGCCGGTCGTGGTCGGTGAGCGCGCCCAGCCGCCAGTCGAGGGCGGCGTACCAGGAGGAGGGCCAGCCGGTGCCGGGCGCGCCGGCCGCGACGGCGCCCGGACCCGAGCCCAGGACGAGCCGCGTACGGCGCTGGTCCAGCGGGTCGGCGAGCAGGTCCGCCGGATACGCGCGCAGCTCGCGCGAGACCGAGACGGCAGGGACGTCCGAGGAGCCGATGCGTACGCCGTCCCCGTGCGCGGTGATCTCGTGCCAGCCGATCCGGCTGCTGTCCACGCCCGTGGCCAGCGCGATCGTGTCGCCGCGGCCGGGGGAGGCGGGCGCGGACAGCCGGCACTCCAGCCGTCCGGTGTCGAGCCCGGCCTGCCCCGGCACCAGCCGGAAGGACGCGTCCGTCAGTCCGAACCGCAGGGCCTTGGCCCGTCGCGCGTCCCCGGCGCCGCCCGCGGTCCCCGAACCACCGGCCGCGCCCGTGTCGCCGCTGAGCGTCGCGTCGATGCCGCGCGCCAGGTCGGTGCAGGCGGTGTGCGCGTGGGCCGCGGCCTCCGCCGGGCTCAGGGCGCCGTCGTGGTCGGTGTCCATGGCGGCCTTGGCCTGGAGCGTAGGGATCTCGGCGGTGTCCACGACGGCGAGGTCGTCGATCCGGTCGGGGCGTACGGTCAGACCGTCGTACCGGTTGACGGTGAAGTTGCCCAGCGGGTGGGCGGAGACGGCCGGGGCGGCCAGCCACAGCAGCGAGGGCACCGCCACCAGCAGCAGGGCCGCGCCGCGCCGGGCACGGATCGGGGTCGTCATCGCTGTCCTCGCCGTCCTTGCGGTGGTTGTGCCGCCGGTTCCTTCTGATCCTTCTGAAGGGCGGTCAGCCGGGCGCGCGCGTCCGGCGCGTACAGCGGCGAGAAGGCCGGGTTGGCGGCCAGGGCCCCGGCCAGGTCCGTACGCGCCGCCTCGTCGTCGCCGAGCGACTGCTCGATCACGCCCCGGTGGTAGCGCAGCAGCGCGTCCCGCCAGCCGAGCCGGTTCGCCTCCTCGGCCAGCGGCAGCGCGTCGCCGTCACGGCCCGCCCGGTGCAGCGCCCAGCTCAGCGCGTCCGCGACCAGCACACTGTGCCGCCGGTCCCACTCGGCGCTCAGCAGCTTCACCGCGAGGTCCGCGTCGCCGTGATCGGCCTGATATTGGCCGAGGTTGAGGTCGTCCACCACGCCGTTGGCCGCGAACAGCCTCTGCTCCGCCTCCAGCACCCCGTACTGCGCCTTGGCTTCCGGCGCCCGGCCCAGCGACTCCAGCAATTCGCCGAATTCCAGCACATATTGCGGCTGCGGCACCCGGTCGATCGCCGTCCGGTAGTCCGTGACCGCCTGGTCCGTCCGCCCGAGCGCCGCCTCCGCCCTGGCCGCGCCCGCCAGCGACGCGGTGTACGTCGGATCCAGCGCGAGCGCCGTCCGGTACTCCCGCAGCGCCTCGCGCGTCTTGCCGGTGTTGAAGGCCAGCTCGCCCAAGTAGTGGTGGCAGAAAGCCTGGTCGGCCGCCGTCGTCGCGTCCTGGAGCGCCCGCCGCAGCGCCTGCTCCGCGTCCGCGGTGCGCCCGTGCAACTCGAAGGTGTACGACGCCCGGGTGAACGACGCCGTCGACGGGTGCAGATCGAGCATCCGCTGTACGGCGTCCTGCGCGGCGCTGTCCTCACCCAACTGGGTGAGCGCGTCGTTGAGCGCGCCGTACGGCGCCCAGGCGTACGGGTCGTCGCTGATCGCCTTGTCCGCCCACGTCCTGGCCTGCGCGAACTGGTGCCGCGCGTTGGCCAGTCCGGCCATTGCGGTGAGTGCGGCGGTGTTGTGCCGCGGCTGGAGCGCGAGCGACTTGCGCAGCGCCGCCTCGGACTTCGGGTACAGCGTCGGATCGACGTCGAGCCGGGCCTGTTCGACGTATTCCGAGCCGAGTTGGGCCCAGGAGGAGGCGTCGTTCGGCTGTGCGCGCAGCGTGCTCTGGAGCTTGGCGACGATGGCGTCCACGCTCAACGGCGCCGCCTGCGTGCCGGAGTCCGGGCCGGAACTCGTACCGGAACCTGTACCGGAATTCGTATCGTAACTCTGGCCCGGGACCGCGTCGGAAGGCGGCGGGGACGAGGTGCCGCCCGAGCGCTCCAGCGCTGCGAAGCCGGTCAGGCCCGCACAGAGCACGGCGGTGGTGGCGATCAGGGCGAGGCGGCGCATGGGGTCTGTTTTCTCCGCTCGGGGCGAACAGGGGCTCCGGCCGGTCGGACGGGTGGGGCGGTCGGACCGGAGGAGAGGGACCCGGCGTGGGCCTGTCAGGTGCCCACGCCGGGTGGCTTGCTCAGCCGGCCTGGTTGACCGAGCCGGTGTAGGGCAGCGCGACGTACGGGAAGGCGCCGGCGAAGGGGACGCCGGGTCCGTTCACGCCGTCACCCGCGGCGAGCGCCTGGATCAGGTGGCCGGGGGTCGCGCCCTCCAGCGCCTGGATCGCGATGTCCACGACGTCGTCACCGAGGCGGCGGCCGTTGGGGTAGCCCTGGAGGTCGCCGTTCAGCACGCCGAGGCGGTCCGGCTTCGCGGTGACCGGGGTGGACATGTTCAGCCGCAGCTCCTCGGCGGGGACGAACCGCTTCTTGTCGGCGTCCTGGTTCATGAGCTGCGAGTTGAGGTCCACGGCCAGGGGGCCGTTCGCCGCCTTCGCGATACCGGTCAGGAAGATCTCCTGAAGGTCCTTGCGCGGCGTCGCGGGCGCCGGAATCCCGTAGATCGACTGGATCAGCATCGGCAGCTCGGGGTTGAGCACCTTCGCCACGACCTTGGGCTGGTTGTGGTCCTGCGACGGCGGCAGCGCGTTGAACGCGTTCTTCAGACCCGCGGGCACCACCGCCTCGTTCACCAGCGGGTTGCCCAGCCGCGAGACCTGCACGTACGGGCCGCTGGCCGTCTGCTTGCCCGGGGAGAGGTTCATGGTGCGGCGCGAGGTGGTGCTCCACACGCCGATCACCGGGTTGCGCTTGGGGTTGCAGTCGAGCGCCAGCGCCGACTTCGGGACCTGGATCGCCAGGGTGTTGACGTTGTAGCCCTTGAGCGTGTTGTGCCCGGTCTCCGACAGATTCCCGCCGTAGAGCAGGTCGAAGACGCGCAGGTCGAGGAAGAACGGGTCGGCGGCCTGCGAGGCCACCGTCTGACCGCCGCCGGGCAGCTTCCGCGTCGCCTGGCCGCGCAGCCGCCCGTAGTTCGGCATCGACGCCTTGCCGACGTTCGACGGCGTGGCGATGCCGTCCTTCACCAGCGTGACCGGGCGCTTGCCCGCGCGCAGTTCCTGGAGCGTGTAGTGCTGGCGGAACAGCAGCGTCTTGTCGTTGAGGTTGTTCACCACGCCGTTGTTGTACAGGAATGTCTTGTCTCCGCGCCGGTCCTCGTTGCGGAAGGTCCAGCGGTACGTGAGGTCCGCCTTGCCGGTGCCCTGGCTGTCGATATTGATGTCGTACTGGGCGTCGGTGGCGAACGGGTAGAAGTTCGGCCCGCCGTTGGGCTCCTGGAACGGGTACCAGTTCGCGACCAGCGTCACCGTGTCCGACGTGTCAGGACTGGAGAACGCGTAGAGGTCGGTGTTGTCGACCTGTGGGTCCGCCGCGATCAGCGGCGCCTCGCGGTGGCTGGACGCCTGGCCGACGCCCGTACCGGGACCGGCGAGTGCCGCTCCCGCGATCGCCGTGCCGAGCGTCAGCAGCAGCGCTGCCGACTTCCACCGGCCGACGATGCCCGGTGTTCTGCGTGAACTCATGGGTGGTCTTTCTGTGGGGGTGAAGAGTCCGGCCTCGGGACTGCTCCCTGCACCCCGTTCGTCTCCAGGGGAGGTGCCGGATTGCCCGAAAGAGGTTTTTGTCCCCGATCGGGCGAATATGCGGATACGGATGCCGGGGGTGCGCCGTCCGGCTTGGCGGTGGTGCCGATGTTGACGGCGCGTCATGTCGTAGGCGGCGCAAGGCGCTCCGGGCATCCCCGGGCATCCCCGGCCATACGGACATACGTATGCCGTATGTCCGTATGCCCGGACGCGGAGGTACCGCCGCAAAGAGGTTATGGGCACACCCGTACCAATCCGCGCTCCCCACCGCTCCGAATGCCAGCGCGGAGGCACCCGCCTCCGGTCGCGGAGCCGACGCCATGCCGACTCCGCGGATCCGCGAGTGAAGGGGCAGCACCACTATGCGATCCACCGGCGCACGTGTCGTGACCGCGATAGCAGTCGCCGCAGTCCCGTTGGCCTTCCCGGCGGCGGCGTGGGCGGCGCCGCCGGACACCGACGTCCCCTGGACCACGTACCAGGCGTCGCTGGACCCGATCACCGCCAACCACGTCACGGGCAGCGGTACGGCGATGATCCAGCTCTCCGGCAACACCGCGAAGATCACCGTCACCGCGTCGGGCCTGGTCGGCGGCGGCTCCCCGCACGCCATGCACCTCCACGTCGGCGGCGCCGGTGTGTGTCCCAAGCCGTCCGAGGCCAAGGACCACAACGGCCACAGCTCCATCAACGTCGCCGACGCCATGAAGGACTACGGCATGATCGGCGCCTCGCTCACCACCAGCGGCGACAGCGCCCCCCAGAGCGCCCTGGCCGTCGACCGCTTCCCGGCCGGTTCGAGCGTCAAGTACAGCCGCACCCTCGAAGTCACCGACAACGTCGCCGCGAACCTCAAGTCCGGCAAGGCCGTCCTGGTCGTGCACGGCATCGACTACAACGGCAACGGCAAGTACGACAACGTGCTCGGCGCGAGCGAACTCGACAAGACCCTGCCCGCCGAGGCCACCGACCCCGCCCTCTGCGGCGCCTTCAACGTCTCCCAGATGACCTCGATGCCCGGCGGCGGCGCGGACACCGGTGACGGCGCCACGCAGACCGGAAGCGGCATCCACACCGGCATGGTCGCGGGCGGCAGCGCCGCCGCCCTGGTCGGCCTCGGCATCGGCGGATTCGCCCTGCGCCGCAGGGGCGTCACGACCCGATGAGTGACGACGCCGCCGCCGCGCACGAGGACGGCCCGGACGACGACACCGGCCGTACGGACGACACCGTACGTACGACCGGCGACGGCCGCACCGGCCGCACCGGCCGCACCGGCCGCACCGGCCATACCGGCCTCGTGGGCCGCACGCGACGTACGGCGGTCATACTCGTCGTCCTCGCGGTGGCCTGCGTCGCCGCGGGGGTCACCGCCGTACTCGCCGGGACCACCGGGGGCGGCGGCAACCCGCCGCCGCAGCCGGGCCCGGCCGTCGCGGGAAGCACGCCGCGGGACGACATGTCGGGTCACGAGATGTCCGGCCACGACATGGCCGCGATGCCCGCCCCGCCGAGCGGCGGCGCCTCGGCCGAAGCGGCCGGTCCGACGCCCACCCGGCCCGGCACCCTGCCCGCGTCCAAGCCGGTCGCCCTCGACATCCCGGCCATCGGCGTCCACTCCGACCTGCTGGACCTGGGCCTCAACAAGGACGGCAGTTTGGAGGTCCCCTCCAAGCCGCTGCGCGCCGGCTGGTACCGCAACTCGCCCGCCCCAGGCCAGACCGGACCCTCCGTCATCCTCGGCCACGTCGACTCCGAGGAGACCGGCCCCGCCGTCTTCTACCGGCTCGGCGCGATGAAGCCCGAGCAGCAGATCCGCGTCACCCGCGCCGACGACGAAGTCGCCGTCTTCACCGTCGACGCCGTCCGCTCCTACGCGAAGGCCCGGTTCCCGACCCTCGATGTCTACGGCAACACCGCAGACGCCGAACTCCGGCTCATCACCTGCTCCGACTGGAACGCGCGCACTCACTCCTACGAGGGAAACACCGTGGTCTTCGCCCACCTCGCGACCTGAGAACGGCTGACGGAGGCCGGGGTGTCCCCAACTTCACCCGTACGACGCCGTATTGACTTCCTCTGATCATCTGACCGCAGAGCACAACCAACCCGACGGGTCGGCTGTCGGACGGGGTGGGACACCAAGGGCGGTGTCCCACCCCGTTTCGCCCAGGAGGAACGTTCCTTGGTCTCCCTGCTCTCCCTGCTCTCCCTCCGCACCGGGCGCCGCCGTCTCGTCGCCGCGACCGCCACCGGCCTGGCCGTCACCCTGGGCGCGGTTTCGCTGGCCACCGCGGCCACCGCCACCACCTCCGCCTCCGTGGGTGCGACGCGGGCGTCCGCCGCGACGTCCGGGGTGAGCGGCCTGCTCCCGATGACGCCCGGCGCCACGCTGGCGTCCGCGGGCACCCAGGGCTTCTGGACGTACGTCCCGCACGACGGCGACGACGGCAAGCTCCGCTGGACCCCGTACGGGGGCGGGCCGGTCCGCGACCTGCGCTTCGACACCGCCAACGGGATCGCCGAGATCTCGGGGGACACCGTCACCACCACGAGCGACACGTCGGGGAGCCACGTGCTGGACATGCCCACCGGCACCTCCTTCGCGCTGCGGACGGTCGACGACGGGCCGGACAGCCTCTACGGGGGCGTCGCGGGCCGGGCGCTGTTCGTCCGGGGCGCCACGAAGCTGTGGGTCGAGACCGCGGACGGGGCGAACCGCGCCGTACAGGGCCTGCCCGAGGGGACGGACTACGGGCGGGTGCGGCCGGGCGACGCGACCCACGGCCTGGTCCCCACCGGGACCGGGGAGAGCGACCGGCGCTTCGGTCTCATCGACCTGACCACCGCCACCCTCACCTTCCCCTACCCGCGGCAGGCGCGGAATCCGGTGATCTCCGGCAACCGCCTCGCCTGGATCGAGGACGACACCGCCGCGAACACGCTCCGGGTGGTCGTCCGCGACCGGACCACCGGCGCGGACACCGCGGTGCCCGTGCCGGGCGTGAAAGCCGGTACGGACCTGACCTTCGGCCTGCTCGGCGACTGGGTGACGTACGGGACGACGGCCCTGCGCGTCGGGACCGGCGAGAAGGTCACCTTCCTCGACCGCGCCGACGCCTCGTACGCCGTCCCCGACGGCACCGCGCGGATCGTCCAGGGCAGCGACTCCGCCCAGGGCGCGGGCGTCTTCCGCGTCGCCCTCGACCCGAACGGCCGGCCGTTCGCGCGGCTCCTCGCGCACGCGGGCACCCCGACCTCCGCCCTGCACGACTTCGACAACGACGGTCTGCCCGACCTGCTGGGCCGCGACGCCTCGGGCGGGTTGTGGCGGGACAGCGCCGCCGACGGGCGCCAGCGGGCGCGGATCGGCGGCGGCTGGCAGATCTACGACAAGCTTGAGACCGTCGGCGACATCGCGGGGACGAACAGCCCCGACTACCTTCCCGAACTCGTCGCCCGCGACAAGGACGGGGTGCTCTGGCTCTACTCGGGCCGCGAGGACGGCGGTCTCACCCCGCGCGTCCGCGTCGGCGGCGGCTGGCAGACGTACACCCATCTCACCGGCGGCAGCGACCTCACCGGTGACGGCCGCCCGGATCTCGTCGCGGTCGACACGACCGGTGCCCTCTGGCTCTACCGCAGCACCGGCAGCACGGCCCGCCCCTTCGAGCCCCGCGTGGCCGTCGGCACCGGCTGGACCGGCTACGACCAGCTCACCGCCGTCGGCGACCTCGCGGGCGGACCCGCGGGCGACCTCGTCGCCCGCGACAAGCACGGCGTGCTGTGGCTCTATCTCGGCAAGTCCGACGGCACCTTCGAGCGCCGCACCCGGATCGGCTCCGGCTGGCAGACGTACTCCCAGCTCACCAGCGCCGGTGACGTCGACCACGACGGCAAGGCCGACCTCTTCGCCTACCAGGCCGCCACCAAAACCGTCTACCTCTACTCCGGCACGGGCGACCCCGCCCGACCCTTCGCCCCCCGCGCGATCTCCGACGCCCACACGGGCAACGCGTACACCAACATGAGCTGACCGGCCGGAGCCCCTCCGGGGCGTCCGGCCCCCGTCCCGGCCCCCGTCCCGGCCCCCGTCCGGCCCCCGTGCGGACTTCCACGGCCAAAGAGGCCCTCCCGTTCGACAACGGGAGGGCCTCTCATGGCTGTGACCTGCTACTTCCGGTGTGCCCCAGGCAGGATTCGAACCTGCGACACCAGCTTTAGGAGAGCTGTGCTCTATCCCCTGAGCTACTGGGGCGGGGACAGGCGCCAGTGTAGCGGGTCGGCGGTGACCGGTCGGGGGCCCGGGGGCGGGGCGGGAGGCCGGTTCGTCAGCCGAGGGTCTTGAGGATTTCGGCGGCCAGGGGACCGGCTGAGGCCGGGTTCTGACCGGTGTGCAGATTGCGGTCGGTGACGGTGTGCGGCGCCCAGAGCGCGCCTTCCTGGAAGTCGGCGCCGAGCTGCACGAGCCGGTCCTGGAGGAGCCAGCGGGCCTTGTCGGCGAAGCCCGCCTGGGTCTCCTCGACGTTGGTGAAGCCGGTCAGCCGGTAACCGGCGAAGGGGGAGGCGCCGCCGGGCCCCGTGGCGGTGGCGAGCAGCGCGGCGGGCGCGTGGCAGACGATGCCGAGCGGCTTGCCCGAGGCGAGGGCCGCGTTGAGCAGGGCGCCTGATACGGCGTCGGCCGACAAGTCCTCCATCGGGCCGTGGCCGCCGGGGTAGAAGACCGCGTCGTAGTCGTCGAGCGAGACGTCAGACAGCGTCACCGGGTGCTGGAAGGCGGCGATCCCGGCCAACTCGGCCGCCATCGCCGCCGCGCCCTCCTCGCCGCCGTTGAACTCGGGCGCGAGGCTTCCCCGGTCCACCGTCGGTACGACCCCGCCCGGCGTCGCGGCGACGACCTCGTGGCCCGCCTCGCTGAAGACCCGGTACGGGACCACGGCCTCCTCGGCCCAGAAGCCGGTCGGGTGCGCGCTGCCGTCGGCGAGCGTCCAGTGGGTGGCTCCGGTCAGGACGAACAGGATCCTTGCCATGGAGGTGGCTCTCTCTTCCGTGTCGCTGGGGGCGGGTGGGGCGGGCGTTTCCAACGTACGCCGAGGCGGGGGCTCGCGCCGGGTGTGGCCGGGGGCCGGGTGCGGCGGGGAGCCGGGTGCGGCGGGGTCGGGGGAATAGGTAGGGTGGCCGGAATGTTTCGGATGTTGAATGCTCAACCAAACAGGATGAGTGCGACAGGACGGTGGGTGTGATGCAGTTCGGGATCTTCACGGTCGGCGACGTCACGACGGACCCGACCAACGGACGGACGCCGAGCGAGCACGAGCGGATCAAGGCGATGGTCACCATCGCGCGGAAGGCCGAGGAAGTCGGCCTGGACGTCTTTGCGACCGGCGAGCACCACAATCCGCCCTTCGTGCCGTCCTCGCCCACCACCATGCTCGGCTACATCGCCGCCCGCACCGAGCGCATCGTGCTGTCCACCTCCACCACGCTGATCACCACGAACGACCCGGTGAAGATCGCCGAGGATTACGCGATGCTCCAGCACCTGGCGGACGGCCGCGTCGACCTGATGATGGGCCGCGGCAACACCGGGCCGGTCTACCCGTGGTTCGGCAAGGACATCCGGCAGGGCATCCCGCTCGCCGTCGAGAACTACGCGCTGCTGCACAAGCTGTGGCGCGAGGACGTCGTCGACTGGGCGGGCAAGTTCCGTACGCCGCTCCAGTCGTTCACCTCGACGCCCCGCCCGCTGGACGGCGTGCCCCCGTTCGTCTGGCACGGCTCCATCCGCAGCCCGGAGATCGCCGAGCAGGCCGCGTACTACGGCGACGGCTTCTTCCACAACAACATCTTCTGGCCCATGGAACACACCAAGAAGATGGTCGACCTCTACCGCCGCCGCTTCGCGCACTACGGCCACGGCACCGAGCAGCAGGCCATCGTCGGCCTCGGCGGCCAGGTGTTCATGCGCCGCGACTCGCAGGCCGCGGTACGGGAATTCCGGCCGTACTTCGACAACGCCCCGGTCTACGGGCACGGGCCGTCGCTGGAGGACTTCGCCGAGCAGACACCGCTGACCGTCGGCTCCCCGCAGCAGGTCATCGAACGCACCCTGACCTTCCGCGACGCCGTCGGCGACTACCAGCGCCAGCTCTTCCTCATGGACCACGCCGGTCTGCCCCTCAAGACCGTCCTCGAACAGCTCGACCTGCTCGGCGAGGAGGTCGTCCCCGTCCTGCGCGCCGAATTCGCCAAGGGCCGCCCGGCCGAGGTGCCCGACGCCCCCACCCACGCCTCGCTGCTCGCCCGCCGCGACGCCGACACCGCCAACGAAGTCCTGGAGGCCCGGGCATGACGCACCACCCGATCGAGCGACGCCGGCTCGCCGTCGTCACCGCCGGTCTCAGCCAGCCGTCGTCCACTCGGCTGCTGGCCGACCGGCTGACGGAGGCGGTACGCCGCCATGTCGACGGTGACGTGGACGTGGACGTACGGGTCATCGAGCTGCGGGGCCTGGCCAACGACATCGCGCACAACATGCTCACTGGCTTCCCGGCGCATCATCTGCGCGACGCAATCGATTCGGTGACCGGCGCCGACGGCCTGATCGCCGTCACCCCGGTGTTCACCGGCTCCTACAGCGGCCTGTTCAAGTCGTTCTTCGATATTGTCGACAAAGACGCACTGGTGGGCACCCCGGTGCTGGCCGCCGCCACCGGCGGCACCGCCCGCCACTCCCTGGTCCTCGAACACGCCATGCGCCCGCTGTTCGCCTACCTGCGCGCGATCGTCGTACCGACCGCCGTATACGCGGCCTCCGAGGACTGGGGCACGGCAGGCAGCGGCAATGGTGGTGGCAACGGCAACGGGAGCAGCGCCGTCGACGGCACCCTCGCCACCCGCATCGACCGCGCGGGAGCCGAACTCGCCGCCCTGATGAACTCCCGACCGTCCCGCCCGACGCCGGGCGGGAACGCGACGGCGGTCGTCGGTACGGATGCCGGTGCCGACGCCGAGGTCGTGCCGTTCGCCGAGCAGTTGGCGGCGCTCGGCGCGCGAGGGTGACGGCGCCACAAGGGTGACCGTGCGACGGAGCCGGGGCGAGGGATACGACAACGGCGTCAACTACGACGTCAACGCCCCGGATCCGCGCTCAGCCCCGCCGGTCGTATCAACGGCCGGACGCTCGTCCAGGAACTCGATGACCGCGAGCCCCGCCACCGTCACCAACGCGATCCAGAAGATCACCATGCCGGTCGGATACGGCCACAGCGCCAGGACCACCGAGGCGACCGCGACGACGACCCACCGCAGCCAGACGCGGAAACGGTCCACCCACGGCCCCACCGGCCCGGTCGACCGCACCCCCGCCGCCTCCCGCACCGCCGCGATCCCCGACTCCCACATCGTCCGCACCCGTACCGCCCACTGCCCCGAACCGCTCAGCCATGCACCCAACGCCACCACCACACCCAGGGTGATCACCATCCGAACGCTCGCCCGCAGAAACCGCACCACCTGGTCGTAGATCGCCGCAGCGGCCGCATGGTGCACATCGGGGGAGAGATGGTCGAGGTAGAAGGTGCGGAAGAGAGCGAGCGCGATGCCGAGGACGGCCACCCCCGCCGCGACGCCCAGCGCGGCGGCGACCAACGCGCGACGACGCCGTACGGCCAGCAGCACCCCGGCGCCCGCGATGACGACGGTGATCACCGGCAGCCAGTCCCCGGCCAGTTGCAGCGCCCGGAAACCGGTCTTCACCCGCCCGATCTCGTCCGACTTCAGCAATGTGAAGTCGGTGTGCACGTCGGGCAGCCGCCCGGCAACCTTCAGCCCGCGGTCCACCAACTGCTGCTTCACCCCGGCCACCACGGGCGCGAGATCGAGCGTCACCGTGTTGTGCTCGACCTGCACCGCCGAATCGTTACTGCCGGTCAGCGCGTCGACGACCGTCGCGTGGGCCCTCCGATTCAGCTCCTCCCAGATCGTCGAGAAGGCACTGCTCGACACGAACGTCGCCACCGTGCCGTGCACGAAATCCGTCACCCCCGACGTGATCGGGCCGCTGATCCCGCCCAGCGCCGCCTTCACCGCCGGCAGATCCGAGGGCGCCACGCTCGACAGCAGCGAGTCGAGGTCGATCCGGTCCATGACGGCCGACGTCACCTGATCGGTGACGGCCGCCCGCACCTGCGGGTTGTCGGCGAGCGGCGCCATCGTCGCCACATAGCGGTCGGTGTTGCCGACGATGTCGGCGGCCCACACCGCCACCGCACTGAGCGGAGCCAGCACCGCGGCCAGTGTGATGAGCAGTGCGGAGAAGAACGACCGCACCCGGTGCCGTGACCGCGTCCCCGCCATTCGCGCCCGCAGCGCCGTCAACTCCGCGCGCTCGGCGTCACCCAACGGTCCCGACCCTGACGCGCCGTCCCCGGCAGCGGGTCCGTCGGCGTTCGCCGCCATCCACGTACCCCTGCCTGTGCGGTTGCCGCCCGACCGGGCCTGTTCCTCTCAGGGAACGTGCTGCCGGGCGGGTGCGCGCGCGGAGTTGGTACGTCAGGGTTGTCGCTAAATCGCCTTTCGCGCGGTGTGTGACGTTGTGCGGCGCTACCTCAGCGCACGCGGTCGCGCTCATTGGGTCGCGCCATTCGGGTGATGACGCGTTAGTCCTATGGGATGGGCGGTTACTGATCGTTGTGTCGGTGCCGCAGACCCGGTGAAGCGCGGGTCGCGCGGCGGTCAGGTTCGTGAAGGGCGCACCGCGTGATCACCACCCGTCTGCTGCTGGACAGGACAGGCACGGCCACCGCTGTGCGGGTCCCGGCCGCGCGGACGACGCCCGCCCACGCCGCCACCGCGGAGCGGCGGACCACTCCGTGACCGTCATCGCCACCCGGGACGGTCGTCCGATGGCGGTCGCGGTGGACTCCAGGGCCCGGCGGGCGACCACCGCCGCGGACGCGACGACCGACACCGAAGACGGAGGAGCCGCCGCAGTTCCGGTACGGGGATCGGACCGCGGCGGCTCCTCGGCACTCTCCAGGGCCCTTGCGCCGTCCGGGCGACGGCTTCCCGCGTGGCGAGGCCGCTGAGCTGCGCCTAGCGTGGAGTCCCCGGGGGTGGTCGCGCCAAGGGAGATCTCCGTCATGGCCCGTAGCAGCCCGGACACCTCCGCTTCCGCCGCCGGCCTCGGCGGCGGCCCACAGCCCGACGGGAAGCCGGGCCGCAGCAGTGTCGTCGGCACCGCCTCCCACCGCTGGTGGGTGCTCGGCGTGATCGGCCTGGCACAGCTCATGGTGGTCCTCGACGCCACCATCGTGAACATCGCGCTGCCCTCCGCCCAGACGGCCCTCGGCTTCACCGACGGCAACCGTCAGTGGATCGTGACGGCGTACGCCCTCGCCTTCGGCTCGCTGCTGCTGCTCGGCGGCCGTCTCGCCGACCTGGTCGGCCGCAAGAGAGTCTTCCTGATCGGCCTGACCGGCTTCGCGCTCGCCTCCGCGATCGGCGGCGCCGCCCCCAACTTCGGCGTACTGGTCACCGCCCGCGCCCTCCAGGGCATGTTCGGCGCCCTGCTCGCCCCCGCCGCCCTCTCCTTGCTCACCACGACCTTCACCATCCCCAAGGAGCGCGCCAAGGCGTTCGGCATCTACGGCGCCATCGCGGGCGCGGGCGGCGCCGTCGGTCTGCTGCTCGGCGGTGTGCTGACCGAATACCTCGACTGGCGCTGGTGTCTGTACGTCAATCTGATCTTCGCCACGATCGCGTTCATCGGCGGCGTACGACTGCTGCAAGGCGGCACCTTGCCCGACCGTCCCAAGCTGGACATCCCCGGCACCGCCCTGGTGTCGGCCGGCCTGTTCTGCATCGTCTACGGCTTCTCCAGCGCCGAGAAGCACCCTTGGAGCTCGCCGCAGACCTGGGGCTTCCTGGTGGCGAGCGTCGTCCTGCTGCTCGCCTTCGTCACCTGGCAGCGCCGTGCGGCGCACCCCTTGCTGCCGCTTCGGGTGGTGACCGACCGGGACCGGGGTGCGTCGTTCCTGGCGATGTTCATCTCCGGCGGCGGGATGTTCGGCGTGTTCCTGTTCCTGACGTACTACCTCCAGCAGAGCCTGCACTACTCGCCGGTCTCCACCGGACTGGCCTTTCTTCCGATGATCGCCGTGATGGTGGTGACGTCGGTGACCACCACCAATGTGCTGGTGCCGCGCTTCGGCGCCAAGCCGATTGTGCCGACCGGCATGGCCCTGGCCGGCGTCGCCATGGCGTGGCTGACCGCGCTCGACCTGCACAGCACCTATCCCGCGCACGTACTGCCGCCGCTGCTGATCCTGGGCCTCGGCCTCGGCTCGATCTTCGCCACGGCGATGAACCTCGCCACCGCGGGCGTACAAGCGCGTGACGCGGGAGTCGCGTCCGCCATGGTGAACACCTCGCAGCAGGTCGGCGGCTCCGTCGGCACCTCGCTGCTGAACACCCTCGCCACCAGCGCCGCCGCCAGCTACGTGGTCGGCAAGCAGAACACTCCCGCCGTCGCCGCGCAGGCCCAGTTGCACAGCTATTCGACCGCCTATTGGTGGGCGGCGGGCTTCTTCGCCGTCGGCACCGTGGTGACGGCCTTCCTCTACCGGCGCGGCAAGCCGCGCGCCCTCGCGCAGCCCAGCACGCTGCCCGACGATTCGCCCGCGCCTGGTGACGCCGAACCCGACGCCCCGCCCGCCGCACATATGTGACGCCTCCCTCCCGCGCACGGCCCCTCACATCGTGGAATCCCGGGGCGGGAAGGTGGCGGATACAGCTACCGTGCCGTCATGACAGCCAACACCGTCGTGGCCGCTCTCGACGCCGTCAGCGTCCGCCGCTTCACCACCGGCCAGGTCATCCTCGACGACGTCAACTGGACCGTACGGTCCGGCGAGCACTGGGCGCTGCTCGGCGCCAACGGCGCGGGCAAGACGACGATGCTGCGCCTCATCGGCGCCCTCATGCATCCCACCTCCGGCACGGTCGACGTGCTCGGCCACCGCCTCGGCCGTGTCGACATGCGCGAATTGCGCGCGCACATCGGCCTGGTGTCGTCCTCGCAGAAGGTGCCGCTCGACGCCACCGCCCACACCGTCGTCCTGACCGGCCACACAGGCACGGTGCAGCCGCTGTGGCGCAAGTACGACGACGAGGTCCGCGAGCGCGCGCACGAGCTGCTGGCGGAGCTGGAGATCAAGGATCTGGCGGACCGGGCGTACGGGGTCTGCTCCGGCGGTCAGCGCGCTCGCGTCCTGGTGGCGCGGGCGCTGATGGCCGACCCGGCGCTGATGCTCCTAGACGAGCCCTTCAACGCGCTCGACCTGCCCTCCCGCGAGGACCTGATCGACGCCATGCACCGCCTCGCGCTCACCCGTACGGGTCTGGCGACCATCACCGTCACCCACCACCTGGAGGAGCTGTCGCCCGCGATCGGGCACGTACTGCTGCTCAAGGAAGGACGGGTGCTGACCTCGGGGACCGCGCGGCAGGTGCTCACGGCCGAGTCGATTTCCCACTGCTTCGGGCGGCCGATCGAGGTCAGCAGGCACGAGGGACGGTGGCTCGCCCGCTCCGGGCGGCGCTGACCGTATGGGGTGACTTCACGGGCGCGAGGTTGACGCTCCCGCGGTCGATGGCCGACCGTTTCAGCGCAGCCAGGGCAGGTCCGCGCGGTCCGGCTGGTGCAGGCCCTCGGCGATGACGCGGGAGATCTCCCCGAGCTGCGCCGTCTGCTCGGGGGTGAGCCGGTCGAAGATCGCGGAGCGGACGGCGGCGACGTGACCGGGCGCCGTACGCACCACCTCGTCGTAACCGGCGTCGGTGAGGACCGCGATCTGCCCGCGGCGGTCGGAGGGGCAGTCCTCACGGCGCAGCCAGCCGTTCCCCTCCAGACGGGCGACGGCGTGCGACAGCCGGGAACGGGTGATCTTGGCGCGCTCGGCGAGTTCCGTCATGCGCATGCTGCGGCCGGGCGTCTCGGAGAGGGTGCTGAGCAGCGCGTAGTACATGTGCGGCATGCCCGCGTCGCGCTGGAGCTGACGGTCGAGGTGGTCTTCCAGCAACGTCGTGGCGTGCAGGAACGCCCGCCAGGCGGCCTGCTCGTCTTCGGTCAGCCATGTCATGGCGTTCATGGTACGTGCACTTCTTGAAGCTTCAATAAAATGGCGTGTCACGCCGTCGGCTCGCGACCGGGCGCGTCCGGCTCGTACGACCGGACGCCCCTTTGGTGAAGTCTCCCGCCAACCCCGCCAATCGCGTGACGCAGGTCACAAGCGTGACGGGAAATATCCGGGGACGCGCTCCCCGTTTAGACCAGGTGACCGCGAAACGGGGAGTGCTTGTCCGTTTCAACGACGGGGCTCATACCCCCGTGAACGACCGCTGGATCGATCGGAAGGAGCCGCCCGCCGTGAGCCTCGACACTGTTGGTACGACCAGCGCCACCGCAACCACCAGCAGCACCAGGCCGCGTGCCGTGCGGCTGCGCGCGGACGCCACACGCAACCGCGAGCGCATCGTCGCCGCCGCCCGCGAGGCCATCGTGGAGTTCGGCCCGGACGTGCCGCTCGACGACGTGGCGCGCCGCGCGGGAGTGGGGAACGCCACGCTCTACCGGCACTTCACCGACCGCGCCGAACTGATCCGCCAGGTCACGCTCACCGTCATGGCCACGACCGCCGAGCGGGCCGAAGATGCCCTCGCTCAGGAGCCCGACGCCTTCGCCGCGCTGCGCCGCTTCGTCTTCGAAGCGGCCGAAGAGCGGATCGGGGCGCTGTGCCCGATGCTGTCGGACGCCTTCGACCGCCAGGACCCCGCCGTCACCCAGCAGATGGAACGGCTGGAGCGGTCGGTCAACGCCATCATGGAACGCGCGCAGAGCGCGGGCCTACTCCGTACCGACATCGCCGTCGGTGACCTGATGGTCGCCCTGACGCAGCTCACCCGGCCGCTGCCGGGCACCGGCTGCATGGGCTTCGACCGCTTCGTCCACCGCCACCTGCAGCTCTTCCTCGACGGGCTGCGCGCCCCCGCCGGATCCGTACTCGTCGGGACGGCGGCCACCCTGGAGGACCTCAAAGCCGGAAACAAATAGTTCGCAACGCCCATGAACCGGGCGATAACGTAGGGAAGTTCGCCGACTTACCGAAGCGCAGTTCTCGGCCGCTCGACCGATGAACACCGCGACCGGACCCCGGATCCCGGACCACGATCCGCATCGTCCGGCGCCAGCTCGCTGACACACGTCCCCACGTCCTGTCACTCCGCATCCATTAGTGAGATCAGTTATGCCTGAAACACGCTTGCCCGATCCGAAGCGCTGGACAGCGCTGATATTCATCGCCATCGCTCAGCTCATGGTCGTGCTCGACGCGACCGTGGTGAACATCGCACTTCCCTCCGCCCAGGCCGACCTCGGCATCTCGGACGGCAACCGCCAGTGGGTCGTCACGGCCTACACCCTCGCCTTCGGTGGCCTGCTGCTCTTCGGCGGCCGGATCGCGGACCTGTGGGGACGCAGGAACACGTTCATCGTCGGTCTGCTCGGCTTCGCCGCGGCCTCCGCGCTCGGCGGCGCCGCCGTCAACACGGCGATGCTGCTCGGCGCCCGCGCCCTCCAGGGTGTCTTCGGCGCCCTGCTCGCGCCCGCCGCGCTGTCCCTGATCTCGGTGATGTTCACCGACGCCAAGGAGCGCGCCAAGGCGTTCGGCATCTACGGCGCCATCGCCGGCGCCGGCGCCGCGGTCGGCCTCATCCTCGGCGGTGTCCTCACCGAGTACCTGAATTGGCGCTGGGCACTGTTCGTCAACATCTTCTTCGCCGTCGCCGCCGTCCTCGGCGCCATCGCCTTCATCCGCGAACCCGCCGAAGGCCGCAACCGCAACCGCCTGGACATCCCCGGCGTGGTCCTCGCCAGCACCGGTCTCGTCGCGCTCGTCTACGGCTTCAGCCGCGCCGAGTCCGACGGCTGGTCGTCCGGCGTGACCATCAGCCTGTTCGTCGCCTCCGTGGTGCTGCTCTCCTCGTTCGTGGCCGTGGAAGGCCGCGTCAAGGCCCCGCTGCTGCCGCTGCGCGTCATCACCGAGCGGAACCGGGGCGGCGTCTACCTGTCGCTGGGTCTCGCCATCATCGGCATGTTCGGCCTGTTCCTGTTCCTGACCTACTACCTCCAGCAGGTCATGGGCTACTCGGCGCTCAAGTCGGGCTTCGCGTTCCTGCCCATGGTCGGCGGTATGGTCATCGGCTCCACGCAGATCGGCACCCGTCTGATGCTGCGGGTCCGGCCGCGCTTCCTGATGGCTCCCGGCTTCCTGGTCGCCGCCGTCGGCATGGGCATCCTCGCCCAGATCAAGGTCGACTCCAACTACGCCGAAATCCTGCTGCCCGGCTTGGTCCTGATGGGCCTCGGCATGGGTACGGCGTTCATGCCCGCCATGAGCCTGTCCGCGCACGGTGTGCGTCCCGAGGACGCGGGCGTCGCGTCCGCCATGGTCAACACCTCGCAGCAGGTCGGCGGCTCCATCGGCACCGCCCTGCTGAACACCCTCGCGGCCAGCGCCACCACCACGTGGATCGGCTCGCACGCCAAGAGCCCGGCCGACCTGAAGAACCAGTTGTTCGTCAACCAGGCCGCCGTCCACGGCTACTCGGTCGCCATCTACTGGGCCACCGCCATCCTGGCGCTCTCCGCCGTCCTGGCCTTCGTCCTGGTCGACGCGGGCGTCCAGAACACCGGAGAGAGGGTCGCCGAAGGCGACTTCGAGGACATGCCGATCCCGGTCATCGCACACTGACCCGGCACGGCACTCACCCGATGGGGTGAGCGCGTGAAAACGGCAGGGCCCCGCCTCGTGCTTCACGAAGCGGGGCCCTGCCGTTGGTCATTCGTCATTCCATACGCAGCCCTGCGCGGCGACCGTCACAGCCCCTCGGGCCACTTGTACGAGCTGGGCACCGTCACCTTGTCCGAAGGCGCGCCGTACACGAGCGCGATCTCCTCGTGCGCGCCCAGCTTGATCGCCGCCGGGTCACCGGTCTGCTCCTTGCCGTTCACGTACACGTGCAGTTCCTTGCCGCCGCCGGTCTTGAGCGAACCGAGCGTGTCCTTCGTGAGCGGCACGTTCCACTCGGTCATGAACTCGCCGAGAGTGAAGTCGGCCTGCACCGGCGACTCGATGTGCACGACGCCACTGGTGTCGTGCGTGTGCAGCGGGCTGATCGACTGCTTCGCCTCGTCGATGCCGATCAGGGCGGGCACGACGACGGCCTTGCCGTCCACGAACACATCGAGGTGACTGTGGATGTGCAGCACCTGCCCCTCCTGCCCGAGCATCGGCAGACCCGCCGCCTTGACCTGCGCGGAGGCGTCGGCGGGCGCGGGCCACGAGACGGAACTGGCCGCGGGCTTGCTGTCGCCGCCGCCCGCGGTCGTCGCCGTGTCGCTCGCTCCCTTGCCGCTGGTGGAGCTGGATCCGGAGCCGCAGGCGGCCAGCGTCACCGCGCTTACCACTACGGCCACGCCGATCCCGATGCGTCGTTTCTGCATGAGCGTGGGGTCTCCCTGTTCAGCCGAACTGGACGGAACGCTTGGCGAGCCCCATCCAGAAACCGTCGATGATGCTGCGCTGGCTGCCGAGCTCGGACTCGGCGGCGCCGAGCGTAACGAACAGCGGGGCGAAGTGCTCGGTCCGCGGGTGCGCCAACCGCCCGGCGGGTGAGGTGTGTTCAAAGTCCAGCAGCGCGTCCACGTCCTGGGCTTCCAACGCCCGGTGACCCCAGTCGTCGAACTCCGCCGACCAGCTCGGCGGCTGCGGACCCGCGTTGCGCAGCGCCGCCAGATTGTGCGTGAAGAATCCGCTGCCCACGATCAGCACGCCCTCGTCGCGCAACGGCGCCAACTTGCGGCCGATGTCCAGCAGCTTCTCCGGGTCGAGCGTCGGCATCGACACCTGGAGCACCGGAATGTCGGCGGCGGGGAACATCTCCACCAGCGGTACGTACGCGCCGTGGTCGAGACCGCGGTCGGGCACGTCCTGCACGGGATTACCTGCGCCGCGCAACAGTTTCCGTACGGAGTCGGCGAGCGCGGGCGCGCCGGGCGCCGCGTACCGCACCTGGTAGTAGTGCTCGGGGAAGCCCCAGAAGTCGTACACCAGGGGGACGGTGGTGGTCGCGCCGATCGCCAGCGGGGCCTCCTCCCAGTGCGCCGAGACCATCAGGATCGCCTTGGGGCGCGGCAGGTCGGCCGACCAGGCCGCCAGCTCTGCGGGCCACACCGGGTCGTCGGCGAGCGGCGGGGCGCCGTGCGAGAGGTAGAGCGCGGGCATGCGCTCCGGGGTTGCCGTGGTCATCGCGCACCCTTCCTTGAAGTTTCAAGCGTACGGGAGCACTACCTTAACCCGATATGCTTGAACCTTCAAATAAGCCGCACGTGTCCGCCCTGTCCGCCCGTGTCCGCGCTGTCCGCGCGTATAGGCGTGCGAGAACGGCGTCAGCCCAGGCGCTTCTCGAACCACGCCACATCGTGGTACTCGCCGAATTTGTGGCCCACCTCCTCGTACACCCCGACCGGCCGGAAGCCGAAACGCTCATGCAGGCGCAGCGACGCCGCATTCGGCAGCGTGACGCCCGCGTACGCGCGATGCAGGTTCTCCTCCGCCAGGGCCGCGAAGAGCGCCGTATAGAGCAGTGTGCCGACGCCGCGCCCGCCCGCGTCGTGCGCGAGATAGATCGTCGTCTCCACCGACGTCGCGTACGCGGCCTTCGGTCGGAAGGGGCTGCTGGTCGCATAACCCAGGATTCGTCCCGGCGGGCCGGGAAAGTGAGCAACCAAGAGCCGGTGCGGGCCGTCTTTCGGGTGGGAGAGCAACCACGGACGACGTTGTTCGACGGTGAAGGGAACTACGTCGAACGTGATCGACGTTTCACGGATGTAGTGGTTGTAGATGTCGGTAAGAGCGGCCAGATCGCCCTCGCTACCTGGTCTGACCTGGACTTCTGGATGTTCCGGCACCCTTTGGCCTCCCTGTGTGGCGAGACAGGGTACTGCATGATCACAAAATTCAGGTCACGAGATGGGAATTGTGTCCGGATTCCAATCGTTATCCCGATCAGGACGGGGCAACCGCAAGGCAAGAGCCGCACCTGACGGAACCATCCGGCAAGCGGCCCGACCGCCCGGTCCGACCGAGACCCGACCGCACCTTCGTAAGGGAGCACGCATGGCAACCCGTGCCGTCGCCCGTCGTCACGCTGGCGGGACCAGTAGCGTTCGCGCCGCAGGCGGGGAAGTCGCCGACCGCGACCTCGTCGGCATGTACCTGGACGAGATCGCGCGGACCCCGCTGCTCGACGCCGCCAGGGAAGTGGAACTGTCCCGCGACATCGAAGCGGGCGTCTACGCAGAACGCATACTCGCAACCGATCCCGGACTGCCCGCAAAGGCCGGCGGTGACGCCCGCCGCGAGGAGCTCGAGGCCATCGTCGCCGCGGGCGAGCAGGCCAAGGACGTCTTCATCCGTTCCAACCTCCGGCTCGTCGTGGCCGTGGCCCGCCGCTACCCGCGCAGCGGACTGCCGCTCCTCGACCTGATCCAGGAGGGGAACGCGGGCCTGGTACGCGCCGTCGAGAAGTTCGACTACGCCAAGGGCTTCAAGTTCTCCACCTACGCGACCTGGTGGATCCGCCAGGCCATCACCCGCTCCATCGCCGACCAGTCCCGCACGATCCGGCTGCCCGTCCACCTCGTCGAGGAACTGGGCCGCATCCGCCGCGTGCAGCGCGAGTTCAACCGCGAGCACGGCCGCGACGCGGAGCCCGCCGAGATCGCCACCGAACTGGCCTCCACCCCCGAGCGCGTCACCGACGTCCTCGACTGGGCCCGCGACCCGGTGTCGCTCAACATGTCCGTCGACGCCGAGGGCGAGACCGAATTCGGTGACCTGGTGGAAGACGGCGCCGCGCCGTCCCCCGAGGACTCCGTGCTCGTGATGCTCCGCCGCGAGGAACTGGACGGGCTGATCGACCGCCTCGACGACCGCACCGCCTCCATCATCCGAGCCCGCTACGGCATCGTCGACGGCCGCGAGCGCACCCTCACCGAGGTCGGCAAGCAGCACGGACTGACGCGTGAGCGCATCCGGCAGATCGAGAAGCACGCACTGGCCGACCTCAAGCGGATGGCCCGCGCGACCGGCCTCGACCAATACGAAGCCGCCTGACCGGCGCGCTTCCCACAGACCCGAACCCCGGTGCATTCCCCCCCCGCACCGGGGTTCGGCCTGTCCGCGACACCCACAACCACCTGATCGGACACGACCGCCGCAGGTGAGACGCTTCCGTCTATGGACGACCAGACCGACGCCCAAGCCGGGCCCCACAAGAACGAGCCCCACCACGACGGACTCGGCACCCGGCTCAACTGGCTGCGCGCCGCCGTACTCGGCGCCAACGACGGCATCGTGTCCACCGCGGGCCTGGTCGTCGGCGTCGCGGGAGCCACCGACTCCCGCTCCACACTCCTGACCGCGGGCATGGCCGGACTCCTGGCGGGCTCCTTGTCGATGGCAGCGGGCGAATACGTCTCCGTCAGCACACAACGCGACTCCGAACAGGCCGCCCTCGCCCTGGAACGCGAAGAACTCGCCACCACCCCCCAAGCCGAACTCGACGAACTCACCGGCCTCCTCGAAGACCGCGGCATCAGCCAGGAACTCGCCCGCGAAGTCGCCGAGCAACTCACCGCACGCGACGCCCTCGGCGCCCACGCCCGCGTTGAACTCGGCATCAACCCCGACGAACTCACCAACCCCTGGCACGCCGCCGGCGCCAGCTTCGTCTCCTTCACCATCGGCGCCCTGCTCCCACTCCTGGCCATCGTCCTGCCACCCACCTCATGGCGCCTGGCCGTCACAGTCGTCTCCGTCCTGCTGGCCCTCGTCGGCTGCGGCTGGGCGAGCGCCCGCCTCGGCAGCGCACCGATCGGCCCCGCCATCCTCCGCAACGCCGCAGGCGGCGCCATCGCGATGGCCATCACCTACGCCGTCGGCGAGCTTCTCGGCGCGACCGGCGCCGTCTGACCACCACCCCGCGCCTGCAACGTCACCCCCACCGCCACCGTGACCGCACACACCAACCCGGCCCACAGCACGGCATGCGACCCCGTGAAGGTGCACGCCAACACCACCACCCCCGAGACCGGCAGCGTGAGCTGCTGCGCGAGACCCCGCTTGTAGTGCCGTGAGTGCAACAGCCAGACAGTGATGAGAAACACCGCGGCGGGAACCGTGACCCAGGCCGCCGCCACCCGCGTCGAGATCTCCGCCTTCCCGACCGCCTCCTCGACTGCAATCTCCATCCCCGCCCCGATCGCCGCCGCCGAACCGAACACCGCGAAGTGGCCGTAACCCCAAAGGAACGCCTGCCTGTTCGACACCAGGTGGTCATGGATCGGCACCGCGAAGTAGATCCACCACGCGGCGAAGACAATCAGCAACCCGCCGACCGCGATCGGCAACAACTCACCGAGCGCATCGTGCTCGTCGGCCGCCGACTGCACGGCGATGGTCGCCGAGGACACCGACTCCCCGAGCACGATGATCGTGAACAACCCGTACCGCTCCGCGATGTGACGCGGATGCCACGTCGTCGGTGCCGCCCGCTCCGCCAGCACAGGCACCGACATCTCAGCCACCGCCAACAACACGAACGCCCACACCGGCGGCGCCCCGTGCGGCAACAGCAACGCCATCCAGCCCACTTGGCACAACGTCACCCCGAACGCGTACCGCAGAGCCGTCCCCCGGGCCGCGCCCGTCTCCGCCCCGGCCGCCCGCAGCCACTGCGTCACCAACGCCAGCCGCATCACCGCGTATCCGCACACCGCCAACCGGAAGTCGCCGCTGTCGAAGGCGCGCGGCACCCCCGCCGCCAGTATCAGCACACCGACGATCTGCACCAGCGTGGTGATCCGGTAGGGCACATCGTCCGTGTCGTATGCGGACGCGAACCATGAAAAGTTGACCCACGCCCACCAGATGGCGAAGAAGACCAACAGGTAACCGGTCACGCCGTGTCCCGGATGCCCCTCCACGGCGGCATGCACCAGCCGGACGCCCGCCTGCGCGACCGCGACCACGAAACACAGGTCGAAGAACAGCTCAAGTGGCGTGGACGCGCGGTCTTCCTCGTCGCGGCTGCGTGCCGTCATCCGGCGCAACGCGCCGCTGGTCCTGGCCACCGGACCTGCCGGAGTCGTCGGTTCAGTCATGGAAGACACCATGGAGTACGGCAGGCACTACGCGCAGCGCGCCGCGCGGAAATCCGGGCCGCTCAGCCCCGACTCGCCTGCCCGCTCGGCGAATCCGCCCGCGCCAGCTCCCCCGTGGTCAGGAAGCGTTCGACGCGCTCCACGTAAGGGCCGATCCGGATGCCCTGCTCCGCCAGCCAGCCATCGGAGTAGTACTTCTCCAGATACCGCTCACCCGGATCACACAACAGGCCCACCACGCTGCCCTGTTCACCGCGTTCGCGCATCTCGGAGATGATCCGGAAGGCGGCCCACAGCCCGGTGCCGGTTGACGCGCCCGCCCGGCGGCCGAGCAGGCGCTCCAGGACGCGCACGCACGCGATGGAAGCGGCGTCCGGGACCCGCATCATGCGGTCGATCGCGCCCGGCACGAAACTCGGCTCCACCCGCTGGCGGCCGATCCCCTCGATACGGGACCCCGCTCCGGTCGTCACCGCCGGATCGTGATCCCGCCAGCCCGGAAAGAACGCCGAATTCTCCGGATCCGCGACGCAGATCCCCGTCGTCGCCTGGGCGTACCGCACGTACCTGGCCAGCGTCGCCGACGTCCCCCCGGTGCCGGCTGTCGCCACGATCCACGTCGGGACCGGGAACCGCTCGACCGCCATCTGCCGGAAGATCGACTCGGCGATGTTGTTGTTGCCCCGCCAGTCCGTCGCCCGCTCCGCGTACGTGAACTGATCCATGTAATGGCCGCCGGTCTCCCGCGCCAGCCGTGCCGCCGTCCCGTACACCTCGCACGGGTCGTCGACCAGATGGCATCGGCCCCCGTGGAACTCGATCAGCTCGATCTTCGACCGCACCGTCCCACGCGCCATCACGGCCACAAAGGGGACACCGATCAGCCGGGCGAAGTACGCCTCCGAGACCGCCGTCGACCCGCTGGACGCCTCGATCACCGGCCGCCCCGGCCGGATCCAGCCGTTGCACAGGGCGTACAGGAACAGCGAGCGCGCCAGGCGGTGCTTCAGCGAGCCCGTCGGATGCGTGGACTCGTCCTTCAGATAGAGGTCGACGCCCCAGTCCGCCGGGAGCGGAACTGACAGCAAATGGGTATCGGCGGACCGATTGGCGTCGGCATGGACCTTCCCCACAGCGTCGCTCAACCAGCGACGGTACGCGAGGTCGCTTCGGTCGAGATCCTGTTCCCGCGCCTGCGCCTCTACGTGCTCCCGCTCCGGTACGTGTGCCTGTGCGCGTCGCTGTTCCACGCTCTCCGCGTCCGGGCGTACGGCTGCCGGTGCGGGCGAGGGCGTCGGGTCCGGTATCTGCATGCGGCCAGGTATATCCGGCCGACTGACTCAAACGGACACTTGGGGTATCTCCCTCCGGTCGCTTGAGCAGGGACGACAGCCCGGCCACCAACGCCCCGCCGTACCCTGGAGGCATGAGCAGCGCCCCCGATCGCACCCCGGCCGAGAACCCCGGCGACGAGCCCGCCCCGGCCGTCGTACCCCCGGTGGGCCCCTCGGGCCTCGTCTTCGACGATCCGCTCGACCGCCCCTCAGCCGACGACACCGACCGAGGCTGGGGCGAGCGGCCCTCCGGCTCAGCGGCCGATGACGACGACTTCACGCGCTTCCTCAACGAGAAGCCGCCGCACCACCTCTGAGCGGACCGGACGATCAGTTCCCGCCCCCGCTGCGCGGCGAGACCAGCGCGTCGCGGATGTCGCGCAGCAGTGTGATCTCCTCGACCTCGGCCGCCATCTCCACCACCTCGTCGTGCTTGCGCTTGCTCGCCTGCCGCGCCAGGTAGCGGGACATCGGTACGACCATCAGGAAGTACACGACCGCTGCGGTGATCAGGAACGTCAGGACGGCGCTCAGCACCGAGCCCCACAGGATGTGGATCCCGCTGATCGTCTCGCCCTTGTCGTTGACGACGCACGGGCCTTTCAGACAGGACGAGTACCCAACGAGATCCTTCGTACCGAAGGCACCGACCAGGGGATTGATCACGCCGTTCACCACGGAGTTCACGATGTTGGTGAACGCGGCACCGATGACGACCGCGACCGCGAGGTCGATCACGTTCCCGCGCGTGATGAATTCCTTGAAGCCTGCCAGCACGCCCGGCTTGTTCTTGTCGGTCACCGCTATGCCTCTTCCGTGACGCCGATGTGGCGGAATGATGGGTTCCGCCATAGAAGGCAATGCGGGTTCGGCGTGTCCAATTGCCGTCCACGATCGGGTGATTCAGCACAATGTCACCGCCAGAGGTGACGAGACGGCCGCACCGGAGAGCGCCGCCGCCGTACGGCGGGGCACGGCGAGCACGACCAGTGCCCCGCCGCCCCCACCGCCACTGACATCGGGTGGGGCGGACTCTCCTGCGGGCTTCGAGTCGTCCGCGGGGCCCGGTACTGCCACAACGGTCGCGTTCGATGCCACCACCCGCGAACTGGCCAGCACATCGATCCGGTCGCCGGCGTGCAGCAGCGCGACGGCCGCCGCGTCGGCGATCCGCACCGGCGCCCTGACCAGCACCTCGGCCACGTCATGGGGTGCCGGTACGGTCGCTGCGTTGGCGGTGTCGCGGGCTGCCGCTGGCGCGGGTCCCCGTGGGGCCGCCGCGTCATGACGCGGGCCGGTCCCGCGCGCCGCGGACGCCGCCAGCGCGGCGGCCGTCAGTGCCAGACCGAAGGCCAATGAGCGCCGTCGGCGCCCCGGCGACCGCCGCAGGAGTTGCCGTCGGCCGCCCGCTCGGATCGGCGGGAAGTCCGGCACCGCGCAACGCGGCGGCGTGTACGGCTCGGGGCATGCCGGAGCCGAATAGGGAGTGGGGGAGCAGGACATGACGGACCACCGCCTGACGTGAGGTGTTCGATACCGGGATGTCCGGTCGATGCATCCACCATCGCGCACGGCGCCGACAGCGCTCCGATCCCTGTGGACAACTCCCGACTTGTGGATAACTCGGCCACCCGGAGGCGTGAATTACCGCTTCGCGGAAGGCAGGAGCTAAGGGATACGGGAGTCCGCGTGCTAGGGGAGGATGATCCCCGGGTCCTGGCCCCCCAGCGAGTCCACGCACAGGCAGTCCCGCGCGTCGTTGTCCGGCAGCTCGCCGATCAGGTCGAAGAGCACGTCCCGCATCCGGCCGACATTGGCCGCGAAGACCTCCAGCACCTCCTCGTGGGAGACGCCCTCTCCGGTATCGGCGCCCGCGTCCAGATCGGTGACCAGTGTCAACGACGTGTAGCAAAGCCCCAGTTCGCGGGCGAGTACGGCCTCGGGGTGGCCGGTCATCCCGACCACCGACCAGCCCTGCGCCGCGTGCCAGAGCGATTCCGCGCGGGTCGAGAAGCGAGGCCCCTCGACCACCACCAGCGTTCCGCCGTCGATCGCCTCCCAGCCGCCCGACCGTGCCGTGGCGACGGCGGCCTTCCGGCCCACCGGGCAGTACGGGTCGGCGAAGGTCACATGGACCACGTTCGGCACCTGACCGTCGGCCCGCGTCTCGCCGTCGAAGTACGACTGGGCGCGCGACTTCGTACGGTCCACTAGTTGGTCGGGCACCAGCAGCGTTCCGGGGCCGAACTCGGTGCGCAGACCGCCCACCGCGCACGGACCGAGCACCTGGCGCGCGCCGACGGACCGCAACGCCCACAGATTGGCGCGGTAATTGATCTTGTGCGGTGGCAGATGGTGCTTGCGACCGTGTCGCGGCAGGAACGCCACCCGGCGCCCCGCTACCTCACCGAGGAACAGCGAGTCGCTCGGCGGGCCGTAGGGAGTCTCGACCATGATTTCGCTCACATCGTCGAGGAAGGAGTAGAAACCGGATCCGCCGATGACGCCGATCTCGGCCTGCGCGTCCGTCGCACTGCTGCTCTGCACCATGTCGATCACCCTATTGCGGTGCCGGGCACACGACGAAACCCCCACCGTGGAAACGGCGGGGGTTCGTAAGATCTGCGGAAGCCTCGGAAGGGCTCAGGCCGCCGACGTGCTGTTCGAGGACGAGGAGCCCGTGCCAGAGCCCGAAGAGGAGCCGGACGATGAACCCGACGACGAGCCGGAGGACGGCTTGCTGTCGGACTTGCTGTCCGAGTTGCTGCTCTTGGCGGCAGGCGCGCTGCTCGTGGACGATCCGCGGCTGTCGGTCCGGTAGAAACCGGAGCCCTTGAAGACCACGCCCACGGCGGAGAAGACCTTGCGCAGGCGTCCGCCGCAGTTGGGGCACTCGGTCAGCGCGTCATCGCTGAACTTCTGCACCGCCTCGAGGCCCTCGCCGCACTCGGTGCACTGGTACTGGTACGTCGGCACTTGCTCCTCCTGGCACTCTGACTCATTGAGTGCTAACGACGCTCAATAGTGCAGTATTTCCCGGCGTCAGTCCACCGGGACCGCCGCACGGTGACCGATCACACCCGATGCGACCACTCCTCGCGATTGTGGCACCAGCCTCTCGCGCAGCCCCACCAGCACCATGAGCGCCAGCGCGGTACCGGCCAAGGGCACCGTGAAACCGGCGTGCGAGCCGGCGTGGTCGGCCAGCAACCCGGCCGTGGTGACGGCGGCCGCCTGCCCGAGCGCGACCGCCCCCGTCAGCCACGTGAACGCCTCGGTTCGGGACTCGCCCGGTACGAGGGCGTCGACCATCGTGTAGCCGGTGATGAGCGTGGGGGCGATGCACAGGCCCACCAGCAGCCCGAGCGGCGCCAGCACCGGCACGGCGTGGACGGCCCACAGCGGGGCGCAGGCGAGTGTCAGGGCCGCGTACGCCGCGAGCAGCCTGGCGCGCGGGCTGCGGCGCCAGGCGACCGCGCCGTAGACGACGCCCGCCAGCATGTTTCCGGCGGCGAAGGTCCCGTATAGCAGTCCGCTGATGCCGGGCCGGCCGATTTCCTCGGTGAAGGCGGTCAGCGACACCTGCATGCCGCCGAAGACGGCGCCGATGCCGAGGAAGGCGACGGCGAGCGCGCGCACTCCGGGTACGGACAAGGCAGAGGCGGGCTTTCCGCTGACGCCCGCCATGGTGGGGTGCGGGACCGGCGCGGTACTTCTCTGCGCGGCGAAGAGGATTCCTCCCGCAAGGGTCAGCGCCGCCTCGGTGATCAGTCCGGCCGCCGGGTGCACCGCGGTGCACAGCGCGGTGGCGAGCACAGGGCCGATGACGAAGGTGAACTCGTCGGTCACCGACTCGAAGGCCGCAGCCGTTGTCATCAAGAGGGAAGCGGCGCTGGAGGGTGCGGTGGCCGAGCCGTTCAACGCCACCGCCCAGCGGGCGCGCACCATGGGCCCGATCTGCGGCACGGTGGCACCAGCGGGCACGGCCGCTGCGAACAGCGTCCAGGTAGGCGCATGGGTCAGCGCGAGCGTCACCAGCCCGATGACGGAGGCGGTGTGCAGGGCGACGCCCGGTACGAGGACGGCACGTTGCCCGAGGCGGTCTGCCAGTCGGCCGCTCCTCGGGGCGCACAGGGCCATCGAGACCCCGGTGACGGCCGCGGCGGCTCCCGCTGTGCCGTAGGAGCCGGTGGTGTGCTCGACGAGCAGCACCATGCCGATGGTGAGCATCGCGAATGGCTGCCGGGCCGCGAAGCCGGGGAGCAGGAACGCCCAGGCGCCGGGGGTCCTCAGCAGTTGCCGGTAGCCGGTCTTTGCGTCGACAGCGGCGGGCGTGGGCGTTGTCCCGGCTGGGGACGTGGACGGGGAGGTGGGCACCTTGGATGCCACAGCCTGGTCTTTCTGCCGCCTGGTAGCGCGTGCGCGGATCCAGGTCCGCGAATGACCGCGCCGAGAGCCGTCCGCTCAGCGCGGGAATCCGCGCCGGCTCTGCGTCAGACAGAGGTTGAACTCGACAAATACCTCACCATGATACGCGGAGACCGGCGCCGTTTTCGCGCACCTGGTGCGGTCCGGACGTTGGTCGGGTTTATCGGTCTCCTGGTCGGCCGCGTTGCCGACCAGGAGACTTCTCCCCGAGCCACCCGGCGAGCTTGCCGCCGCGCCCGACGGCCCGCAGCCGGGCCTCGGCCGCGTCCCGTACCGGATCGGTGGTCACCACGAGCAGTTCGTCGCCGCGCCGCAGCACGGTCGACGGCAGCGGTACGAAACTGGCGCCCTCGCGCACCACCAGGGTGACGGCGGCTCCTGTGGGCAGCCGCAGCTCGTCCACCTCGACGCCGTGCATGCGCGAGCCGTTGGGGATGGCGACGGACAGCAGGTGGCCCTGGAGCCGTTCCAGCGGGGCGGATTCGATGCCGAGGTCGGCGGCGTCGCCGTTGCTGTCGCCGGACAGGCGCAGTCGGCGGGCGACCCATGGCAGGGTCGGGCCCTGCACCACGGTGTAGACGATCACCAGGACGAAGACGATGTTGAAGATCCGCTTGCTGTCGGTGATTCCCGCCACCATGGGGATGGTGGCGAGCACGATCGGCACCGCGCCGCGCAGCCCCGCCCAGGACATCAGCGCCTGTTCGCGCCAGGGGATGCGGAAGGGGAGCAGGCTCGCGATCACGGAGGCGGGTCGAGCGACCGCGGTCAGGAACAGTCCGATGATCAGGGCGGGGACGACGTCGTCACCCAGCTCGTGCGGTGTGATGAGCAGACCGAGTAGGACGAACAGGCCGATCTGAGCGATCCAGCCGAGCCCTTCGGCGAAACCGCGAGTCGCGGGCCGGTGCGGAAGTTTGGCGTTGCCGAGGATGAGCGAGGCGATGTAGACGGCGAGAAAGCCGGAGCCGTGCGCCATGGCACCTGCCGCGTAGGCGGCCACGGCGATCGCCATGACGGCGATCGGGTAGAGGCCGGAAGCGGGCAGGGCGACGTGCCTGAGGCCGTAGGCGCCGCACCAGCCGACCGCGAGCCCGATCGCGGCACCGATGACCAGCTCCAGCGCGATCTCGCCCACCAGGTGGTACCAGTGGTCGACGGGACCCGCCGCGGAGAAGGCGACCACCAGGATCACGACAGGGGCGTCGTTGAAGCCGGACTCTGCCTCCAGAACGCCGGTCACGCGCTTGGGAAGCGCCACATTGCGCAGCACGGAGAAGACGGCGGCCGCGTCCGTCGACGACACCACCGCGCCGATGATCAGCGCCTGCCGCCAGTCGAGGCCCACCAGATAGTGCGCGGCGCCAGCGGTGACGAAGACGCTCAGCATCAGGCCGAATGTCGACAACACCGCGGCGGCGGGCAGTACCGGTTTGATTTCCTGCCATTTCGTACCAAGTCCGCCTTCGGCGAGGATCACCACCAGTGCGGCATAACCCAGGACTTGGGTGAGCTGGACGTCGTTGAAGGTGAAGCCGAAGACGCCGTCCTGGCCCATGATGACGCCAATGCCCAGGTAGATGAGCAGAGTGGGAAGGCCACTGCGTGAGGCGAGGCGCACGGCCACGACCGCGACCAGCAGTACTGAGGCGCCGACCAGCAGGATCTCGTTGAGATGGTGGACAGTCAGGGTGCCGGTCCTTTCAACTTCGTTGCCTTACCTAACATTTTACGCTCTCTTGACATTCCACGGCCCACCGGCCGCCGACCGCTGGGCTGCCCCTATGGTTGCCCTTGCACAACGAGCACCTTGATCACCGGTCCGCCCTGCCCCTCGAAGGACAGCGATGCCCGCACGGAAGAAATCCCGCCGCGTACGCTTCATCGTGATCGCGTTCGTGCTGCTGCTCGTAGCGGGCATCGGATTCGGGTCCTACTGGAGCGTGAGCACAGTCCGCGCCTCCTTCCCGCAGACATCGGGCTCGCTGAAGCTCAAGGGCCTGTCAGGGCCCGTCGACGTCATGCGCGACGCGAACGGCATCCCCCAGGTCTACGCCGACAGCCCCGAGGACCTTTTCCGCGCCCAGGGCTTCGTCCAGGCGCAGGATCGGTTCTACGAGATGGACGTACGCCGCCACCTCACCTCGGGGCGGCTGTCCGAGATGTTCGGCAAGGGCCAGGTCGAGACCGACGCCTTCCTGCGCACCCTGAACTGGCGTGGCGCCGCGCAGAAGGAATACGACACCAAGCTCGACGCCACCACCAAGAAATACCTCCAGGCGTACTCCGACGGTGTCAACGCCTACCTCAAGGACCACAGCGGCGCCGGACTGTCGGTCGAGTACGCGGCGCTGTCGTTCAGCAACGACTACAAACCCGCACCCTGGACGCCGGTCGACTCCGTCGCCTGGCTCAAGGCGATGGCCTGGGACCTGCGCGGCAACATGCAGGACGAGATCGACCGCGCCCTGATGACCAGCCGCCTCAGCCAGGCGCAGATCAAGCAGCTCTACCCGGCGTATCCGTACGACCGCAACCGGCCGATCGTGGACGGCGGTTCCGTCAACAAGATCACCGGCGCGTACGAGCCCGCGTCGTCCGGCGGCCCGCAGGGACTCAGCAGCTCGGTCAACACACAACTTTCGGGTATCTCGCAGATCATCGACCAGATGCCCGCGCTGCTCGGTCCGTCGGGTGACGGCATCGGCTCCAACTCATGGGTGGTGTCCGGCACCTATACCACCACCGGCAAGCCGCTGCTTGCCAATGACCCGCACCTGGCGCCGCAGCTTCCCTCGCTCTGGTACCAGATGGGCCTGCACTGCCGGGTGGTGAACGCCGCCTGCCCGTACGACGTCGCCGGTTACACCTTCTCAGGAATGCCAGGGGTCGTCATCGGCCACAACCAGAGCATTGCCTGGGGAATGACCAACCTGGGTGCGGACGTCACCGACCTCTACCTGGAGAAGGTCACGGCGGGCACCTACCTCTACGACGGCAAGCAGCTGCCCTTCAAGACGCGCCAGGAGACCATCAGGGTCGCGGGTGGTAAAAGCCGCACTATTACGGTGCGCGAAACCAACAACGGTCCCGTGATCTCCGACCGCAGCGACGAGATCCGCACCGTCGGACAGACCGCACCCGTCACCGATCCACCGGGCGGCGTCAACAGTGGTTATGCCGTCGCTCTGCGATGGACGGCGCTCGAGCCCTCGAAGACCATGGACGCCGTCTTCGAACTCGACAAGGCGACGAACTTCGACCAGTTCCGCGCCGCCGCCGCCGACTTCGCGGTCCCGTCGCAAAATCTGATCTACGCCGACACCAAGGGCAATATCGGCTACCAGGCGCCGGGTCAGGTGCCGACGCGCGCCGACGGTGTGGACGGTACGTACCCGGTGCCCGGCTGGGACTCGCACTACGACTGGACGGGCACGATCCCGTTCAAGTCGATGCCGTACGAGTACAACCCCTCCCGCGGATACATCGTGACCGCCAACCAGGCCGTCATCGATCAGAGCAAGTACCCGTACCTGCTGACCCAGGACTGGGGATACGGCACCAGGAGTCAGCGCATCAACGACCTCATCGCGTCCAAGATCAAGGACGGCGGCAAAGTCTCCATGGACGACATGCAGTCGATGCAGGGCGACAGCAGCAGTGAGATCGCCAAGCTTCTCGTTCCATATCTTTTGAAGATCAACATCACGAACGACAAGGGTGACTACGTACGCAAGGCGCAGCAACTGCTGGAGGGCTGGGACTTCAACCAGGACGCCGATTCCGCCGCCGCCGCGTACTTCAACGCGGTGTGGCGCAATGTCCTGAAGCTGGCCTTCGGCAACAAGCTGCCCAAGGAATTGCGTCCCGAGGGTCAGTGCCTGCGGGTGCCCCCGGCCGGGCAGACCGGGCCGGTCGACAATCTCGACGGCAGCAGCGGCACGGTCCAGGAGTGCGGCGAGCGGGACGCCGACGAGGCGCAGCCCGACGGCGGCGACCGGTGGTTCGAGGTCGTTCGCAAGATGCTGCCGCAGCAGAACAGCCCTTGGTGGACGATGTCGACAACGGCGTTCTTCAGCGGCGACCCCAACAAGAAGCGCCACAGCGATCGTGACCAGCTCCTTGAGCAGGCCATGAAGGACGCACGCTACGAACTGACCGCCAAGCTCGGCAAGGACATCGACACCTGGAGTTGGGGCCGCCTCCACAAGCTGGAGCTGAAGAACCAGACGCTGGGCACCGAAGGCCCCGCCGTGCTCAAGTGGCTGCTCAACCGTGGCCCCTGGCAGCTCGGCGGCGGTGAGGCGGCCGTGAACGCGACCGGCTGGAACGCGGCGGGCGGTTACGACGTCGTCTGGGTCCCGTCCATGCGGATGATCGTCAATCTCCAGGACCTCGACAAGTCCCGGTGGATCAATCTGACCGGTGCGTCAGGTCACGTCTACAACGCGCATTACACCGACCAGACCAATATGTGGGCGAACGGCGAACTTCTCCCCTGGGTGTTCTCCGCCGAGCAGGTGGACAAGGCCACCAAGGCGAAGATGGCACTCACTCCGTAAATCACACCGGTTATCGCGCACCTGGTGACGGAAAACGTCACGCGCGAATGACGTCACTTGGCGAAGCGGTGTACTCCTTCTGGCGTCACCGCCAGGTCTACGAGGTGGTCGTGCGGTTCCTGCGGGACTCGTTCGACCACCTCGTGCGCGTAGAGCAGCACCATGAGAAGCGGATCGACCGCGGCCTCCCTCAGCCGCCCGAGGACCCGGTCGTACGAGCCGCCGCCGCGGCCAAGACGTACCCCGCGCGCGTCCACGGCGAGGCCGGGCAGCAGAACGGCCCGCGCCGTGGTGACAGCTTGAGGGCCGAGGCGCTCGCCGGCCGGCTCGAACAGGCCGCGCCCGGTGCGTTGCAGGGCGTCAGGGCCGTCGTATGCGGCCCAGTCCAAGTCGTTGTCGGCGAGCAGGACGGGAAGCAGGACGCGCGTACCGGCGTTCCGCAGGGCGTCGATCAACTCTCGGGTGCCGGGCTCCGTGTCGATCGACACATAGGCGGCCACCGGTCCGGGGGCGGCCAGTTCAGGCAGGCCGCGTACGGTCTGCGAGAGCGCTGTGGCTGCGGCGGCGCGGTCGGCGGCGGTAAGGTCGCGGCGGGTGCGCAGGAGCCTGGTCCGGAGTTCTGCTTTTCGCTCGCGGGCGTCGCTCATACCACACAAATCCGTCCCCAATCCGTCACAACCAGTCGTACCTTCGTCTTCGGGCGAATACTTGCCCGCTATGGTGCACGGCATGACGCAATCACATCCTCGTACCCGGATCAGCAAGGCTGTGATCCCTGCCGCCGGTCTTGGTACCCGCTTCCTGCCGGCGACCAAGGCGACGCCCAAGGAAATGCTTCCCGTGGTCGACAAGCCGGCCATTCAATACGTGGTCGAGGAAGCCGTGTCCGCACAGCTCTCCGATGTGCTCATGATCACAGGACGCAACAAGCGCGCCCTGGAGGACCATTTCGACCGCAACTACGAGCTGGAGGAAGCACTCACCCGCAAGGGTGACGAGTCCCGGCTCGCGCGGGTACGCGAATCCAGCGGTCTGGCGACCATGCACTATGTGCGCCAGGGCGACCCGAAGGGCCTCGGTCACGCGGTGCTGTGCGCCGAACCGCACGTCGGTGACCAGCCGTTCGCCGTTCTGCTCGGTGATGACCTCATCGACCCCCGCGACCCGTTGCTGGCGCGCATGGTGGAGGTGCAGGAACGACACGGCGGCAGCGTCGTCGCCTTGATGCGGGTCGACCGCTCGCAGATCCACCTCTATGGTGCAGCCGCCGTAGTGCCGACGAGCGACGACGATGTCGTGCGCGTCACCGACATGGTGGAGAAGCCGGACCCCGACCAGGCACCGTCGTCGTATGCGGTCATCGGCCGCTATGTGCTCGACGCCGCCGTCTTCGATGTGCTGAAGAAGACCGAGCCGGGGCGCGGCGGCGAGATCCAGCTCACCGACGCGTTGCGTGAGTTGTCGCACCGGGACGACACCGGCGGCCCGGTGCACGGTGTGGTGTTCACCGGGCGGCGTTACGACACCGGTGACCGCGGTGACTATCTGCGTGCGATTGTCCGACTGGCATGCGAACGTGATGACCTGGGGCCAGATTTCCGGACCTGGCTGCGTTCGTACGTCACCGAGGAGATGCAAGAGTGAGTCATGACGCCGACCGGGTGTGGTCCGTCTCCGAACATCTCGACAGCATCCTGGGTCAACTGACCCCACTGGAACCGATCGAGTTGCAGATCCTCGACGCGCAGGGGTGTGTGCTGGTCGAGGACGTCACGGTGCCGGTGGCGCTGCCGCCGTTCGAGAACAGTTCCATGGACGGCTACGCAGTGCGGGTCGCCGATACCAAGGCGGCGACCGAGGAGCACCCGGCGGTGCTCGACGTGGTCGGCGATGTGGCGGCGGGTAGCGGTGAACTGCCCACGGTGGGACCGGGCCAGGCCGCCAGGATCATGACAGGCGCCCCGCTGCCGCCCGGCGCTGAGGGTGTCGTGCCGGTGGAGTGGACCGACGGCGGCACCGGTGGCGGCCCGGCGGCGAGCATGACCGCGCACAGCATCGACCCGGCCGGCGCGGCGGGTGAGGTGCGGGTGCGTCGGCCGGTGGAGCACGGGCAGTTCGTGCGGGCTCGCGGCAGTGATGTCGCCGCGGGGGAGTTGGCGTTGGCCGCTGGTACGATTCTCGGCCCGGCGCAGATCGGGCTGCTCGCGGCGATCGGGCGCGGCGCCGTCAGGGTGCGGCCCCGGCCGCGGGTGGTCGTGGTGTCGACCGGTAGCGAGTTGGTGCAGCCGGGTGAGGACCTCGGACCCGGTCAGATTTACGACTCCAACAGTTTCGCGCTCACCGCCGCGGCGCGGGCGGCGGGCGCCATCGCGTATCGCGTCGGCGCCGTCGCCGATGAGGTGGAGACGCTTCGCGCCACCATCGAGGACCAGCTCATCCGCGCCGACATCATCGTCACCAGCGGCGGGGTGAGCGTCGGCGCGTACGACGTCGTCAAAGAAGCGCTGTGGTCGATCGCGGACGGCAGTGACATGAACGTCAACGGCGACGACGGTGAGGGTGACATCGCCGCGCCAAGTGGACATGTCGACTTCCGCAAGCTCGCGATGCAACCGGGCAAGCCGCAGGGCTTCGGGCGGATCGGACCCGACCGCACGCCGCTGCTCGCGCTGCCCGGCAATCCGGTGAGCGCGTACGTGTCCTTCGAGCTGTTCGTCCGCCCCGCGATCCGCACGCTGATGGGTGCCGGGTCGGTGCACCGGGAGGTCGTGCGCGCGGTGTGCGTCACCGCGATCGAGAGGTCGCCGGAAGGCAGGCGGCAGTTCCTGCGCGGTCACTACGACCGGGCGTCCGGTACGGTCACGGCGGTCGGCGGTTCGGGATCGCACCTGGTCAGGGCGCTCGCGCACGCCGACGCGCTGATTGTCGTACCGGAAGCCGACACCTCGGTCGAGGCCGGGGCGGACGTCGAAGTGGTGGTGCTGGAGCCGTAGGCGATCGGCTGCCGGGCGGTCCGCGCGCACACCGGCGCGGACCCGCGGGCCGTGCGGAGGTCCCTGCCGGTACGGTGTCTGCCCAAGAGACCGCACCGGGAGAACGATGAGCAGCGCGCAGCAGCACCTCACCCACCTCGACGAGGCAGGCGCGGCCCGAATGGTCGACGTCTCCGCCAAAGACGTCACCGCGCGCACGGCCAGGGCGACAGGACGGGTCCTGGTCGATCCCAGCGTCATCAAACTTCTGCGCGGCGCAGGCGTTCCGAAGGGCGACGCCATCGCCACCGCGCGGATCGCCGGGATCATGGGCGCCAAGCGCACTCCTGACCTGATCCCGCTCTGTCACCCGTTGGCGGTGTCCGGTGTGACAGTCGACCTGGTGGTCGCCGACGACGCCGTGGAGATCACCGCCACCGTGAAGACCACCGACCGCACCGGGGTGGAGATGGAGGCGCTGACCGCGGTCACCGTCGCCGCGCTCACGATCATCGACATGGTGAAGGCCGTCGACAAGGCGGCGGTCATCACCGATGTGCGGGTCGAGGAGAAGACCGGCGGCAAGTCCGGCGACTGGCACCGCGCATGACCGCGCCCGCCGTACCGCAGGCCGCGCCGGGCCGCACCCTGCGCGCGCTCGCCGTCACCGCGTCCAACCGCGCCTCCGCAGGGGTGTACGAGGACCGCGGCGGCCCGCTGATCGTCGCCGCGCTCCAGGAGTTGGGTTTCACCGTGGACGGCCCGCGGGTCGTACCCGACGGCGCGCCCGTCGGCGAGGCGCTGCGGGAGGCGGCCGAGGCCGCGTACGACGTGGTGGTGACCACTGGCGGCACCGGTATCTCGCCGACGGACCGTACCCCCGAGGTCACCCGGGAACTGCTCGATTACGAGATCCCCGGTATCGCCGAGGCGATCCGCGCGGCGGGCCGGGAGAAGGTGCCGACCGCCGTGCTCTCCCGTGGCGTGGCGGGTGTGTGCGGACGCACGCTGGTGGTGAACCTTCCCGGTTCGAGCGGCGGGGTCAAGGACGGCCTCGCCGTACTCGCCCCGCTCCTGGTGCACGCCGTCGACCAGATCCATGGCGGCGATCACTTGAATGACCAAACGACTTCAGTCCCTGGGAGACCGAGCTGAACGGGTCCTGGCCGGTTGAGTTGGTGGACGGTGACATCACCCTTCGCCCGATCCGGATGCGTGACCAGCGCGCCTGGCGCGAGGTCAACCGGCGCAACCGCGACTGGCTGCGTCCGTGGGAGGCCACCGTGCCGCCCGCCCCGCCGGGCCATGTCGCGCAGCGCCCCACGTACCGTCAGATGGTGCGGCACCTGCGCTCGGAGGCGAGCGCGGGCCGGATGCTGCCGTTCGTGATCGAGTACCAGGGGCGGCTCGCGGGGCAGCTCACCGTCGCGGGCATCACCTGGGGGTCGATGTGCTCGGCGCACGTCGGTTACTGGGTGGACGAGGCGGTCGCCGGACGCGGTGTGATGCCGACGTCGGTGGCGCTCGCCGTCGACCACTGCTTCCGGCGCGTCGGACTGCACCGCATCGAGGTGTGCATTCGCCCGGAGAACGGTCCCAGCCGCAGGGTGGCCGAAAAGCTCGGTTTCCGGGAGGAGGGGCTGCGTCCGCGCTATCTGCATATCGACGGTGGATGGCGGGACCATCTGGTCTACGCGCTGACGGCGGAGGAAGTCCCGGAGGGGTTGCTGTACCGCTGGCGGCAGGCCAGGCCCGGTACGCACCAGAAATAAAACAATTGTTCGAAAATGAAGCCAATCGCAAAAAAATCTCGGCATATCAGCCAGATCGTGCGACACACCGGCCCAAATTGCGTATGGCGTGTCTCGATCACCCCTACCGTGTAACGCGTGAGCAGTAGTGGCCTCATCTACGCAGTCATCGTCGGGGCCTGGGCTGCCTACTTGGTGCCCATGTGGCTCCGTAGGCAGGATGAGCTCAACGAAGCGCGTCCGACTGAACGCTTCAGCACCGCCATCCGGCTTCTGTCCGGGCGCGCGGCGATGGAGCGGCGTGTCGCGAAAGCGCGAGGTGAGAGCGTCGAACCCGCGGAGGACGCAGCCGACGACGTATCCGAGGACGACCTCGCCGGAGCGGTGGACGTCCGCGGACTCGCAGTGCCCGCGACCGAGGTGCGGCCGGGCGTCCCGCAGGGCGCCCACGGAGCACGCGGTACTCAGGGCGCGGCCGGCGCACATGGTGCGCACAACGCGCATGGTGCCCGCCCCGGCGTGCCCAACCCGCGTGCCAAGGTGCTCGCGCGCCGTCGCCGCACCACGACACTGCTCTTCCTCGGCTTCACCATCGGCGCCGTCGCGGCGGCCGTCGGCGGCGTCGCGCTGCTCTGGGCGCCCGCCATCCCGGCCGTTCTGCTGACGGTCTACATCGGCCAGATGCGTCGCCAGGAGCGGCGCCGCTTCGAGGTGCGCATCGACCAGCGGTACGCCGCCGAGGCCGCCCGACGCCTGCGCGCCCGCCCGGAACCGGCCGCCGAGGAGCACCAGCACCAGGCAGCGCCCGCCGAACGCCCCGCGCCCTCGCCGCGTACGGTCGACCGGCGCGCCCTCGTCGAGCAGACCGACCACGCCGAGTGGGTCGACCAGCAGCGCGCGCAGCAGAACAACGACGACGGCTGGGAGCCCGTACCGGTCCCGCTGCCCACCTATGTGACGGCTCCGGTCGCCCCCCGTACGCCGGGCGGCGTCGACCCCGGCGCGCCCGACACGTGGAGCGCCGCCAGGTCCGGCACCGCCGCCGCGGAATCCGCCCCGCCGACTGCCGCGCAGGAGTCGGCCCCGGCCGCCCCCCAGCCGCGCCGCCCGCGCCCGCGCACCCCCCGCACCCCGCTCTTCGACCAGTACGCCGACCCCTCCGACCGCCCCCGCGCCGCCAACGAGTAGTGCCGCCAGGCTTCCCGGCCATCCGGACCAGCGTGAATCACGTTCACGACCACCCGTCTCGGGATGCTAGAGTTTTCCTCGTTGCAAGGGCCTGTGGCGCAGTCCGGTAGCGCACCTCGTTCGCATCGAGGGGGTCAGGGGTTCGAATCCCCTCAGGTCCACAACAAGACCGTTCCTGGTCGATTTCAGGAACGTTTGACGGAATCCCGCCGGTCTTCATGATCGGACGGGATTTTTGTCGTTTACGGGGTCCGTTCGAGACGGTTCAGGGCGGCGGAGCTTTTCAGGGCGGCGTACGGCCCCGGCCCGCCACCGGCGACACGGGACGGGGGCGGCGGGGGCGGATAGAGTGCGGGTGGGCCGTGACTGGCGCTGAGGTGGAGTACCACCGGGGAGCGGCCTGACGCATACGTCGGTGCCGTGCGCCTGGGCGAGTGGACTGAACACGCCTGGAGGCAACGGTGGCATCGACACATACCGCGCGGCTCATGGACGGGGCCGGTCTTGCCCGGCGCATCATGGGGGAGACCGCCGCCAAGGCGTCGATCGTTGCGCGGCGCACAGGATTCGCACCGTGCCTGGCGACGGTGCTGGTGGGCGAGGATCCCGCGTCGGTGACGTATGTGCGGATGAAGCAGTCGCGCAGCGCGAAGGCCGGAATCCTGTCGCGCCATGTGGCGCTTCCCGCGCGGACCAGTACGGCGGAACTCGTGGAGACGCTCGGTGCGCTGTCGGCCGACCCCGAGGTGCACGGCATCTTGTTGCAGCATCCGGTGGGCCCGCACATCGACGAGCGGGCGGCGTTCGAGGCCATCGCGCCGGAGAAGGACGTCGACGGCGTCACGGTCAGCTCGTTCGGCGCGATGAGCTTCGGCCTGCCGGGGTTCGTGTCGTGCACTCCGGGCGGCATCATGCGGCTGTTGGAGGAGTACGAGGTCGGGCTCGCGGGGAAGCGCGCGGTCGTGGTGGGCCGCAGCGCGATCCTGGGCAAGCCGGTCGGGATGCTGCTGCTCGCGAAGGACGCGACGGTGACGTACTGCCACTCGCGTACCGAGGACCTGGCCGCGGTGGTCGCGGAGGCGGACGTCGTGGTGGCGGCGGTGGGGCGGGCCCGGCTGATCCGGGGTCAGGACGTCAAGCCGGGCGCGGTGGTGATCGACGCCGGGTACAACGCGGGCAATGTCGGCGACGTGGACTTCGAGACGGCCCGCGGACGTGCGCGGCTGATCACGCCGGTGCCGGGCGGGGTCGGGCCGATGACGATCGCCGTGCTGCTGGCGCAGACGGTGGACGCTGCCGCACGCCAGCTCGGGGTGTAAGGGTCCGGGTCCGGGACCGGCCCCCGCTGCCGCAGTGTTGAGCGCGGCTGACCTGCGCCGATGTCCACTTCAAGGGCAATTGTCAGTGGTGGGTGGCAGGCTGTGACGGTGACCAGGACTCAGTACTACACAGCGACCACGCTCGACGGATTCCTCGCCGATGAGGCGAATTCGCTCGACTGGCTCTTCGAGGTGGACACCGAACCCGGAGAGCCGTTCGAGCGCTTCATGGCGGGCGTCGGGGTGCTGGCGATGGGTGCGACGACGTACCGCTGGGTGCTGGAGCACGAGAAGGTGGTGGAGCGGCCGGAGGAGTGGCGGCGCTGGTACGGGGACCGGCCGTGCTGGGTCTTTACGCACCGGGACGATCTGCCCGCCGTGCCGGGGGTGGACATCCGTTTCGTCCAGGGTGATGTACGGCCGGTGCACGCGGAGATGGTGGCCGCCGCGCGGGAGGGGAGCGGTGGCAGCCGCGGCTACGGGGAGAACGTGTGGCTGCTCGGCGGCGGCGAGTTGGTCGGGAACTTCGCCGACGCCGGGCTGCTGGACGACATCATCCTCGGCGTCGCGCCGGTGACGCTGGGAGCGGGGGCGCCGCTGCTGCCCAGACGGCTGGACGGGGGGCGGCTGCGGTTGACGGACGTGGAGCGGGTCGGCCAATTCGCCTATCTCACGTACGAGGTGGGGCAGCCGGTGACACCGCCCGCCGGTGGGGGCGGGGGTCAGCCCAGTGCGTAGGCGATCAGGGTGAGGGTGACCATCGAGAGCAGGGTGGTGAGCAGGACGGTGTCGCGGGGGAGGTCGGTGGGGAGCCGGTATTCGGAGGCGAAGATGAAGGCGTTCTGCGCGGTGGGAAGTCCGGCGCACAGGACGACGGCGAAGAGGGCGTGGCCGGAGAGGGCGAAGGCGTACCGGGCCAACAGATAGGCCAGGAGGGGGTGGACGACGGTCTTGAGGCCGACCAGCAGGCGGCGTTCGGTGCGCGCGGCCGGGGTGGGGCGGGAACGGGCGTGCAGCGACATGCCGAGGGCGAAGAGCGCGGAGGGAACGCCCGCGCCGCCGAGCAGTTGGACGGGGGAGACCATTTCGGTGGGCAGGGTCAGTCCGGTGGCGGCCACCGCCAGGCCCGTGGCGGAGGCGGCGATCACCGGGTTGCGGAAGGGGAGTCGGAGCATGCGCCGCCACAGCGCGCCGACGCCGCGGTGGGTGTCGAGGTCGATCAGGACGAGGATCAGCGGGGTGATGAAAAGCATCTGGAAGAGCGCGGCGGCCACGATGAAGGACGTGTCGTGCAGGACGTGTACGGCGACCGGGATGCCGAGGTTGGCGGAGTTGACGTAGGACGCGCACATCGCGCCGATCGCCTGGTCGGCCTGGCGGTGCCGGAACAGCTTGCGGCTGACGGTCAGTCCGGCGGCGAAGACGGCGAGGAGGCTGATCGCGAAGACGCCGACACCCGCGGTGGCGAGGTCGCCGATGTGCGACCTGGACATCGTCAGGAACAGCAGCGCGGGCATGGCGAAGGTGAAGGCGAACCGGCCGAGCACGGTCTGCGCCTGGTCGCCGAGTACGTCGAAGCGGGCCGCCGTCCAGCCGAGGGCGGTGACCGCCCAGATGGGCAGGAAGCCGATGAGTACGGCGTGCACGGCTAGCTCGTACGCCGCTTGGCCGTCGCGGGTGCGGATGCCGGTGCCGGTGCGGGTGCGGGTGCGGGCCCCGGTGGCGGTGGCGCGTCGGCTGTACGCGGATCGGCCGTAGCCGCCGTACCGGCTGTGCCCGCTGCGTCCGCCGCGCTCGCCGTGTCTTCGGTCCCCGTCACCGCGTCAGCATGGCGGACCCAGGGGCGGCCGTACCGGGCGGGTCGAGGGGGGAGCGGGGACGCCGACTCCTACGTGTGGCCTGGGTCACATCTCAGGGCGGGGGAAATAATCCGACCGCCGGAAGAGCTTGATGTTTCAAGATCTTATGAGGGGGTCAGCATGGCGTCGAAGGTGTCGACCAGTGCGTCGGGCACGGCGGTCAACGCGGCGCGGGGCGGGGAGAATCCGCTGCCGGCCGCCGGGATGCGGACGAAGGTGCGGGTGCCGCTGCGGTTCTCGGACGGGTGGGGGACGACGGCGGACGTGTTCACGTTCACCGGTCTGGCGGACGGCAAGGAGCACCTGGCGCTGGGGCTCGGGGACTACGAGGGCGCCGAGGCGCCGTTGGTCAGACCCCATTCGGAGTGCCTGACGGGGGACGTGTTCGGGTCGGAACGGTGCGACTGCGGGCCGCAGTTGCGCGAGGCGGTCGAGCGGATCGCGGAGACCGGCGGGTATTTGCTGTACCTGCGGCAGGAGGGCCGGGGGATCGGTCTGTACGCGAAGCTCGACGCGTACGCGCTCCAGGACGACGGCCTCGACACGTACGAGGCGAATCGCGCGCTCGGGCGCGGCGAGGACGAGCGGGACTACACCGCGGCCGCCCAGATGCTGGCGGCGCTCGGGGTCGACGGCATACGGCTGCTGAGCAACAACCCGGACAAGGCGCGGCAGCTCACCGCGCTCGGGACGGCCGTGGTCGAGCGGATTCCGACCGCCGTGCACGTGTCGGCGGCGAATGTGAGCTACCTGCGGGCGAAGGTCGAGCACACCGGTCACACGCTGGCGCTTCCCGCCTGAGCCGGGACGCGACGTCGACCGCCGCGCCGCGCCTGGGCGGTGCGGATCCGTACGCGCGAGGGCGCGGGCACGGTTGAGCGTCGCGAACGTGATTCGACCCACGATCGAAACGGTGGCGTTTCGATCGCGGGCCGTCTATGGTTATGTGTACGACATCGTTTCGACTCGGAGGGCAGGGCGACATGACGGCTGAGGTTTCCGCCACGCGTCGTACGCGTCTGACCCCCGAGCGCGAGCACGAGCTCTACGCGGCGGTGGTCGAGCTGCTGCGTGAGGTCGGCTACGAGGCGCTGACGATGGACGCGGTCGCGTCCCGTACGCGTTCCAGCAAGGCGACCCTCTACCGCCAGTGGAAGGGCAAGCCGGAACTCGTGGCCACCGCGCTGCGGCACTCCAAGTCGGTGTCCACGGCGGACATCGACACGGGTTCGCTCAGCGGTGACCTTCACGAACTCATCCGCTGTCACGACCAGGACGAGACCAAGCGGGACCAGGAACTCATGCGCGGGCTCGCCCACGCGGCCTTCAGGAACGAGGACCTGTTCCGCGCCCTGCGCGAGCTGCTCATCGAGCCGGAGCTGGTCAGCTTCCGGGCTCTTGTGCAGCGCGCCGTGGACCGCGGTGAGCTGGCCGCCGACAATCCGGCACGCGACTTCGTTCCGCACCTGCTGTTCGGGGCCGCATTGGCGCGGCCCATCATCGAAGGTCTCGACCCCGACCCCGACTTCTCACACAGATACATCGACGCGGTGGTCGTCCCCGCCCTGCGTCTGTCGTGACGAAGCGCACCGGCCACTGATGTGATCTGACCTTTCCCAGCGCCACTCAGCACGACTCGGCGCCCCGGGACGACTCAGCACCACTTCCTCAGCACGACATTCCCCGCACCACCGCTCCACCTGACACGCCGCTCTCGTCGTCGGGCTGGTTCCTCACGCCCACATTTCCATCCTCCTGACGGGAGCCCATGCCCCCATGGCCACATTCCTCTACAAGCTGGGCCGGCTCGCTTTCCGGCGACGGCGGTTCGTCGTACTGATATGGGTGGCGCTGCTGGCGCTCGCCGGTGTCGGCGCGGCGACCGCGCCGTCCGCGCCGAGCGACAACTTCACGGTGCCCGGCACCGAGGCGCAGCAGGCGTTCGACCTGCTGCATGAGCGTTTCCCCGGCACGAACGCCGACGGCGCGAGCGCGCGCATGGTCTTCCAGGCACCCGACGGTCAGAAGATCACCGCGGGGCCGAACAGGGCGGCGGTCGAGAAGGTCGTCGACGAGCTGAAGAGCACACCGCAGAAGGCGACGGTCGCCGATCCGTTCGCCGCCGGCGGTGACGCGATCAGCAAGGACGGCACCACCGCTTACGCGTCGGTCAGTTACACGGCCAAGTCCACCGACATCACCGACGCCACGCACACGGCGCTGGAGGACGCGGCGCAGCACGGCAGGGACGCCGGGCTGACGGTGGAGACCGGCGGTACGGCGCTCCAGGCGTCGGTGGAGACCGGGAACAGCGAGATCATCGGTGTCGGCATCGCGGCGGTCGTGCTGCTGATCACGTTCAGTTCGCTGGTCGCGGCGGGGCTTCCGCTGCTGACCGCGATCATGGGTGTGGGTATTGGTATCGCGTCGATCACCGCGCTGGCCAGCACGCTCGGTCTGTCCAGCACGTCGTCCACGCTCGCGTCGATGATCGGACTGGCGGTCGGTATCGACTACGCGCTGTTCATCGTGTCGCGGCACCGGCATGAGCTGATGGAGGGCCGAGAGGGTGAGGACGCGGCCGGCCGGGCGGTCGGCACGGCGGGCTCCGCGGTGGTCTTCGCCGGTCTGACCGTGCTGATCGCGCTGGCGGGCCTGGCCGTGGTCAACATCCCGATGCTGACCAAGATGGGGCTGGCCGCGGCGGCCACCGTCGCCATCGCCGTACTGATCGCGCTCACCCTGATCCCCGCGCTGCTCGGCTTCGCGGGACCGAAGGCGCTCAGCCGCAAGGTCCGCAAGGGGCGCGCGGTCGACACAGGCAAGCCGAACATGGGCACCCGCTGGGCGCGCATGGTGGTACGCCGCCGGGTGCCGATCCTGGTCGCGGGCGTCGTGGCGCTGGGCCTGGCCGCGATCCCGATGACGAGCATGCAACTGGGCCTGCCCGACGACGGTTCGCAGCCGGTCAGCACGACCCAGCGCAAGGCGTACGACCTGCTGTCCGACGGTTACGGGCCGGGCTTCAACGGACCGCTGATGGTGGTGGTCGACGCCGCGGCGAGCGACGATCCGAAGGCGGCGGTCGACCGGATCAAGACGACCATCACCGGCTTCCGCGATGTGAAGACGGTCAACGCGCCCGCCTTCAACACCAAGGGCGACACGGCCACCCTTTCGGTGGTGCCGGACTCCAAGCCGAGCAGCGCGCAGACCGAGGACCTGGTGCACGCGATCCGCGGGCATCAGGGTGAGTTCACCGGTACGACCGGCGCGCACGTCCTGGTCACCGGCACCACGGCGATGAACATCGACGTGTCGCAGAAGCTGAACGACGCGCTGGTGCCCTACCTGGCGCTGGTCGTCGGCCTGGCGTTCCTGCTGCTGATGCTCGTGTTCCGGTCGGTGCTGGTGCCGCTCAAGGCGGCGCTCGGCTTCCTGCTGTCGGTGCTCGCGGCGCTGGGCGCGGTCGTGGCGGTCTTCCAGTGGGGCTGGCTGTCCGGCCTGATGGGCGTGGAGCAGACCGGGCCGATCATGAGCATGATGCCGATCTTCATGATCGGTGTGGTGTTCGGTCTCGCGATGGACTACGAGGTCTTCCTCGTCACCCGGATGCGGGAGGCGTACGTCCACGGGGAGTCGCCGAGCCAGGCCGTCGTCACCGGCTTCAACCACGGTGCGCGGGTGGTGTCCGCTGCGGCGGTCATCATGATCAGCGTCTTCGCGGGCTTCATCGGCTCCTCCGAGTCGATGATCAAGATGATGGGCTTCGGCCTCGCGATCGCGGTCGCCTTCGACGCGTTCATCGTTCGTATGACCATCGTCCCCGCCGTGCTGGCGCTGCTCGGGCGTTCCGCCTGGTGGCTGCCGCGCTGGCTCGACCGAGCGCTGCCCAATGTGGACGTCGAGGGTGAGCAGCTCCGCAAGAGCCTCGGTGACACGGTGACTTCCGACGGCGGCGCCTCGGGGACCGGTGCTTCGGAGGAGAAGCACGAACCCGTACGCGTCTGATCATGTGACGCCGTCGGTTGTGGCTTCGTCCAGTCGGACGCGGCACCAGGTGACGCCGTCGGTTGTGGGATCCTCCACCCGTCCGGTTGCCTTCGGGCACCGGGCGGGTGTTTGACGTTCACCTCGGAGTCGGTGGAATGTCGCGTTCCTGTCTGTCGGGGATGCCTAATATCTGGCGACATTCACAGAACATGCGTACCGGGGGAACCGATGGCACCTCAAGAAGTCCCTCCGGGAGCGGACGGGCGCGTGAGGTCGTGGTTCCTCGCCGCGCGCACACGGGCGGCGCTGCTCGCCGCGGGCGTCGCGGCGGTCGCCTTCTGCATCGGTGACGCGGTCGCGGGCAGCTACCCGTTCGGCTCGCGCACGCGCAGCGTCAATGACCTGGGCAACCAGTTCGTCCCGTACCACGCGCACCTGTGGGACCTGCTGCACGGCAGGGCCGACGGCGGGCTGCTGCTCAACTGGCAGTCCGGCTACGGCAGCAGCTTCCTGCCGGACCTCGGCACGTATGTCTCCAGCCCCTTCGCGCTGCTGGTCGCCTTCTTCCCGCGCGACCGGATCGACCTCGCCGTCTACGCCGTGACCGTGCTGAAGATCGGTGCCGCCGCAGCGGCGATGGCCGTACTGCTGCTGGCGCTGCGCCCCGGCCGGTGGTGGGCGGCGGGCGCGCTCGGCGCGTCGTACGCGCTGTGCGGCTGGACGGTGATGCTCGCGTCGTACAACCCGATGTGGCTGGACGGCCTGATCGCGTTCCCGCTGCTGTGCCTGGTGGGGGAGTGGGCGCGGACCGCGCGGCGGCCATATCTGAGCGTCCTCGTGGTCGCCCTGTGCTGGATCGCGAATTTCTACACCGCGTATATGGCGACGATCGGCGCCGGGCTCGTCCTCATCGCCCGGCTGCTGACCGAGCCCGACCGCGGCGACACGACCGCGGCGGACCGGACCGCACAGGACGGGACCGCACCGGGCGCCGGCCGCCCCGGCCGCGGCGGTACGCGTGAGCCGCGCGAGTGGCTGCGCGCGCTCGGCAGGGCGGCGCGCAGCATGGTGCTCGGCATCGGCCTGTCCGCGCCGCTGGTGCTGACCATCTTCAAGGGGACGAAGCTCGCCTACCCCGGCCTGGTGCGGGAGTTCGAGCCCAAGCCGTGGTCGGACCTGCTCGGCCGGATGCTCCCCGGCACGTACGGCTTCACGACGCCGTCCACGTACATCGACACCGCGGCGCTGCTGCTGGCCTTCGCGCTGCCCTTCCACCCGGCGGTGCCGCGCCGCACGCGCACGGTGTGGACGGTGCTGGTGGTGGTGGTCACCGCGTCGTTCCAGTGGAAGCCGACGCATCTGCTGTGGCACGCCTTCACCACGCCCAACGGCAGCGCGTACCGCGAGACGTTCGTGCTCAGCGGGATGATGGTGATCGCCGGGTGGTTCGCCTTCGCGCACGGTCTGCCCGGCCGGCGTCAACTCGCCTGGGCGACGGGCGTGATGGCGGCCCTGGTGGCCGTCACGCGCTTCGGCGCGGAGAAGGGCGTCACCGGGCAGGGCACGTATCCGCTGCTCGCGCTCGGCCTGGTGGCCACCATCGGCGCCCTGTTGCTGCTGCGCTGGGCGGCGGACCGGTCGCAGGGCGGGGCCGCGCCCACCAGGGCTTCGGCGGCCACCAAGGCTTCCGCGACCGCGACGCTGCCCGTGGTGCTGGCCGCGACGCTGCTGATCGGCGCCCAGATCGGGCAGTCGGCGTTCACCAACGCCTGGGACGTCAGGAAGCGGCTGGCGACCATGGACGACTACGGGCAGTGGGGCCAGCGCGAGACGTACCAGTACGACGCCATCGCGAAGGCCGACGGCTGGCCGGACTACCGCACCGATCCCGGACGCGAACAGACCGTCGGCAACGACCCGTTGATGGTCGACGGTCAGGGCGCGCAGTACTACAGCAGCCTCACCGCCGATGTGTGGACGAAGACCCTGATGGCGCTCGGCGGCGGCTGGACCTCGCGCGGCCGGTCGTTGCAGAGCCTCGACAACCCCGTCACCGACGTCATCTTCTCGGTCGGCGCGCGCGTCCACTCGCGCCGCGACCCGCACCAGGTGCATGTGAACCCGCCGCCGAACGTGCCGCCGACCGTCACCCGGCAGGACGTGCCGCCGCTGGTGACGATGCGCGACGCCGCACCGGCCGGGCGCTACGGCCTCTCGCCGTACCGGAACCAGGAGTTGCTGCTCGGCTCCGCCGTGTACACCCCGACCACCGCCGAACTGCGCGACAGCAAGGGCCGGTTGATGCCGCGCACCCCGAAGGGGTACCGGATCGCCGGGTACGTACGGCGTCCGCGGACCAGTACGTACTCGCTGCGGACGTCCTGCCCCGGGGGCAGCGACGTGTACTTCTGGGCACCGGACTTCAAGGGTCAGGTCACGCTCCCGGGCGCCGCGCCGGTCGACTTCCTCGGCCGGATGCCCACCCACCGCGCCGCCGTCGAGCGCCTGGGCGATGTGCCGCGCGGCGGCGGGACGTTCGCCCTGAAGGTACGGGCCCTCGAGCCCGGCACCCTCTCCTCGGACGGCGTCGGCTGCCTCGACCGGGGCAGGCTCGCCGCCGCCGAGCGGAAGCTGGCGGCGGGCGCCGCCACCCGCGTCCAGGTGACGGACGACGGCATCAGCGCCCAACTCCCCTCCAACGCCCACGGATTCGCGGTCGTCGCGGCCCCGGCCATCAAGGGCTGGAGCTGCGCCACCGACAACGGCTCCAGGCGCCCCGCGCGCTCCTACCTCGGGCTGATCTCCGTGCCCGTCACCGCGGGCGCCACCTCGGTCTCCTGCTCCTTCACCCCGCCCGGCCTGCACCTCGGCGAGGCGATCGGCGGCGCCTCACTGCTCGGCGTCGCGGCCCTCGCGGCGTACGGCTGGTGGCGCGGGCGCCGCCGCCCCGAGGAGGACGGCGACAGCGAACCGGTACGGCCGGTGCCCGCGGCACTGGTCGAGAGCTGAGGAGGCTCCCGCACCTCAGAGCAGCACCGGCTGCTGGACGCCGTTCTCCATCGCCAGCAGCCACCGCTTGCGCGGCAGCCCGCCGCCGTAGCCCGTCAGGTCGCCGCCCGCGCCGACGACGCGGTGGCACGGCACGATGACGCCGATCGGATTCTTGCCGTTGGCCAGGCCCACCGCGCGGGAGGCGGTGGGATTGCCGAGGATCGCGGCGAGTTCGCCGTACGAGACGGTCTCGCCGTACGGGATGTCGCGCAGCGCCGACCAGACGCGCTGCTGGAAGGGCGTGCCCGACATCGCCAACGGCAGGTCGAAACGGGTGAGTTCGCCCGCGAAGTAGGCGTCGAGCTGGGCGCGGACGGCGGCGAAGACGGGGCTGTCGCCGCGCGGGCCGAAGGTCTCCCGGGCGGGGCGGTGCCGCTGCTCGGTCATGTAGAGGCCGGTGAGGGCGGAGCCGCGCGCGACGAGGGTCAGTTCGCCGCAGGGGCTGTCCACGACGGTGTGGACCGGGTGCTCCGCCGAGGGGCCGGGGCGGTTGACGGTCATGAGGGTGAAGTCCCTTTCTCATCGGTGGTGTTGGGGGGCAGGACGTTGATCGGGTGGTCACCCGTCGCCCACAAGTACTGCGTGGCGTAGGCCCGCCACGGCGACCAGGCGGCGGAGTGCCGTACCAGCGCCGCCGGAGTCGTCGGCAGACCGAGGTCGCGGGCGGCGTACCGCACGCCGAGGTCGGTGGCCAGGAAGGCGTCCGGGTCGCCGAGCGCCCGCATCGCGATCGTCTCGACCGTCCACGGCCCGAATCCGGGCAGCGCCGAGAGCTGGGCGCGGGTCCGTACCCAGTCGCTGCCGACGTCGAGGTCCAACTCGCCGCTCTCCAGGGCCTGTACGAGCGCGGCCAGGGTGTTCCTGCGGGTCTGCGGCATCGCGAGGGCGGCGGGGTCGAGTCCGGCGAGCGCGGCGGGAGCGGGGAAGAGGTGGGTGAGGCCGCCGCCGGGGTCGGTGACGGGCTCGCCGTGGGCGAGCACCAGACGGCCGGCGTGCGTACGGGCCGCCGCCGTCGAGATCTGCTGCCCGAGGACGGCGCGGACCGCGAACTCCGGCCCGTCCGTGACCCGCGGCACCCGCCGCCCCGGCGCCTTCGCCACCAGCGGCGCGAGCACCGGATCCGCGGACAGCAGCGCGTCCACCGCCCGCGGGTCCGCGTCCAGGTCGAGCAACCGGCGGCAGCGGCTGATCGCCTGCGCCAGGTCACGCCAGTCGGTGAGCCACAACTGGCAGGCGATGTGGTCGGGTTGGGGCCGCAGCGCCACGATCCCGGTGCCGTGCGGCAGCCGCAGCGTGCGCCGGTACGCGCCCGCCCGCCACTCCTCGACGCCCGGTACCGCGGTCGCGGCCAGGTGCCCGAAGAGATTGTCCGGGGTGAGCGGGCGGCGGAACGGCAGCCGCAGCGACAGGGTGCCGGTCCCCGCGGCCGGACGCCCCTTGGCGACCCGCGCCCGTAGCTCGCTCGGCGACAGGGCGAAGACCTCGCGCACGGTGTCGTTGAAGGCGCGGATGCTGGCGAAGCCCGCCGCGAAGGCCACCTCGCCCATCGGCATCGCGCTCGTCTCGATCAGCAGCCGCGCGGTCTGCGCGCGCTGCGCACGCGCCAGGGCCAGCGGCCCGGCGCCCAGCTCCGCCAGTAGTTGCCGCTCGACCTGCCGGGCGCTGTAGCCGAGCCGCGCCGCGAGGCCCGGCACCCCGTCGCGGTCCACCACCCCGTCGGCGATCAGCCGCATCGCGCGCGCCACCAGGTCGGCCCGCTCGTTCCACTGCGGCGAGCCGGGGCTGGCGTCCGGGCGGCACCGCTTGCAGGCCCGGAAACCGGCCTGCTGCGCGGCGGCGGCGCTCGGGTGGAAGGTCATGTTCTCGGCCTTCGGCGGCACCACGGGGCAGCTCGGGCGGCAGTAGATGCCGGTGGTCAGCACCGCGGTGTAGAACCATCCGTCGAAGCGGGCGTCCTTCGACCGGACGGCGCGTACGCAGGTGTCGAAGTCCGGGACGGCCGCGGCCGACGCGGAGTCCCGGACCGTTCCCCTGGCGGCGTTCCCGCTCGCAGCCGCGACCGTAGCCGTAGCCCTATCCGTATCCCTGTCCGTATCCGTGTCCACCCCACCAGCATCGCCCGTCGTCAGGCTACCGGTCTGGCGGAAATCCGACATGGACGTCGGGGCGCGTACGGTGCGGGCGCGTACGGTGCGGGGGCGGCGGTGCGGGCGCGCCGGTGCGTACGGGCCGGGGGCGCCCGTACGTACAGGGGCTCAGTCGGAGACGTTGCTCGCCGGTACGTAAAGCAGATCCGCGTACTCCGGGTGCTTGCCGAGCCAGCCCTCGAAGAACGGGCAGATCGCCAGGACCCGCAGGCCCTGCGCGCGGGCGGCGTCCAGGGCGGTGCGGGCGAGCGCGGAGCCGACGCCGCGGCCCTCGTAGGCGTCCTTCACCTCGGTGTGGATGAACGCGATCATGTCCGGGGTGCGCAGATACGCGGCCACCCCGGCGATGTCGTCGCCGATACGTGCCTCGTACCGCTTGCTCGCGGGCGCGTCGGTGACCGTGACGTCACCGTGGACGGAGGTGGCGCCGTCGGTCATGAGCGGTAGTTCTCGACGGTGGAGGCCGGGCGGACCTTCGCGTCGCCGGGGTCCTCGCCCGCGTCGGTCAGGGCGCGGCGCTGCCGCAGCAGGTCCCAGCACTGGTCGAGCTCGCGCTCCAGGGCGGCGAGCCGCTCCTGTTCCGTCGCGCCGTCGATGCTGCCTGCGGCGAGCAGGTCGCGCAGCGCCTTCTCGTCCGCGACCATCGCGCTGATCCGGCCCAGAATGGCCTGGTCTGCCGAGGAGTCATTGGGCTGTTGCACGGGGCACCTCCCGGGTCGGTACGGCCTTGTGGTCCACTCTCGCAGGTCGTGCGGCGGCGCGCTCGCGATGTGCGGGGTGATGTGACGGGTCAGACGCGGCCGGTACGTCGGGTGCGGTGCGTACGTCAGGCGCCGGCGGTGGGTTCGGCCGGGTCCGTACCGATTTTCGTACCGCCGTCCGTACCGGCTTGCGCGCCGCCGTCCGTAGCGCCGTCCGTACCGGCTTCCGTAGCGGCTTCCGCGCGGGCTTCCGTAGCGCCGTCCGTACCGGCTTCCGTACCGCAGTCCGCGCCGCCCTCCGCCCGCTCCGCCTGCTGCCGCAGCCAGGCGTCGATCTCGGCCCGTACCCGCCGCTCCATCGCGAGCCCCATCTCGGCGTCGACGATGTTCTTGGCGAGGGGCCGCAGGCGTTGCAGGGACTCGGCTATGCGGTGGGCCTCGGCGGGCGGGAGGTCGTCCATGGGCCCGATGACGTGGGTGCGGATGACCTGGGTGAAGAGGTCGGCGAGCGCGTCGGTGTGGGCGCGTACGCCGCGTCCGGCGGCGAGGACGGCGGCCAGCGGCACGCCCTCGTGGACGAGGGCGGCGGAGGCGTCGAGCAGGCGGCGGCTGATGTGGATGACGTTCTCGCCGTCGACGCCGATGTAGCCGATGTCGAGGGCCGTCGTCAGATTCTCCGGGGTGACGTCCTCGCCGAAGTAGTCGGCCAGTTCCTCGGGGGTGAGGCGGACCGGGGTCTCCTCCGACCAGGGCGCGGTGAGCGCGCCCTCCAGGCCGAGCAGTTCGGCGACGCCGCCGAGCGTGCGGCCGTTCTCCCAGGCGCCGATCAGCTCGGCGATGCCGCCGAGGGTGTGGCCGCGCTCCAGCAGCCCCGCGATGGTCCGCAGCCGGGCGAGGTGGGCCTCGGAGTACCAGGCGATCCGGCCGTCCCGGCGCGGTGGCGGGAGCAGCCGCCGCTCACGGTAGAACCGCAGCGTCCTGACGGGGATCCCGGCCGCCTTGGCCAGCTCCTCCACGCGGTACTCGCGCTCGGCCCCTGAACCGCTGCCGGAGCCGTCGCCCGCGCCGTGGCCCGCCGCGCCGCCACCGCTTCCGTTGTCGTCCACGCCGTCAGCCTATGTGCTGTTCGGGGCTGTCCGACCCCGCCCCTGGGCAGGTATTCCGTCGTGGCATCCGCCGCCGCGCGCCTGGCCGTACGCCCCCGTGTCCGGACCCGTACGCTTCGTCGCGCACCCCGCCACCCGGACGCGTACGCCCCCGCCGTACGCCCCGTGTCCTGGCCCGTACGCCCCACGGCGCACCCGTCGTCCGCCACCGCGCACCCCGCAGTCCGCCACCGCGTACCCCGCAGTCCGCCACCGCGTACCCCGCAGTCCGCCACCGCGCGCCCCACCGTCCGCCCCACGTACGGACGACTTCCGCCCCTACCCCTACCGGAGGTAACCCGGCATGGTCTACAGTCCGAACCGTGCCAGTGATTGCTGGCATGATCGACGGGGGCACAATTCGGCGGAAGGCGGGTGCCATGGACGAGCTCGAACACGTGCGGGTGGCGGTGATCGGGTCCGGGTTCGGCGGGCTGGGGGCCGCGGTACGGCTGCGGCGCGAGGGCATCACGGACTTCGTGGTCCTGGAGCGCGCGGACTCGGTCGGCGGGACCTGGCGCGACAACAGCTATCCGGGCTGCGCCTGCGACGTACCGTCGCACCTGTACTCGTTCTCCTTCGCACCCAACCCCGACTGGCCGCGCGCCTTCTCCGGGCAGGAGCACATCCGGGCGTATCTGGAGCGGGTCACCGACACCTTCGGGCTCCGCCCGCACCTGCGGTTCGGCGCCGAGGTGCGGCAGGCCCGCTGGGACGGCGGGGCCAACCGCTGGCATCTGACGACCGCGGCGGGCGAGCTGACCGCCGATGTCGTCGTCTCCGCGACCGGGCCGCTGTCCGACCCGAAGATCCCCGACATCCCCGGGATCGAGCACTTCCCCGGGCGCGTCTTCCACTCCTCGCGCTGGGACCACGACTTCGACCTCAAGGGCAAGCGCGTCGCCATGGTCGGCACGGGCGCGTCCGCGATCCAGATCGTGCCGTCCATCCAGCCGGAGGTCGCCCGGCTGACCGTCGTGCAGCGCACCCCGCCGTGGGTGATGCCGCGCGTCGACCGCGGGGTCAGCGCCGCCGAGCGCTGGCTGCACGGCAAGGTCCCGGCCACCGCCAAGGCGCGCCGCGGCCTGCTCTGGCTGATCAGGGAGTTCCAGGTCGGCGCCTTCGTACGGCACCCGAAGCTGCTCAAGGCCGCCGAGCGGATTGCGGCCAACCACCTGAAGCGGTCGGTGAAGGACCCGGAGCTGCGCGCCCGCCTCACCCCCGACTACACCATCGGCTGCAAGCGCATCCTGCTGTCCAACACCTACTATCCGGCGCTCGCGCAGCCCAACACCGAGGTCGTCACCTCCGCGCTCAGCGAGGTCCGCGGCTCGACGATCGTGACCGCGGACGGCACCGAGCGCGAGGTGGACGCGATCGTCTTCGGCACCGGCTTCCACGTCACCGACATGCCGATCGGCGACCGGGTGATCGGCGCGGACGGCCGTACGCTCGCCGAGCACTGGAAGGACGGCATGGCCGCGCTGCGCGGCTGCGCGGTCGACGGCTTCCCCAACCTCCTGTTCATCATCGGCCCCAACACTGGCCTCGGTAACAGCTCGATGATCCTGATGATCGAGTCGTCGCTGAACTACGTCGCCGACTTCATGCGCACCCTCGACGCCACCGGCGCCGCCGCCCTCCAGGCCAGGCCCGAGGCCGTCACCGCCTGGAACGAGGAGATGCAGCGCCGCGCCGCCCGTACGGTCTGGAACACCGGCGGCTGCAAGAGCTGGTATCTCGACGCGAACGGCCGCAACACCACCGCCTGGCCCGGCACCACCGCCGAATTCCGGCGCGCCACCCGGCAGTTGAAGCTTTCCGAATACGAGGTGCTGGCCCCGGTCGCGGGTCGGCGCGAGGCTGTGGAGGCCATGTCATGACGGTGCCCTACGAGGCGGTACGCGCCCGCCGCGAGCTGACCGTCGTCTCCGCCGACGGCACCCGGATCCACGTCGAGGAGTACGGCCGCGCCGACGGCCCGCCGCTGGTCCTCGCCCACGGCTGGACCTGCTCCACCCTCTTCTGGGCCCCGGTCGTCCGGGCGCTCGCCGCCGACTTCCGGGTCATCGCGTACGACCAGCGCGGGCACGGGCGCAGCGCGTCGCCGCGGTCGCGGGCGGGGTACGGGACGACGCAGCTCGCCGACGATCTGGAGGCGGTGGTGAGGGCTGTGCTGCCGGGGGGTGCTTCCAGCGCTACGGGCGCTTCCGGTGCTTCCGGTGACGGCGCCGGTGACAGCGCTGGTGACGGCGTCGGTGACGGCTACGACGGTGAGAAGGCCGTGCTGGTCGGCCACTCCATGGGCAGTATGACGATCATGGCGGCCTTCGGGCGTACCGCCGTCCAGGAGCGTACGGCCGCCGTCCTCATGACCAGCACCGGCAGCGCCCGGCTGCTCGGCTCGACCCAGGTGCTGCCGCCCCGCTTCAGCTCCCGGCGCGTCCGGCGGGCCTTCCACCGGCAGCTCCTGGTGTCCCGGCTGCCGCTCGGACCGGTCACCCCGGTCTCGCGCGCGGCGCTCAAGTACGGCGTGCTGGCGTCCGGTGCGACCCGCGAGCAGGTGGCCTTCTCCGCCCGTATCGTGCACGCCTGCGGTTCGCGGCAGCGCTCCGAGTGGGGACGGGTGCTCGCCGCGCTCGACCTCGACGCGGAACTGGCCGCGCTCACCGCGCCCACGGCCGTGCTGGTCGGCACCGCCGACAAGCTCACCCCTCCCGTGCACGCGCGCGGCATGGCCGCCGCCCTGCCGAACTGCACCGACCTGATCGAGCTGCCCGGGCTCGGCCACATGACCCCGATCGAGGACGCGGACGCGGTGGTCGCGGCGGTACGGAAGCTGGCCGCGGCCCATCTGCGGGTGGGTGCCGCGTCCGGCGACGTACGCGCGGTGGACGACCCGCGTACCGACCCGCGTACCGACCCGCGTACCGGCACAGGTACCGACACACTTACTGACCCGCTCACCGACACACGTACAGAGGAGAAGAGCGCATGAGCAGCCGTACGGACAGCTCGCTCGACGGGCAGGTCGTGGTGGTCACGGGGGCGGCGCGCGGAGTGGGGGCGCTGCTGGCGCGCAAGCTCGCCGCGCGGGGGGCGACGCTGGCGCTGGTCGGCCTGGAGCCGGACGAGCTGAAGAAGGTCGCCGAGTCGATCGGGGCGCGGGCGGGCTGGTGGACCGCCGATGTCACCGACCGGGCCGCGATGGCGGCGGTGGCCGAGGAGGTCGCCGAGCGCTTCGGCCGGGTCGACGTCGTCGTCGCCAACGCCGGGGTGGCCACCGGCGGCCCCTTCCTCGACTCCGACCCCGAGGCGTTCGACCGCGTCATCCAGGTCAATCTGCTGGGCAGCATCACCACCGCCCGCGCCTTCCTGCCCGCGCTGCTGCGGTCGCGCGGCTATCTGCTCCAGATCGCCTCGCTGGCCGCGCTGACCCCGGCGCCGCTGATGGCCGCGTACTGCGCGAGCAAGTCGGGCGTCGAGGCCTTCGCGCACTGCCTGCGCGGGGAGGTGGGCCACAAGGGTGTCAAGGTCGGCGTCGGCTACCTGAGCTGGACCGACACCGACATGGTGCGCGGCGCCGACGAGGACGACGTCCTGCGCGACCTGCGCTCCAAGCTGCCCTGGCCCACCAACCGCACCTATCCGCTCGAACCCGCCGTCGACCGTATCGCCGCCGGGATCGTCCGCCGCTCCCCGCACGTCTACGGGCAGGCGTGGCTGCGCGGCATGCAGTCCATCCGCGGCTATCTCCCGTCCGTCATCGGGGGCGCCCTCGGGCAGCGGCAGATGCGGCAGGTCGAACCCGCCCTCGCCCGCGCGGCCGGTACCCACCGCGGCCTCGTCGGCCGGGGCGGCGCCGCCGACGAGACGGCCCGCTCGGCCGGTGCGACCACGGGACCGAACGCCTGAGCCTCACGCTCCGTGACCCCAAAGCCCTTGCCGCGCTGGGGTTTTCGTCCCGAGATGCGCACTTCGCGCACCCGTGTAAGTCTGGTCGAGGCCCCATCCCCACAGACTCCAGGAGGAGTGATCATGGGCGCTTTCGACCAGTTCAAGGACAAGGCCAGCGAGTTCGCCGACAAGGCAAAGGGCGCGGCCGGCGACCAGCGCGACAAGGCGGCCGAGTCCGCGGACGACGCGCGCGACAACATGCAGCGCGGCACCCAGCACGACCAGGGGCAGCGGGACCGCCGCTCCGACGTCGAGGACCCGTCGCAGGACCGCCTCGGCTCCGAGTCGAGCGACGCGGACCAGGACGACTGGGCCTGACGTCACGCGAACACCGTGACAAAGAAGGGGCACCCCCTCGGGGGTGCCCCTTCTCCCTTGTGCCCGCGGCCGGGCTCGCGTCACGAGATGGCGTCGATCACGCTGGTCCAGCCTCCGCCACTGGCATCGACCGGCGCGGCGAAACTGCGCGGTGCCGTGGGATAACCGGCACCGGCGTAGAAGTGGAGGTGATCGTCGGAGGTCCAGGTCGCCCAGAGATCGGGGCGGCCGTCACCATCCGTGTCGCCGACGGCCGCCATCCCCGGCGTGCTTCCGTTGAATCCGGAGCCGATGGTCGTGCGGTTGCCGCCCCGTCCGAGCGGTGCCCCCGGACCTTGCGGATCAGCGGCATCGTTCAGGTATTGAGTCAGCACCCCGGTGCTGACATTGCGGGTCCACAGATCCCCCAGTCCGTCCCCGTCGACATCGCCGGGAGCGAGCAGTTGCAGGCTGCCCCAGCCCGTCGTGCCGACCACGGTGGGCGCGGCGAGTTGGCCGTTGGCCGTGCCGGGGAAGAGGTAGAGGGCGCCGTTCTCGACGGCGAGTACGTCGGGATAGGCGTCGAGGTTCACATCCCCGGCCGAGATCACCGCCGTGGTCTGGGACCAGTCGGCGCTCGGCGATCCCGAGGGACGGTTGAGCGGACGGCGGGCGCCGAAGTTGCCCGATCCGTCACCGGGATACACCCACAGATGGGTGCTGTCGCCGGGTAGATGAGCGATCAGATCCTCATAGCCGTCACCGGTCCAGTCCCCGCGGTGACTGATGTCCGACCCCGCCCAACCACCGCCGACAGTAGGCCCGTTGCTCGGCCTGTTGGTGCTGGTGCCCGGGTAGAAACGCAGGTGGCCCGTGTTGTCGATCGCGAGGAGGTCAGGAATGCCGTCCCCGTTCAGGTCTCCTCCCGTGTCGGTCGTGGCGGGCTTGGTCAGGTAACCGAGCCCGACGGAGCCGGCGAACTGCGCCGATGTCGCGGTCGGCGCGGCTCCGGGGTATTCGACGATGCGACCGCGGTTGGTGATGACGTAGAGGTCCGGGTTGCCGTCGGGGTTGCCGGAGGGCCCGGTGCTGCTCACGCCGTTCACATCACCGGGGGAGAGGATCGTCGGGTAGACGCCCTTGACGAAATTGAGCGGAAGCAGCGCTTCGGGCGCCTGGAGCGTACCGGCGGTGGCGGCCGCCCAGTTCTGGTGCGCGGCGCCGCTTGTGCAGTCCCACAGCACGAGTTGGGTTCCGGCTGTCCTGTCGGCGCTCGGATCGGTGAGGCACCTGCCGGAACCGACGTTCTTCAGGGTGCCGCCAGGACCGGGAGTCCACTGCTGGGCCGCAGTCTGATTGCACGGAAAGAGCTGTATGGGCGTCCCGTTGGCGGTGCCCGAGGACGTGGCGTCGAGGCAATTGCCCAGGGCTCGCACGCTCTTGTCGGTTCCGAGGGTCCATCGCTGCGCATTGGTGCTGTTGCACGCGAACGTCTGGATGGCGGTGCCCCGGGACGTGTTGGAGCTGGAGATGTCGGCGCAGAGCGCGCTGCCATCCGTGGCGGTCACGCCGGAGACCAGGGCCTGGTCCGCGGGAGGTGTGAGCACGGTGGTGGGCAGTCCGTCGCCGCCGAAACTCAGCGGGTAGCTGTGCAGGACACCGGTGTCGTCGTCGCGCGCCCACAAGGTGGGGGCGTCGCCGGCGGTGCCGGGGGCGACCAGGGTCATGTGCGACCAGTCGCCGGTTCCGAGCCGCACCGCGTTCCCCAAGTGGTAGTCGCCCGAACGGTTTCCGGGGTAGTACCAGAGGCCGCTGTCCTTCACCACGGTGATGAGACTCGGCGGGTCATTGGGGCCGCCGGCACCGCCGGGCGCGAGAATCTGGCTCACCGAGTTCCACGACTGCTCGTAACCGGTGCAATTGGGTACGGCCAGGTCGCGGCGTCCGGCGGCGGGGGCGCCATGACCTCGTACGTGCGCGCCGGTCATCTGACGAAGATCTCCTACGGCTACCAGCTCGACGACGCACGGGCCGACCACGACTCCGCCGCACGCATCCTCTTCACCACGGCGCAGCGCTGCATCACGTCCGACACCGTCTGCCAGGCGTCGAACCTCTCTGACGCAACGGCCACCAACTGGCCCGATGTGCCCTACGACATCCATTGCGAGTCCGGTGACCACACCTCCGGTGACGGGACGGGTGTCTGTCACACCGGAGCGCCGACCTTCTGGTCGACCTACCGGCTGAAGACCATCACCACCCAGGTGAAGGTCGGCAGTTCCTACAAGGACGTCGACGCGTACGACCTCGCCCAGCAGTTCCCCAACGGCGGCGGAGTCATCGATCCGGTGACCGGTAAGACCGAACACCCGGACGAAACGGGTCAGTTGCAAGCCGTCATGTGGCTCGCGTCCATTCGACACACGGGCCTCGACACATCCGCCGGCGGATCGGGTCCACTCACCTTGGACCCGGTGACGTTCAAAGGCATCGAGATCGACAATCGCGTCGACGGACTCACTCCCGGTGCTCCGGCGCTGTTCCGTCCCCGGATCTCCAGCATCCAGACCGAGACGGGCGAATCCATCGCGGTGACCTACGCGAGCCCGCAGTGCTCCCGCGTCAACCACACGATGCCAACGTCCGCGGACAGCAACACCATGGCCTGCTTCCCGGTCTACTGGAATCCGGCGGGCACCGTCGATCCCGTCTCGGACTGGTTCACCAAGTCCCTGGTCATCCAGATCGACGACAACGACGCGACCAAGGCCGGGTCACCGGCGAAGACCACTCAATACACGTACACCAAAGCGGCTTGGCACCGTGACGACTCCGACCTGACCGACGACAGGTACCGCACCTGGAACGACTTCCGCGGCTTCCAGACCGTCACCACGACCTCGGGCGCGACACCGAACCCCATCACCAAGACGGTCTCCACCTACCTCCAGGGCATGGACGGCGATTACAAGGCCGACGGAACCACAAGGCAGGTGACCCTCAACGGGGTCACCGACAGCAACTGGCTGACCGGGACTCCGTTGGAGACCGACACCTACAACGGCACCGGCGCCGCACAGCCGCTCGCGAAGACGATCACCGACGCTCCCGAAACAGTGAGTACGGCGAGTCGGTCGCGTACGGCATGGACGTCCAAGGACCCGGCACCGGCGAACCTGTCGACGCTGCCCGACCTCACCGCCCGCCGCGTCAAGACGACGACCGGCCGTTCCCTCGCGCTGCTGGCGAACGGCGACTGGCGCACGACGAAGGCCGTCACGGACTACGACGAGTACGGCCGGGTCACCAGGGTCGACGACAAGGGCGACATCTCGGTCCCCGCCCAGGAGAACTGCACCACCACCAGCTACGCCCCGGCGCCTTCCGGCAACCCGATGATGCTCAGCTACCCGAGCGAGATCATCGCCGTGGCGGGACCGTGCGGGACGGCTGAGAGCGCTACGAAGACCCTGACGCACAAGCGCGTCTTCTACGACGGCGACGGCAGCATCACCAACCCGGGCACCTTCGGCAAGCTCGGCCAGGGCTGGCCTTCGGACGGCAGTTCTCCGCAGGTGCACTCGCTCGGCAACATGACCGCGGTTCAGACGATCACTTCGTACGACGGTTCCGGGAACCCGTCCTTCGTCCTCACCGGTGCCCTCACCTACGACCGTTACGGCCGCATCACCAAGTCCCTGGACGGAGCCGGGGAGCCGACTCGCACCACGTACGACCCGGCCACCGGTGTTCTGCCCACCACCATCAGCACGGTGAACCCGTCCAATTGGGAGTCGAAGACCACCATCGACCCGTTGCGCGGCGCGGTCACCAAGTCCGAGGACGCCAACGGCCGCTTCACCGATTCCGACTTCGACGCGCTCGGTCGTCGCATCGCGGCCTGGCTGCCCGGACGGAAGAAGTCCGACTTCCCCGACAGCCCGGACCGAAAGTTCACGTACGCGGTCAATGGCGCCGGCGCTCAGCCGAACCCGTCCACCGTCACGACGCAGACGCTCCGCGAGGACGGTTCCTACAGCACGTCGGTCTCGATCTACGACGGGATGCTCCAGCTTCGGCAGCAGCAGGCGACCACCGCGGACAACTCGGCCGGTCGGGTGATCACCTCCACGTCGTACGACAGCCATGGCTGGCCCGTCTCCACCATCGGCAGCTACTACGACCCGGACCATGCCCCGGGTACGACCATGTGGTCGGAGCTCGAGACCACCGTGCCGTCGCAGTCCAAGACGGTCTACGACGGAGTCGGCCGAGCGGTGGAAAGCCAACTGTGGTCCAAGGGAACGCAGTTGTGGAAGTCGACCACCAGCTATCCCGGAGCCGACGAGACCGACACCGTGCCGCCGACCGGCGGCCAGGCGACGGCGACCTTCACCAACGCTCTCGGCCAGACCACTTCGACGCAGGTCAAGGACACCACGCGCGACCGCAAGCTGACGGCTGGCACGGTCATCCTCTCCGGCACCGCGGTGGCGTCCAACAGCGTTCGGCTGGCGATGCAGGCCGACGGCAATCTGGTGCTGGCGGCGATCTCCACCGGAGCCACCCTCTGGTCCTCCGGCACATCCGGCAACGCGGGCGCGGTGGCAACAGTCCACACCGACGGAAACCTGGTCGTCACCAGCGCGACCGGTGCCGTCCTGTGGACGTCCAACGCGGCGGTCGCCGGCTCCACCGGCGCTTACCTGATGGTCGGCGACGACGCCAGCGTGAAGATGTACAACTCGGCTGGCACCACGACGCTCTGGAACTCGGGCACGACCGGCAAGGCCACCGCCGCGAACGCGACGACCAGCTACACGTACACACCCTCCGGCAAGACCTCCACGATCGCCGACGCGGTGGGCAACATCTGGAGCTACCAGTACAACGTGCAAGGCCAGTTGCTCTCGCAGAAGGATCCGGACACCGGTACCAGTTCGTACGCCTACGACACGTACGGACATCTCGTCCAGACCACCGACCCCCGCGGCCAGGTGCTCTCGTACACCTACGACAAGCTCGGCAGGAAGACCGCTGAATACGCCGAGCCCACGAAGGCCGTTCACGACCCGACCACCGAACTGGCCTCCTGGGACTTCGACATCCTGAACGACGGCACCAAGGTGAGCGGTCTCCCGGTCTCCTCCACCCGGTATGCGGGGGGCGCGGGCGGCAGCAAGTACGTCTCTCGCGTTGACGGTTACAACACGGCCTATCAGCCGACCAGCACCACCACGATCATTCCCTCGGTGGAGGGCAAGCTCGCCGGCACTTACACCTCAAGCGCCGAGTACACCCCGAACGTCGGGCGGCTGACCGCCAACTCCTACGGTACGGAGGGCGGCCTCCCGGCCGAGAGAATCGGCTACGGCTACAACCTGCAAGGCCTTCTCACCCAGACGGGGTCCGCTACCACTTCTCTCCTGGACGTGGCCTGGTACAGCCCGTTCGGACAAGTCCTGCAGTCCACCTACGGTGACTACGGCAAGCAGGTGCGTACCGCCCAGACGTATGACGCCGCCACACAGCGCCTGGCGACGAACACGGTCAGCATCCAGGCCAACTCCTTCCTGCCGATCGACTCCACGACCTACGGATACGACCAGGCCGGAAACCTCAACACCGTCTCCGACGTCCAGTCCACGGGCACGACCGTCACCGGAACGGACACCCAGTGCTTCAGCTACGACGGCATGAGCCGCGTCGCTGAGGCGTGGACCGACGCCAAGGGCATCACCACTCCGGCTGTCGCGGGCACTGGACAACTCGCCGCGTGCAAGACGGCGGCGCCGAGCCCGTCCACCATCGGCGGTCCGGCTCCGTACTGGCAGTCCTACACGTACAACGTGCTCGGCGACCGGACGCGGCAGACCTCGCACGACGTGGGCGGCAACGCGCTGAAGAACACGACGCAGACCATCGGCTACCCGAGCACCGCGGCTCCCGCGGTGCTGCCCAACCAGGCCACCGGCGTCACCACCAGCAACCCCACCACGGGTACGGCGACCTCCGCTCTCAACTACACCGATACCTCGCGAAATCCCGCCGGTGTGAACGCGGGCAGTGTCACCAGCCGCAGTACATCCACCACCGGACCGATCATCTCCAGCGTCAAGACCGCCAGTGGCGGCGCACTGTGCCTCACCGATGCCTCGGCGCTGACCGCGGACGGCACGTCCCAGAACCTCTCGAACTGCGGTGGCGTCGGGCAGGACTACACCATCGGGACCGACGGCACGATCAGAGTCGTCGGCAAGTGCATGGACACCGCGAATCCTCCGGCCGCCGGCTCGGTCGTGGTGATCAGGACCTGCTCCTCGACCGCGCCCACGCAGCAATGGAAGCTGACGGCCTCCGGAAATCTGATCAACGTCAGCTCGGGTCTGTGCCTGACCGACACCGATGGCAACCAGACCCCCGGCACCAAGCAGACTCTGCACTCCTGCGGGCTCGCCGGACAGACGTATACGACGGCTGCCACCGGCACCGGCCTCGCAGCGGGCCAGGGCCAGAGCTTCACTTACGACGCGGAGGGCCGGACCGCCAGCGTCACCACGGGTGACGGCACCAGTCCCAAGGCCACGGGCTATCTGTACGACGCCGACGGCGGCTTGCTCATCCAGCGTAGTCCGACCGGCACCATCCTTTATCTTTTCGGCGGCGCCGAACAACTCACCCTCAATGCCTCCGGCACCACCGTCACGGGACTGCGCTACTACTCCAACCCCGACGGCACGGCGATCACCCGCTCCTCCACCGGCACCCTGACCTACCAGCCGACCAACCCACAGCACACCGCCCAGCTCCAGATCGACGCCAATTCCCTCGCCATCACCCGCCGCTCCTACGATCCCTACGGCAAACCCCGCGGCACCGTCCCCACCTCCTGGGCCGACAACCACGGCTACCTCGGCCAACCCGCCGACCCCACCACCGGCCTCGACCTCCTCGGCGCCCGCAACTACGACCCCGTCCTCGGCCGCTTCCTCACCGTCGACCCCGTCTTCGAAGCGGGCGACCCCAACCAAATGGGCGGCTACGCCTACGCGGGAGACGACCCGGTCAACGGGAGTGACCCGAGCGGGCTGATGCTCGCAGACGTGGGTGGTGGCGGCGTATGTACGCATTGCGAGGACGGCTACACCTCAGGCACTAGCTCCGACGCAGCGGTGGGAGCGTTGGACTCGATCGTCACCTCCGTGACCGGGCCGCTCGACATGCATCTGCCGAAGCAACTGCACGTCGGCAATAATCCCTTCGCTCACGTATTTGGGATTAACCCCCACACGAACATCAACTACCAGGTGGGTGAGTACGGCACCGACATCGCGTCACTGTTTATCGATGGTTTTGGTGCCGCCAAGGGGGCGATGGCGGGGTATAAGGCGTTCACCAAGGTTCGAGAAACGTGGCGCGCGGCGGACAGGGCCGAAGAGGCAGCGAAGGCGATCGAAGACGCTGAGAACGGGGCGGCCCGGCTTCTGGTCGATGACACGCCGGCGGAAATTCCACCGCCGGGTAACCCCAGCGCTGCCGCGCCCGCTGAGGCTGCTACGCCCAGTAGCCCCAAGAGTGCCACGGCGAAGAAGCCGGTGGCGGCCAAGGCGGCCCCGGAAGAGGTGCCGAGCGGAAGCAGTTCGAGCGGTGGCAGGTGCAGCTTCAGCCCTGACACCCCCGTCCTCTTGGGCGACGGAAAGACCAAGCCCATCGGCGATGTCACCGTCGGAGACAAGGTCGAGTCGGCGGACCCCAAGACAGGCAAGCACGCGGGTTCTCATGATGTGACCGCGACCTGGGTCAACTACGACACCGACCTCGTCGATGTCACGATCCAGGGCACGGACGGCAAACCCGCCACCCTGCACACCACCTCCAAACACCCCTTCTGGGACGACACGACCCACAAGTGGGCTCCGGCCGGCAAGCTCACCCCCGGCCATGCTCTCAACACCGACAAGAACCTCCACACCACGGTCCTCAACGTCCACGCCACCCCCGGCGCAGCCAACCGCTACAACCTGACGGTCGCGGAACTGCACACGTACTATGTGCTGGCCGGGTCCACACCGATCTTGGTTCATAACACCAATACGGGCTGCCCGACTTCCTATGCGTTGTCGCTGAAGACCGGGGCTCCCAAGGGCAGTGGTGCGAATCAGGCGTACCAGATCAGGCAGGTTGGTTCGACCGAATACCATGCCACGGGTGGTGGCACGCAGGTTTGGGCCGATGGCCTTGATATGAACACTTCTGAACTCTTGGATGCCAAGTATGTTGGCAATCCGGGTCGGAGTCCGTTCGTGCCGGGCGGGAAGGTGCCTGGATTCATCCAGGCGAAGATTGATGCCAAGATGGGCGATGAATTCTCTCGGTATGCAGCGGTGATCAACGATCCCGGTAATCCGTTGACGCGGTTGCGTGTCATCACCAACATGCCAGGAGCCGTACCATACTTCCAGGGCCTGATGCAGCAGTACGGTGTGCCTGGCTCTGTCGTCTTGAGCCCATAGAAAAGGAGCAGGTCAGTGACGTATCTCGCCGTCTTTGAGGACCAGAGCCGCGGGGTTCGGCGCTCGGATCTGATCGCGGCCTTGGAGCGCGACTGGCCGACCGCTGTGATCAGTGAACGCCAAGGATCGCAGGAGTCCAGGGATGTGGTTTGGACCTACGTGGAGGATAGCCAAGAGCTTGAGGGCTACTCCCATGAGGACGGAACCTGTATTTACCTCGACTCGCCCCTTGGTCTGGCCGCTCGGTTTGCGCTCTGGTTCCGGGGCTTGGTGCCGGAGGATATTGACTTGGTTTTCTGCGATGACGGGTACAACTTCGGCGGAAGCATTGAAGAGGGCATGAGTGTTGATGACGTGAGTGCCATTGCCACTGATTTCTAATATCTCTCCTCTGGGGCGTATTGGGAACATCGAGTCGCGTTTCTCTTCGAACGCGGAGGCCCCACCGGATTGCTTTCCGGTGGGGCCTCCGCAGTGAGCTCTTTCCAACCTGCTCCTGTGCTTGGCCAGTTGGGCTGACAACGCGGTGAAGCCCCTGGTAGATGGGTTTTCGACCAAGAGAACCGT